>CANHRE010000029.1 GCA_947463095.1 Flavobacteriales bacterium | reverse complement strand
TATGTGGTGCTGGATAAACTATCCGAGCTGGCCGATATTAAAAACCCGCTGAAGTTCATCAAAAGCCTTTATGAGCGAGGCCTGATTCTGATAAAGGAAGACATCTCCGAGCATTATACTCCGAAAACCACCACCATGATGCGGCTTTCTGAACAGTGGCAGAACGATGCATTTGCGCGCGAAACGCTGAATGCCCTGGAGCGCAAGGCACCCAAACAAAGCGACATCATCCTGAGCCTTCTTGGAGCCGCAGGTCAGGCCTTGGAAAAACAGCCCTGGATGAAATCTCACGGCTTGTCGGAGCCGGCCTTGAAGTCCCTCAGCGATAAAGGATTGGTTGTGCTTTATAAGGAACAGGTATCACGGCTTAAAACCGGCATCACAACTGTTCCGCCTGCACCTGCTTCAAAAGCCCTTACCCACGCTGCTGAAGCTTTGAGAACCTTGCTGCAGCAACATCAGGTTGTATTGCTGCATGGTGCTAAAGGTAGCGGAAAAACCTCCACCTGCCTGGAACTGTGCAAGAGCACCCTGCAAGAGGGTAAGCAGCTGTTGATCCTACAACCTGAGGCCGCGCTGACCCAGCAGCTCATTGCCCGTTACGAGCAGCACTTCGGCAAGGATTTGCTGGTTTGGCACGGAAAACACAGCCATGCCGAGCGCTACGAACTCTGGGAAAAGGTACGACAGGGCGAACCCTGTGTGGTTTTAGGTTCCCGAAGTGCCATCTTCCTTCCCTTTAAAAACCCCGGACTGTTTGTTGTTGACGAAGAACACGACAGCAGCTATAAACAGTTTGACAGACGACCTTACATCCATGCTCGTGATGCCCTCATCATGCTGGCCCATCAACGCAAATCTGCCTGCCTGCTCATAAGCGCCACTCCGTCAGCCGAGGTATGGTACCAGGCTCTGGAAGGGCGTTATGGATTGATGGAAGCACCATTTGGCACGGAGTTGCCCAAAGCCAAGGTCCACCTGGTGGACACGGGTACCCTGCGCCGCAATAACGAAATGCAGGGCATCTTCAGTCCACATGCCGTGCAGGAAATCCACCGCTGCCTGGAAGAAGGACGACAGGTTATAGTGTACCACAACCGCAAGGGCTTTGTGCCCTGGATACGCTGTGAAACCTGCGGATGGAGGCCGCGTTGTGTGCAATGCGACGTTACACTTACGTATTATAAATCAAGCAGCCGCAACCTGTGCAACTACTGCGGGCATCAGGAAGTACCGCAGCGCCTCTGCCCTGCCTGCGGAAGCAACAAAATCAGCATGCAGGGCTATGGCACAGAACGCATTGCCGAAGAGCTGAACATCCTGTTTCCGGAAGCCCATATTGCACGCCTTGACCAGGAGACAGCGCGCAGCCGCAAGGAGTTGCTGCGCATCGTTGATGGCTTTATGCAACAGAAGACCAACATCCTGGTGGGCTCTCACTTCCTTACTCGCGGGATGGAATTGGGAGCGGTGGGCATCAGCATGATTCCCGATGCCGATCAGGCCATGCACCTTCCCGATTTCAGGGCCCATGAACGCGCCTTCCAGCAGTTTGTGCAGGTGCTGGCCCATACGGGAAGCACGGGCATCGGAATCCTGCAATCCTATCAGCCGGGTCATCCCCTGTTTGCTGAAGTGGTGGATGGCAATGCGGCATCCTTTTACACCCGCGAACTGCCGATGCGGCAGCAGTTTCAGTTTCCGCCCTTCACCCGTATGATCCGTATTGAGTTCCGGCACAAGGAAGCAAATACCTCCCTGCAGGCCGCCGAAGCCTTCATCAGGCAGTTTCCCGCCGGTCAGGAGGTGCTGATCAATGGCCCGGTGAAACCGCATATTTCCCGTATAAGGAATCAATACATCCAGCAGGTGGTACTGCGCATTCCACGCACCCATCCTCAACCCTCACGCGTGAAAGAGCAAATACGCGCAGGAATGCGCGCCCTGCTCGGCCAGCCTGCATTCAAGCGATTAATCTGCGGGGCTGATGTAGATCCTCAGTAATATTGCGTCATGAACAGCTTTTTGAATCTGGAGTTGCCGGGCGCTCATGGCCGTCCTGTAGTTACCGACCTTTATCTGCCCGCTGAACTAGGCTCCTTCCCTCTGGTCATATTCTGCCACGGCTTCAAGGGATTCAAAAGCTGGGGATTTTATGATTACTTACCGGAAGCATTCTGCAATGAGGGACTTGCTTTCCTGCGCTTCAACTTCTCCCACAATGGCACCAACGCGCAGATTCCGGATGCCTTTGTAGAACCAGAAGCATTTGGCAGCAATACCATCGGCAAGGAACTGGATGACCTGCAAACCATCCTCAACAGCCTGAAAGAACTACCTCAGTCCGGAAACTTCAACATGAACGCAATCTATCTGGCAGGTCACAGCCGCGGTGGTGGTATTGCCCTGCTGAGTGCAGCCCGCGACAAGCGGATTAAGAAGCTGGCACTTTGGAACAGCGTGAGCGACTGGAACATCTTCATGAGTCAGTTCGACAGAGAACGATGGAAGGAAGATGGAGTGGCCTATATCAGGAACAGCCGCACGGGCGAAGATTTACCTGTGGGCTATAAACTGTACACCGACTATGATGCCAACCGCGAGATTTATCACCTAGGCAATGCCGCAGAATCGCTGGAGATACCCTTACTGCTGGTGCACGGAACTGAGGATAAAAATGTGCATATAGACGCTTCAGAGTATTTCTACAATAAAGTGTTTCACGCCATTTTCATTAAGGTGGAAGGCGGTGACCATACCTTCGGCATCCGACATCCATGGACAGAGGAGCAGGAAGGTGTTCCCGCCTTTGCCGAGGCGCTGAGCAATACGATAGATTTCTTTCTCGACTAATTGTTTCAGTCCACCATATCCCACAACTGGAAGGTGCGCAGGCGAGCTTTGGTACTGCTGTTCATCAACACCAGATCGGCAAGTTTATAGCTCATGGCCTTAGTTTGAATCTTGTTGTAGTAGAGGGTTGATTCACTGGTGAGGCGTACCTGGTTCAATGAAGTAAAGCTGCCGTCAGGATTGAGCATGAGCGCAATGCGCTGATAGTCATCCTTCATCTTTTCCTCAGCGCGTTTATCGGTTTCCCAGGCGCCTTTAGCTGTGATGGTATTTTTCGTCCCTTCGGGCTTTTCAAACTGCAACTTGCCCTGGATCAGCACAGGCTCTCGCGTGAAGGGGTTGGCCGTTTCCTTCACCACGATGTAGGATCCGGTAAGCGTATAATCCTTTCCGAACATAGAGAACAGGCTGAATACATCCTGAGCTACTGTAGCCTCTACTTTGTCGCGGGTTTCAAAGAATTTACGGATTTGCTCGTATTGGTTCGGGTCAAGCTTGTTTTCACGGTATTTGCGGGCGGCATCGGCCAAATACAGGTCGCGGAAGATGGTCCAGTTGCGCAGACCTACCAACTTACCGGTAGAATCAAACTCCACTTCATACGGCAGAAAGCGGAGGGTATCACTGAAGTCCCCTGTTGTACCCAAACCCTTTCCACTGTAGGTATTCAAGTATTTCATGGTATAAACGGAAACCCCTTTGCGCAGCAATTTGCGTTCAAATACCAGGTAGCTGGTATCGGTATTCAGGGTTATAATCTGGTCGTTTTCGTTGGTTACATATTCTACTTCAGCTAATTGGTATACGAAGATGCGGTGCTTGGTATGGCTGCCATACAAGAATACCGAACTATCGGTTTCACGATAGGCGTTTTGGGAGAAAACACTGGGAATGGCGGCCAAGGCCAGGAACAAAGGGCTAAGAGCGGCGATTTTAAACATGTTCTGTTGCAGTGGGTCAAAAACCGGACCAAAGGCCGGATTGCAAGGCTATAGTCGGAGATTGGTGCGGCATTAGTTGCCTGACATTCAGATTAGGGCAATGACGAAAAACGCATACTTGTTCATACTTGTAGGGGTCGAATCACTGTAAGCCAAGTTTGGGAGTTGGGATTTATGTCATGGTGAGCCCGTCGAACCGCAAGATAGCCAAGCTTCGGAGTTTGGGAGCGTTGGATTTATATCATGTTGTCCCTAAGGAGGCCGACTTCTACATTTAGGACGGCCCCTCCCCATTGCTAAGCGAGCCCATAATCCTATATTTGAGGTCACAAAAAAGTAGGGTTTCGGGGTGTAGCGCAGCCCGGTTAGCGCACCACGTTCGGGACGTGGGGGTCGGAGGTTCGAATCCTCTCACCCCGACCAGGAGAAAGCGGAGGAATCCGCTTTTTTTATGCGTTGTTTTCATGTTCCGGAAGATTATCTTGCATGAGGACTTTAATATCACTTTTTTGTCTTTGCTTTTACTCAGCCGATTTCCATCATTTTTGATTTCATCAGCATTTAGCTGCTATAATCAAATAAGGGCTTATACCTTATCTGATTTTAGACGTATTCGAACACCGCATCAGTTCTTGAGTCTGTTTTTAGTGTCGTTAATTGAAACTTTTTTCTTTTATTATGAAATACAATCCAAAAATCCACCATCGAAAGTCCATCCGGAAGAAAGGCTATGACTATGCCCGGAAGGGCCTGTATTTTATTACGATTTGTTGTCAGGATAGAATTTGTCGCTTCGGAAAGGTAGTTAACGGCAAGATGCAGCTCAACGCATTCGGTCAGATTGCGCATGATGAATGGATGCGCACTTGTAAACTCCGCGATAATGTCGAACTGGGCGAATTCGTCATCATGCCGAACCACATGCATGGCATCATTCGAATCACCCGCCGCGGCGTATTGGATTTCGGGAATGATGAAATCAGACGCCGCGGCGTATCGCATACGCCGCAGAACCCCGCAGAACATGAAAATCCGGATATCATTTCGAATTTAAACATGGAACGCGGATGTCCCCCCATTTCGGATGATTATGATCACCGGAATGAAATGGATTTGAAAAATGATAACAGGGGCGTATTGGATTTCGGGAATGATGAAATTACCCGCCGCGGCGTATCGCATACGCCGCAGAACCCCGCAGAACATGAAAATCCGGATTTCATTTCGAATTCAAACATGGAACGCGGATGTTCCCCCATTTCGGATGATTATGATCACTGGAATGAAATGGATTTGAAAAATGATAACAGGGGCGTATTGGATTTCGGGAATGATAACAGGGGCGTATTGGATTTCGGGAATGACCTCAGGGGCGTATTGGATTTCGGGAATGACCTCAGGGGCGTATTGGATTTCGGGAATGACCTCAGGGGCGTATGCGATACGCCCCTGAGGTCGCCGTCGAATACCATCGGGGCGATGGTGCGCGGGTATAAATCCGCTGTTACAAGGCAAATACGTTTATTGGGATTTACGGGGAAATTATGGCAACGCAATTACCACGAACGCATCATACGCACCGATCTGGCCTATTACCGCATTTCACGGTATATCCGGGAAAATCCGGGGAACTGGTAACGTAAATGTTCTGTTTAAACATCCCTCACCCCAGCTCCAGCAATTCCGAAGAGCGCAGCGCTGTATCGTAGAGGGCCACTGTTGGGGTTCCAAACACGCCGGCTACTTCACCCGGATTCAGAAAGAGGCAGCTGCCAAAGCGCTGTTTTTCGGCTTTGTGGGTGTGGCCCGCGAAGACGGCGTCAAACCAGCCGGTTCTGGCCAAGGGTACCGCATAGAAGGGATAATGCGTGATACAGATCCGGATGCCATCAATGCTGATCAGTTGCTGCTCATCGCCGCCATATTCTCCATACAGCCTAAACTTTGGATTATCTGCTACCACCCGGCTGATGGCAAAGCGATCACCGTCGTTGTTTCCGAACACTGCATGCACCGGTCCGTTCCATTGTGCAAGCCTCCGGGCGCTGAAGGGCGAGCAGAAATCACCGCAAAAAACCAGTTCCTGAGCGCCTTTTTCTTCAAAAAGCCTCAAGGCCTGCTCCAATTTGTTCAGGTTGTCGTGAATATCAGACAGAATACCAATAATCATGGGATAAGGGTGGCTTAAGGCCTGCAAAATAACGCCGCCGCGGAGTAATTTTGCACCCTATTTTTCCTGTTACCCCATGGCCATTATCATAACCGATGAGTGTATCAACTGCGGCGCCTGCGAGCCGGAATGCCCCAACAACGCCATCTACGAGGCTGGTGTTGATTGGGCCATTTCCGATGGCAATACCGTTACAGGTGTTTATACCCTGCTTGATGGCTCAGTGGTAGATGCCGCAGCGAAATACGCGGCCATCAGCAACGAAGTATATTACATTGTACCCGATAAGTGCACCGAGTGCATTGGCTTCCACGAGGAACCCCAATGCGCCGCAGTCTGCCCCGTGGATTGCTGTGTTCCCGACCCCGATCATAGGGAAAGCGAAACTGAATTGCTAGAACGCAAGGAGCGTCTGCACCTGTAATGGGTGCGGTAATCCGCTGCTGCGTTTCCTGGGCGCCGCTGCGCAGGCAGGCTGACAGTCGGAGCGAGATGATCAGCGCAATGCTGTTCGGTGAACGCGCTCAGGTGCTGGAGCAATCCGGCGACTGGCTGAAGCTAGAAACCCTGTTCGACCGATACCAGGGATGGATCAATTCCCTGCAAACGGAAAAACAGGAAGATCAGGTGCTCTTTGTTGTACTTCGAGAAGCGCTGCACCTCAACAACGGCAGGCATCAACTGTACCTACCTGCCGGCAGCGAAGTGCCTGAAGGCCGTATGTTGCATTATGGCGAAGAACAATACCTGCTGCCGGACTTGGCGCATACCCCGATGATGTCGGTACGCAGCCAGTTATTATCCGAAGCGCGCTCCTGGATCGGAGCTCCTTACCTCTGGGGCGGAAGAACAATATGGGGCTGCGATTGCTCAGGATTTGTGCAGGTGTTGGCCAAGATCCACGACATCACCCTGCCCAGGGACGCATCCCAACAAATTACCTACGGCCAGGAAATAGCCTTCGAGCAACAGCATCCCGGCGACCTGGCCTTCTTCAGCAACGAACAGGGCGCCATCACTCATGTAGGCATATGCACTGGCGGCCATACACTCATCCATGCCAGCGGCGAAGTGCGTGAAGACATGCTGGACGAACGCGGCATTTTTCACGAAGGACTAAACCGCTATACCCACCGCCTGCACAGCATCAGAAGCATCATTTAATTACTCAGCACAGCAACCATTCATGGCTTACGAACAGGAAATCAGCCGACGCAAAACCTTTGCCATCATATCCCACCCGGATGCCGGAAAAACTACCCTCACAGAAAAACTGCTCCTGTTCGGAGGACAAATCCAGTCGGCAGGTGCCGTAAAATCCAATAAAATCACCAAAGCAGCCACTTCCGATTTTATGGAAATCGAGAAGCAGCGAGGCATCTCGGTGGCCACTTCGGTGATGAGCTTCGAATACCAGGGCAAGCTGGTGAACATCCTCGACACCCCGGGCCACAAAGACTTTGCCGAAGATACCTACCGCACCTTATCGGCCGTGGACAGCGTTATCCTGGTGATTGACAGCGTTAAGGGTGTGGAAGAGCAGACCGAGAAGCTCATGGAAGTATGCAGGATGCGGGCCACACCGGTGATTACCTTCATCAACAAGATGGACCGCGACGGCAAAGATCCCTTCGACCTGCTGGACGAGGTAGAGCAAAAGTTAAACATCCTCGTGCACCCCATGAGTTGGCCCATTAACAGCGGCCGCGACTTTAAGGGTGTTTACCTGATACCCAACCATTCACTCAACCTGTTTGAAAGCAATAAGACCAAAAAAGCAGATGAGTTTATCCGCGTGGCTGGCTCGAATGACCCGCAGTTGCCGGAGCTGATTGGTGAGCGTAATGCTGCCAAGCTTCGTGATGACATCGAACTGATTGATGGTGTTTACGGGGAGTTGAACCGTCAGGATTACCTGGATGCCCACATCAGCCCCGTATTTTTCGGTTCGGGCCTGAATAACTTCGGGGTACAAGAACTGCTTGAAACCTTTCTGGAGCTGGCGCCCACCCCTATCCACAGACCGGCAGCCGAACGGTTGGTAGAACCTACCGAAGCCAAATTCAGTGGATTTGTATTTAAAATTCACGCAAACATTGACCCGCGCCACCGCGACCGCATCGCCTTTTTACGCGTTTGCAGCGGAAAATTTGAACGCAACAAACCCTACCGCCATGTGCGTTTGGGTAAAGACCTCCGCTTTGCAAACCCCTATACCTTCCTGGCCCGTTCCAAAGAGGTGGTGGAAGATGCCTATGCAGGCGATGTAGTGGGCCTGTATGATACTGGAAATTTTAAAATCGGCGATACACTCACCGAAGGAGAAATGCTGCATTTTAAGGGCATTCCCAGCTTTTCTCCGGAAATATTCAAGGAACTCATCAACCTCGACCCGCTGAAGAGCAAGCAACTGGAGAAGGGCATCGAGCAGCTTACCGAAGAAGGCCTGGCGCAGTTGTTCCGACAGGATCCCGGCAACCGCAAATACATCGGTACCGTGGGCGAACTGCAGTTTGAAGTACTTCAGCACCGCCTGGAACACGAATATGGCGCCAAATGCCGCTTTGAGCCGCGCAGCATCCACAAAGCCTGCTGGATGGGAGGAGATGCCGACGCCATCCGCGAATTCATGAAGTTTCGGCAAAACAACATTGCCTGGGACAAAGACAACAATCCCGTTTTCCTCGCAGAAACGCCGTTTACATTGCGCATGACCCAGGACAACAATCCAAAGATTCAGTTCCGCACCATGGTGGAAGTGACCGATGCGGCGCAATGACGGTTTGTGTCTGTCATGGTGGCCCTCGGCTACGCTCCCCCACCCCCACGGTGTCTTACTTCGAAATCCAGTGGGGGGCAATCCCTCGACAAGCTCGGGATGACAGAAATTGCAGGCTAGGGATGACAGAAATTGCAGGCTAGGGATGACAGAAATTGCAGGCTAGGGATGACAGAAATTGCAGGCTTGGCATGACAGCGGGTTGAAATTAAAACATCCTGCGCAGCAGGCGCCAGGCATAATCCAATCTGGGAATAAAATCAGCAACTTTTATGCTATGGGAGCGTATCAATCGCCGCCATACCAACAGCAGAATGCTTAAAAAACCGAAGCTGGCGGCGATGGCGGCTCCGGTCAATCCCATGCGGGGTATGAGCCAGAGTGAAAGAACAAATTGAACAGCCCAGCCTGCGGCATTGGCCAACAGCAGGTGCTTAAAATCGTTGGCGGCATGCAGCAGGTGACTGGGCAGGGTGCTGGCCGACAGCAACAGGATTACCGGAAGCAAGGGCTGCAATACGCTGCGGAAGTCTTTAAAGGCCACACCAAACAAGGCGGTATAAACCCCGTCGGGCAGCATCCAAAGTATGAACACTGCAATAAAAGTTCCTACCACACTCAAACTGTGATAGCGGCGCAGCAGGTTTCTGGCATAGGAAGCACCGGGCCTCAGCACCATGCGCATATGGGCCACGCTGCCCAGACTATTCCCGAAAATCCATACCGCATCGGCAATAACCAAGGCATTGCTGTAACGTCCTGTATCGCCACTACCCAGATAGCCATCGATGAGGAACAGTGCCGCGCGGTAATTCAAAAACTGCACCAGGTGACCCAGTTGCGACCACCACCCTGCCGTAAACAGATCACGCGGAGGTTTCAGGCTGCCTGCTTTCACGTCGCGCAGGTATGGAAGGGTCATGATCCAGGCCAGGAATGCGGCAAGGGCAAAGCAGAGCACAGCGCCCTGCACATCACCTATCCAGCCCCGTAACAACAGGAACCAGCAGGCAATGAACAACAAACGCAACAACTCATAGCTCAACTGAGCACGATTTCGGCCGCGCATATTGCCCAGTCCCTGAAGCAGGGAGTAATGTATGGTAAGCAGACCCAGCGGAGCAGCCATCAGCAGGGCCATCCAGGCATGGTCATCCTTCAGGAAGTGCAGCAAAACTCCGGCTGCTATCAACATCACTGCCAGCCACAGGTAACTGCTGGGCCATAGCCTTTGCACACCATACCGCGGAGTCAGGTTTACCAAGGTACTTCCGCCAACAAATTCATTGCCAATCATCATCAGCTGCACCATCGCCAGCAACAGGCTCAGCGTTCCCCTTCCCTCTGCGCCCAAATACCGCGAACACAGCACCACCGTTAAAAATCCTGCAGCGGCTGCAAGCAAACGCGCCATAAGGGTTCCAAAAACGGCGTTGCGCATCATCAGTTCACTACTTCAACTGCTGCAAGAATAAAGAAAGGGCAGCGCTGCGGAACACCATTCCTGCCAGGGCGCTGTCGCTGCTCAATTCGGAATCATCCAGAGCCAGCAAGGCATCTTTTTGTATTATGGCCTCCGGTAAATCTGCTATCCATTCTCGCATCAACGGCCATGATTCAGCAGTCAGCGCTGAGTCAGGCATGGTAAATCCTTTCTTGTCTTTTCGCCAGCTTAAACTTTCCGGTATATAGGCCTGCGACAATGCGCGCAGTGGGTATTTGGTAAAACCATGATGCACCTTTTGTAGGGCGGGAACAGCCCATGCGGCTTCGGCAAGGTCCTGGTCGTCGGCAAAGGGGTTGCGCGATTCGATGCTGTGTGCCATGCTGTTGCGGTCTTCCCATTGCAACATCTGTCCCAGTTTGATGCCGTAAAAATCTTTTTTGAGCCTGGCTGCCAGTTGTACATCAGGCAGTACAGGCGTGGGGAGGTTTTCGAGCAGTTCCACATCAATGTATGCGGCAAACGCCTTGTGATTCAAGGATTTACGCTGCCAACGCTCTGCCCCGAGGCGCTGTTTCATTCCGTCTTTCAGGCGCAGCTTCAACCATGCAACGGCACTCAGCCCGGAATGGTTCAGGTGTTGTAGAAAGTCCTTACGGTCACGCAATCCAGCTTCCCGAAACCATGCCGGCAAATAGGCATGATATCCGGCCATCAGCTCGTCGGCACCTTGCCCATTGAGCATCACCGTGATGCCTTCCCTTCTGGCCGCTTCACAGAGTCGGTAATGGGCCAGGTTATTCCAGGCGGCAGCGGGCATATCGGCAGATGCCACCAGCGCGGGAAGGGCATGTATATGCTTAGATGCGGTGGGTACGGCAATACGCTTTACACCGGTATGGGCTGTAATTTGTTCCTGCCAACTGCTTTCGTCACTGAGCGGATCGCCAGAGGTTGCGCTGAATGCCAGCATGCCGGGTACTTGCCTGGGAAACAGCTTTGCAGCCATACCCAGAATCAGGGAGCTGTCCAGGCCTCCACTGGCCGCAAAGCCTACCGGCACTTCGGCCTCCATACGCAGCATAATGGATTGCAGTAAGCAGGCTTCCAGGCTTTTAGGGGACTGTTCCTGTTGTTGGGTATTAAACTGCTGTTTCCTCAGCTGCCAGGGACTGAAGCAGATTTCAAGGGTGCTTCCGGGTTCCAGTGATTGAAGTTCCTGGTACCAAGTATCGCTATGGTTTATCAGTGTTTGACCAAAGGTGAGAAAGGCGGCGGCCTGGGTTGTGTTCACTGATACCGAAGGGCATAATGCGCGCAGCGGCGGTGTTTCGCTGCTGAAGGCGAAGATGTCAGGAGTATTCAGGTAAAACAGGGGCTTGACTCCCGGCATATCGCGGAACAAGGTCCAGGTTCCCTCTACGGCATCGGCCATGCATCCGGTGAAAAAGCCGTTGATGCGTCTAAGAAAAGAAGGACCTTCAAGCCTCCAGCCATGGAGCAGCACTTCCGTGTCAGAGCTGCTGAAAAAACGGATGCCCCGCGATTGCAATTCCTGCCGCAGTTCGCGGTAGTTGAAGATTTCTCCGTTGAACACCAGTCGGTAGCGCTCCGACTTATCGGCCATGGGCTGATGGGCGTTCAGCGAGCGGTCCACGATAGACAGCCGCCTATGGCCCAGAGCCCCTATGCAGTTTCCGGCATTGGCTGTTTCGGCCATCACCGGTTTCAGATGCTCGGGAAAGACGCCGGCGGCGGTATCTGGAAGCAGAAGGTCGATAAAGCCAAGGCCTTCGCCATGCTGTAAGCAGGCACCCTCACTGTCGGGGCCGCGGTGTTTCAGCCTTCTGTTCATGTGAGAGATGATGTCAGACGCTGCTGCAGCACCTGCATGTTTTCGCAAGTATCCGTTGATGCCGCACATGATTAGTTTAAGTTTTTGAGCATGTGATCGAAAGCAGTTAAAAGGTGTTCTCTGCTGAAGGACTGTTGTGCTTCAACGGCAATCTGTTCATGGTTCCATCGACCCCGTTCCAGACAAAAGCTGCGCATGCACTGGAACAAGGTATCGGGATCATCGGCATCTGCACATAAGCCCCAATGAGGCTGCATGTAGGTTTCAGGGCCTCCGCAGGCGGTATAGATGGCCGGAGTGCCGTGCATTAATCCTTCGGCGATGCTGAGGGCGAAGGTCTCAAATCGGCTGTATGACACCACGGCCGTGGCCCGACTGTACAACTCACTCAGTTCCTGCCTGGAGCAAATACCGCTGAACTCAAGCCCCTGAATGCGTTCAAATTCACTTTGGAAGTCCACGGGTACCGCTCCTGCCATGGTAAGACGTGCCATAGGAAATTCAGCCCTGAGGCGTTGAAAAACCAAGGCCACGGTTCGCGATTGCTTTTGTTCTTCCCTGAAGTTGCTCACATGCAAAAAATGAGGAAAGGGGCTGCGCGGTTCCTGAGCCGCCGGCGTAACCACGGCATTCATCAACACTGCTGCTGGTTTTGGCGCTCCCAATGCTTCCAGAGCCACTGCAAGAGGCCTGGATACGGCACTTACACCTTTTGCCCTGACTAAAACCAGCCGATGCCAAAGCCTGCGCAATCCCTTTAGCTGTGGATCGGCAGGAAAATAGCCCGTCCAATGTTCATGCACTATGAAGGGAACACGGTATTTCCTTGAGTACCAAAGAGCGGCCAGACCCATCTTCCAAACCACCTGAACCTGTATAAGATCCGGGCGACCATGTTCCTTACTGAGCCTCTTCCAGAACAACCTGATATGCTTCCACCAGTTTAATTGATGCCTGATGAAACCCAATAAACCCTTTTTATGAGGCAGCCTGGCCAAATATTCACTGAGGTTTCCGTTGCGTTCTATGATGAGCTCATCCTCTTCTAATTCGGGGGCTGCACCTACATAAACAACACTCACCAGATAACGGCTGCTGAGCAAAACGGCAAAGTCGCGGATAAAATTCCCGTTCAGGCCTTGCGCCCCCGCCGGATACCAGCTTGCGAACACCGCTATATGCCTAATTTGGTCCAATGATGCGCAATTTAGCAGCAAAGGTTTGACACTTACGAAAGCTTGTTATAATTTTGCACCCCCAAACGGCGGATATAGCTCAGTTGGTTAGAGCACCAGTTTGTGGCACTGGGGGTCGTCGGTTCGAACCCGATTATTCGCCCAATTGTTTTGGAAAAGGAAAGAGGTCTGCATGTCGGGCCTCTTTCCTTTTTATTCCATCGGGAAATATATGGCATGTCATTTGCGTTTCGTAACCTTGAACTTTCAATTCAGTCTATGAACAAATTGATCCTACTCGCTGCCCTCGGACTTGGTTCTGCTGGCGCAGCATCCGCACAGAAATCACAGTATTCAGGTCCATTGCCGCGCGTTATCATTAAATTTTCACCCCAGCACATGTTTGTGAATACCCTGCATGGTTCTGTGGAGTTGTTTAATGACGATATGCGCATGAGCCACAACATTTCCCTGCTGGTGCGTTATAAACCCTCCGACCCTGCAGATTACCTCGCCACCCGTTCCAGCGGAGCAGCCATAGAATACATGGCAAAATTTTACCCGAATAAGTTCAAGGTGGTAAAGAAACTGGGATCAGAGAAGCCCATGGGTATGTACGGCGGAATGTTTGTTCAGGCCGGTTCTTACACCGATAAGGGTATTGTGCAGATTTACAACCCTGTTACTTTCCAATATACCGATCAGGACGTAAAAGTTAGCCATACACCCTTCTACTTTGGCTTTGCCTTGGGAAAACAGCTTATGGTGAACGACTTTATGTATGTGGACATGCACGTAGGCGCCGGTTTGCGCGTAAGCAACAGCAATTCAGAAACTTATGAAGTATTACCCTCAGGCCGAAAACAATATCAGTATCTGGAAACCACCGCTTTCCCCATGCATGGCTTCTCTGGTATTCTTCCCCGTGTAGGATTTACTGTGGGAATAGGTTTGGATTAAAAGATGAACAGAATTATTTAAAGCGGCTCCGGCCGCTTTTTTTATGCCTCGGTCAGTGTACTTAGATCAAGATTTCGCATGCAGGCAAAATGACCACGGGGACAGGTTTCAAAACCAATTTTCGAGCACGGGCGGCAGGGTAAATCCTTTACTTCCAGGATGGTGCTTGGCAATGAAATACCGGTGGGATAAAATGGCGTCATCCCAAACTCCGGAACGGTATTGCCCCAAAGGCTTGCAATAGGCTTTTTCAGGGCTGCACTGATGTGCATCAAACCGCTGTCGTGGCTGATAACCCGCCGCGCTGCGCGCAGCACGGCAGCGCTGCCAAACAAATCCAGCCTGCCGCACAGGTTGGTGACTCCCGGTAAATCCTGAAAGGCTTCTTGGATGGTAGCGGCATCCTTTTTATCGCCCAGCAACACCACAGGTTCGCTCATGTCCTGTAACACGTTTCGCATTAAATCTGCCGGCAGCTTCTTGGTGCCGTATTGTCCACCCACTGCATAAGCCGTAAAGGTATTTTGCGGAGGTAAGAGCGCATACACTGGGCCACCATCGTACGGGTCCGGAAAGAAGAAATCCAGGCCCTGTCCATCATAAACTACGCCCTCCCCGCTCAGGGTTTGCATGTAACGGTCCACCACATGACGGTAGGGCATCAGGTTCCACTTAAAATTCACCAGCAGCCATTTTTCCAGGTTGAGCTTATCGAAGGAACAGGACCTGCAACGCAAGGCCGTTTTAATTCTTGCTGTGCGCAGGTTGTGGTGCAAATCAACAATCAGGTCAGGCTTGAAGGCCTTCAGTTCTGAAAGATGATGCTGGAAATCACGGTCTAGTAAAAAAAACCTGCTGAGGTATGGGTTGTATGCCACCAGATTCCTGAATGTACTCTTTGTGGCAAAGGCAATTTCAGCCTCGGGGAAAGACTTACGCAAACAGCGCACCACCGGCGAGGTGAGCACAATATCACCTATCGAACTGTACCTCAGGATCAGGATGTTCATGCGCGGCGGAAGGCTCTTTTTTCAGCAAGATAGACTTCAAACTCAGATAATGAAAGGGCATTGAGGCAGAAGGCGCGCTTTAACATGCCTTTGCGCGCAGCCAGCGCTCCAAAGCGCATATCTGCAATGCCATCTTTTTCGTGGGCATCGGGATTGATGCTGATCATCACCCCTTTTTCCATGGCCCGGTAAATCCAGCGCCAGTCAATATCCAGTCGGTAGGGATGGGCATTGAGTTCTATTGCCACTTTATTGGCGGCGCAGGCATCGATAACCTTTTGATGATCAATGGGATAGCCGCTGCGCAGCAGCAGGAGCCTGCCCGTGGGATGTCCCAGGATGGTGGTGGCAGGATGCTCAACTGCTCGGATGATGCGTTCGGTGGCCCTTTCCAGCTCCATCTTAAGGTTGCTGTGTACCGAAGCCACCACCAGGTCAAACTCAGCCAGCAGTTCATCCGGATAATCCAGCGATCCGTCGGCCAAGATATCCGATTCAATTCCCTTGAATACCTTGAAGGGCCTGAGTTGTTCGTTCAGGGCTTCCACTTCTTTGAATTGCTGTCGTACCCGTTCTATTTCCAGTCCGTGGGCATATGCAGCGCTGCGGCTGTGGTCGCAAATGGCAAAATAAGTATAGCCTTTGCTCCTACAGGCCAGCGCCATTTCTTCCAGGGTGTTCAGCCCATCGCTCCAGGTGCTGTGGTTGTGCAGCACCCCCTGCAGGTGTTCAAAAGATATCAGATTGCTGAAATCTCCTTTTGCCGCCTCCTGCAGCGCCTGCGGATGGTCGCGTACTTCCGCAGGGATAAAATGCAGACCCAGGCTGTGGTAGTATGCCTCTTCATCGGTGACCGATGCTTCGGATACAGGCCCCAGTGCCGCCAGATGTTCCTCCGGTCCGGTGCTGAGCAGCAACTGATGCTGGAAAGATACTTCCTCCGCCTGCAGCACATGAACAGGGAGCCCGCACGAAGCCCTTGCAGCGATGTATGTTTCAGAAGTTTCTATTTCGGTACATCCCGTTGCTTCCAAAACCTGTGTGATTTCCGGAGCGGAAGCGCTGCTCAGGAAATCCAGCGATTGCAGCACTTCCATGCACCTTCGGAAAGCGCCTGTGGCCGATGCCACGCTGCCGTTGATGTGCTGCAGCGCCGACAAGATGCGCAAGCCATCAGGTTCTGCCCGGGCATAGTGCAGACTGCCCTTCCCTGCTTCTGCAAACTCAATGGCCTTGATGATTTCCGCCTGGGTTTTGTATCCAAATCCGCTTTGTGCCACCAAACGGTTCTCCCGGCAGGCATCCAGCAGGGCTTCTACCGAAAGCAAACCCATGTTTTTCCAGATTACATGTACCTTCTTTGGGCCCAAACCTTTGATGTGCAACATATCGAGTACTCCTGCAGGCGTATCGCGCTCCAGTTCTTCCAATTCAGGAAATGAACCTGTTGTTGCCAGCAGCACAATAGCCTTGCTCACACTTTTCCCTACGCCGGGGATGGCTTCTACCTCCGCCTGAGTAAGCGATTGCAAGGGCTGTTTCACCTTGCGCAGGTTGAAGGCCGCCGCCGCATAAGCTTTGATTTTATATGGATTTTGATCGTGCAACTCCGCCAGCCGCGCGTAATAGCCTAAGGCTGATGCCACGTCAATATTGTCCATCAACGCACGATTTTAATTTCTTCCCCTTCAATAGCAGGATAAAATTCTACCCATGCATAGGTAGCCGGCGCCAGTTTAATAAAAATCACCTCCCTAGGCTGCTTGGTTTCCTTGTCCAGAAAGGTTTCCATTGACACGATGGGGAAGCGTTTCCCGGCATAGCCGCAAGGCAACTTCTGCGAATCGAAATCGCCTTCGGTGAAATACCAGCGGTAAAAACCTTCACCACTGGAAGTATCGTAGCCCGGCTGACGCTCGTCTAAGGTGGTTCTGGTTTTATGGTGCATTTCTATGTGCCTGAAGCTCGTCCCTTTACATGTGCCAATTTCCAGCAGGTCGCCCACGTACAGTTCCAATTCCACTTCAGCAGTGTCGCTTTCCTGGGCGCGCAGGGGTGAACAAGGCAGCAGAAACAAAAGCAGGCTTAGGGGTATAAGGCGTTTCATATTACGCGAAGGTAAAGCGTCCAGAGGATTCCTAATTGTTTCAGGGGATCGTCCTTTTGCGCACCGTTTTCAGGTTGAGCTGATTCATGGCGTTGTTGTCCAGGCCCTCAATGTTCTTTCCCAACAGTCGAATGCTGCGGTCGTAGTAAAGCACAATGAAGGGGGCCCGGTCTGTAATGCGCTGGTCCATCGAGGCCATCAGCTGTTTGCGCATGCTGTCGGGGCTGTTGTTCAGTTTGTTGTAGCCAGCATCAAAGGCCACATCAGCATAGTGGGTATAGTTGGGTCCTGAAGGGCTAAAGTTGGCTTTGGTGAAGCAGGCCAGATAGCTTTCTGCATCGGGGTAGTCGGCAATCCACGAACCTCTGAACAGGCGGATGGCGCCCTTGTTGCGCAGTTGCCTTAGCTGTCCGCCTGGATGTACCGCTATGCGGCAGCGCACTCCTATCCTGCTCCATGACTGCTGGATGAACAAGGCCATATCAGCATAATCAGCTGTGGTATTCAACTCCAGCTCTTCCAAGCCTGTCCCTCCGGGAAATCCGGCTTCTGCAAGCAAAGCCGCCGCCCTGGCCGGTTGATAGTTGAAGCCCTGCACCTTTTGGTTCAACAGCACCGGAGGCACAAAGCCGTGTATGCCCGGGTCACCCACGCCGTTGCGCAGAAAACGAACCAATGCCTCGCGGTCTATTCCATAGGAAAGGGCCTTACGCAGCGCAGGCAATTGCAGTGGGTGTGCCGGCTGACTGCTGTCCAGATAAAAGCCCAGGTATTCCGTATTGAGGAAGGGACTATTCAGCAAACGGAACTTCCCGCGGTATTGAGGTGCAAGCCGGCCATCTCGGGTGAGCAACTCATCCTTAAAGCTTCCCTCTATCCCATTGAAAAAGTCGTAGTCGCCACTCACAAATTTCATAAAGGCCGTTTGTTTGTTGCGGATGAGGTCAATATTTACAGCCTTCAGGTAAGGCAGTCTTTCGCCGGCTCGGTCAACCTCCCAATAGTCCTCATGTTTCAAAAAGACCATACGCACTTCAGGTTCCCAGAAGGCAAACCGGAAGGGGCCACTGCCCACGGGTTCGCTTTTAAGATTCAGACCGCGCTTCATCAAGCGCTCGGGCACCACCATACAGAAGTTCATGGCCAGCAGGCTGAGCATCTGGGGATTGGCCTCTTTCAGACGCAGCAACACCGTGCTGTCATTGGGCGCCGATATCCAGTTGGACGCGGTATTGACCTTGTCGTGAAACACCCAGGCTCCCGGTGATGCAGTATTGCTGTCCACCAGTCGGCGAAGGGAAAACACCACATCGGATGCACGCAGCAGGCGTTCCTGTTCATTTTTCCAGAGGCGATGGGGGTGAAACCTCACATCCCGGCGCAGATAAAAGGTATAGGTCTTTCCTGAATCGGCGATGGTCCAGCGCCTGGCCAGCGAGGGTACCGGCAACAGGCTGCTGTCTAATTCGGTGAGGTTGTTGAACAATTGGGAAACCGTCCATATTTCTGCCTGCGATCGGGTAAATGCGGGATCAAGTACCTGGATGCCGGCATCCTCATTGTACCGGAAAATGGACTGTTCCGATATTTTATCCACATTTTTACAACCACTCCAAAGCAAAATTGTGAGCAAAAAGGGAAGACCGTGCAAGGTCGGGTTGCCCCCCTTGAGGGTATTTTTGTAATTCTCCCAAAGGAGTAAAAGATGGCTGCGGAACTGATGTATTACGGACATTCCTGTTTTGAACTGCGCATGCAGGGCAAAAGTATCATTTTCGATCCGTTCATCACGCCCAATCCATTGGCATCAGCTATAGACATACAAGGCCTGAAGCCTGATTTCATGCTCCTCACCCACGGACATTATGACCATATCGCCGATGCGGTGCAGATTGCTCGAAACAGCGGCTGCAAGGTTATTGCATGCTGGGAAATGCACGAGTGGCTTCAGCGTCAGGGCATCAGCAATACAGTGGGGATGAACATTGGCGGCACGGTGGACCTAGAATTTGTGAAGGTGCGCATGATGCCCGCTGTGCATTCGTCGTCTTTTCCGGATGGATCTTATGCCGGTCAGGCTGCAGGATTTCTACTCATGAGTTCCGGTCTGAACCTATACTATTCGGGTGATACCGACCTGTGCCGGGAAATGGAACTGATACCTGATATATGCGCGCTGGATGCAGCCTGCATATGCCTTGGAGGTCATTTCACGATGGATTACAACGATGCTTTGCGCTGTGCTGAGATGATTCGTTGTGAATACATCATCGGCATGCACTTTGACACCTTTGACCCCATCAAAATACCCCATAAGGCCGCACAGGAACTGTTCGGCAACGCGGGACGGAAGCTCAGCCTTCCCAAGGTGGGAGAACACTTAAGCATATAACACTTTCATGGGAAAGATCATAGCCATAGCCAACCAGAAAGGCGGGGTCGGGAAGACTACCTCCGCCATCAACCTGGCCGCCAGTCTTGCAGTACTCGAATTTAAAACACTGCTGGTGGATGCCGATCCACAGGCCAATGCCTCTTCGGGCATCGGTTTTGATCCCAAAAATATCAAGATCGGCTTGTATGAATGTTTGGTCCAGGATATTAACCCCAACGACATCTCGCTGGATACCGACATCCCCTACCTGAAGCTTCTTCCTTCCAATATAGACCTGGTGGGTGCCGAAATTGAACTGCTGGAAATGCCCAACAGGGAACAGATGATGAAAAGGGTACTTGAAGCAGTGAAAGAAGAATACGACTTCATCATCATCGACTGCTCTCCATCGCTTGGTTTGATTACAACCAATGCGCTGGTGGCTGCCGATTCAGTGGTAATCCCCGTGCAATGTGAGTATTTCGCTTTGGAGGGCTTGGGAAAGTTGTTGAATACCATCAAAATCATCCAAACGCACCTGAACCAGACCTTGGAGATAGAAGGCATCCTGCTCACCATGTACGATGCGCGCCTGCGTTTGAGCAACCAGGTGGTGGAAGATGTGAAGATGCACTTCCAGGATATCGTATTTGACACCATCATCACCCGCAATACCAAACTTGGTGAAGCGCCCAGCTTTGGCGTGCCGGTCATCAACCACGATGCCGAAAGCAAGGGTTCTATAAGCTACCTAAACCTGGCCCGCGAAATCATTCAGAAGAACGGTTTAACAGCATTAAGCAGCAAATAACGAAGCATTCATGAGCAGTACGAATATAAAGAAGAAAGGCGGGCTTGGCCGTGGCCTGTCTGCCCTGTTGGAAAACGCAGAAACCGACATCACCAGCAAAGACATACGTCCTGCCGGCGGTATTTCTCAGGTAGCCATCAGCCAGATAGAAGCGAACCCCTTCCAGCCGCGTTCCGAATTTGATGCCAAGTTGCTGGAAGAACTTGCAGCCAGCATCCGCGTGCACGGGGTGATTCAACCCATCACCGTGCGCAAACTGGGCTACGATAAATACCAGCTGATCAGCGGTGAACGACGCACCCGTGCTTCCATCCTTGCCGGATTGGAGAAAATACCCGCCTTCATCCGCGTGGCCAATGACCAGGATATGCTGGAAATGGCCCTGATCGAGAACATCCAACGCGCCGATCTGAATGCCATCGAAGTTGCACTCAGCTACAAACGCCTGCTGGAAGAATGTGAACTCAAACAAGATGATCTGGCAGAACGCGTGGGTAAAGACCGCACCACCGTTAATAATTACCTGCGCTTGTTGCGTTTGCCCGATGAAATACAGGCCGCCATCCGCGAAGGCAAACTGAGCATGGGGCATGCACGGGCGATGATTACCATGGACGATGTGGCCGAGCAGATTGATCTGTTCCGACAAATTTTGGAGGAAAACCTCAGCGTACGCGCTACAGAATCGCTCGTGAAAACTGGCCGTGAACAACATAAAATGGAAGAAAAACCCGCAGCGCGTGGCACTGACTGGGATCCGGAATCCGATCGTATTATGAACGAAATTCACCGCCGCCTTGGCGTACCCGTGCACATGAATACCGCACGGAAAGGCAGCGGCAAGATTGTAATCAGCTACAGAAACGCAGAAGAATTGCAGCGCATCCTTGATAAAATTCAATCCTGATGTCCGGTTTTTGTTGCTGTGTTGCCTCAGCGCGGCATCGGCAATACAGCCGCTGAAGGGACAAGACAATCCTGTTCCGGCGGCTACGGAATACGCACGCCGGGACTCTGCCCAAATCAGGAATCCAAAAACAGCCACCATTCTGGCTTTATGCCTTCCCGGTGCCGGTCAGGTGTACAACCGCAAGTACTGGAAGCTTCCCCTGGTATATGCCGCCATCGGAACCTCCACGGGTTTCCTCATTTACAACCGGGCGGAAGTGCGCCAAATCAACCGCGAACTCAGCTACCGCTTCGTCAACAACGGTGCGCCAGACAATCAGAAATACATTGCCTATTCCAGCACAGGCAGCCTGATTCAGTTGCGCAACCAGTATAAAAACTACCGCGACTTTTCCATCCTGGCCCTCACCGCTGCCTACGGCCTGCAGGTAATTGATGCCGTGGTAGATGCACACCTCAGCGGCTTTGACATGAACCAACCCCTAAGCCTGAACCTTGGCCTACAGCCTTCCGGCATCGCAGGACTTGGCATTGGTTTTTCCATAGGACGCTAAAGCCAGATGTTTGAAGTTGTGCAATCCTAATCGTTCAGCACCCAGTCATCCCCTCATTGAATGCTATGCCCGTATCGGTGCAGTTCAGCCTGAATCCTGAAGCCGCTCACCAGGAAGAGGTGTTGGTGGAGCACGCCCGCAGGCTGTCGGGTTTGCCTCATGGTCGTGTTGTGTTGCGCAAGAAAAGCCTCGATGCGCGCAAGAAGAACAGAATCTGCTATCTGTTACAGGCGGATGTTTATGACCATGATGAACTACCCGTAAAGCAAGCCGGATTTGCAGGTCGGAATGTGCAGCATGCACCGGAGGTGCACATCATCGGCTTTGGGCCCGCGGGCATGTTTGCAGCCCTGCAGCTTATTGAAGACGGCTTTAAGCCTGTGGTGCTGGAACGCGGTAAAAAAGTGCGCGAGCGCCGTCGCGACCTCGCAGAAATATGCCGCAATGGCCCTGTGCCTCCCGACAGCAACTACTGCTTCGGGGAAGGCGGTGCCGGCACCTATTCCGACGGAAAACTATACACCCGCTCCTCCAAAAGGGGGAATGTTGCCAAGGTGCTTCAAGCCTTTATCGACCATGGAGCCCATGCAGATATTGCCTACGAGGCACATCCACATATAGGCACCAACAAGCTGCCAGACATCGTAAGCAGCATTCGCGATTACATCGAAGCTTGCGGAGGTGAAGTTCATTTCAACAGCAGGCTGGATGGACTGGAACTGAATTCTGCCTCGGTGCGAACCCTGCTCATGCACGGGGGGCTGAGGATACCCGTGCGCAGGGTGCTGCTGTGTACTGGCCACTCCGCCCGCGACATCTTCAGCATGTTGCATCATGCAGGCATTCCCTTAGAAGCCAAGCCCTTTGCATTGGGCATACGCATTGAACACCCACAGGCCCTGATAGATCAGATTCAATACCACTGCGATGCACGTGGTCCTTACCTTCCCCCTTCCAGCTACAGCCTGGTAGAACAGTCACTGGGCAGAGGGGTTTTTTCCTTTTGCATGTGTCCGGGCGGCATCATCGCTCCGGCGGCCACCGCCCCGGGAGAAGTGGTGGTGAACGGCTGGAGTCCTAGTAAGCGCAACAACCCATTTGCCAATTCAGGCTTTGTTGCCGGTGTGGACGAACCCGACTTCCAGCCCTTTGCCGCGCACGGGCCGCTACGCGCCATGCAGTTCCAGGCCCATTGGGAACAAAAAGCCTTCGCCGTGAGCGGCAGCCTGAGCGCTCCAGCACAGCGTTTGGAAGATTTTATACAGGGGAAAAACAGCGCCCGACTGCCTGAATGCTCCTACCTGCCCGGAGTAATCAGCGCCGATATGCGCGAGGTGCTGCCGCCTCAGGTATCTAAATCCATCCGCGAAGCCCTGATCATGATTGGAAAGAAAATGCCAGCCTATCGAAGCAATGAGGCACTGATGGTGGGCGTGGAATCAAGAACCTCCTCACCCGTGCGCATACCCAGAACAAAAGACACCCTGCAACATCCTTCCATCGCCAACCTGTTCCCCTGCGGAGAAGGGGCCGGTTATGCAGGCGGTATTGTCAGCGCCGCCCTGGATGGAATCCGCGTGGCACAATTGGCCATAAAAGATTTATAGTAAATATACAATGAATGCTGAAATTATTACCGTAGGCGATGAACTGTTGATTGGCCAGACCATTGACACCAACAGCGCATGGCTGGGAATGCAACTCAACCAGGCCGGTATCTGGATGAGCAGAAGAACCGCCGTGGGTGACCAGGCCGGTGCTATAAGCGCCGCGCTTGACGAAGCCTTTGCCCGGGTAGATCTGGTGCTGATGACCGGAGGCCTGGGCCCTACCAAAGACGACATCACCAAGAAAACCCTTTGCGATTATTATCAATGTGGCTACCGATTGGATGAGGAAGTGCTGAACCACTTAACGCACTTGTTCAGTAAACGAGGGCGTAAGTTGTTAGATATCAACAAAATACAGGCTGAGCTCCCGGAAGCCTGCAGCACCCTGATGAATTATATGGGAACCGCACCGGGAATGTGGTTTGACCGGGCTGGTAAAGTGCTGGTCAGCATGCCCGGCGTACCCTATGAGATGAAGCACCTGGTGGAAACATCCGTTCTACCAAGATTAAAATCACGTTTTACACTTCCAGCTATAGTTCATCGCACATTAACGGTGATAAATATACCTGAAAGCCTGCTCAGCAAGGAACTGGAACCGCTGGAACAAAACCTGCCGGAACACATAAAATTGGCGTATTTACCCCACCTGAACACCATCAGGCTGCGCCTGACAGCTACTGGCGCTGCAACAGCATCCCTGGAGCGCAGCCTGGAACCATCCTGGGAAGATTTACTGCGCGCGTGCTCCCCTTACCTGCTGGCAGCATCCGATACCACGGCAGTAGCTCATTGCGCGGCCATGTTGCAGCAAAAAGCAACCACTTTGTCGCTGGCTGAAAGCTGCACCGGTGGAAATATTGCCCATTTATTCACCCTGATTCCCGGAATATCGAGCGTATTGCTCGGGGGTGTTGTGGCTTATGCCAATAGCTTAAAATCCGGATTATTGGATGTTCCTGAACAGTTGATTCATGCGCATGGCGCCGTGAGCGGCCCCGTGGTTCAGGCGATGGCTGAAGCCATTCGTGCCAAAACAGGCAGCGACTATGCTATAGCCACCAGCGGTATTGCAGGCCCGGGTGGAGGAAGCGATGAAAAGCCGGTGGGCACGGTATGGATTGCAGTGGCTTCTGCGGAGGAAACAAGGGTGAAACAGTGGCACTTTTACGGCACCCGGGAACACATCATCGAGCGGGCTACAAATACGGCCTGCCACCAGCTTTTGCTGCTTCTTCAGGCACAAGCTTAAAATGCTTGAATAAAGCGCTGTTCAAATAGCCTTAAAATTCAAGGAAAATCGGCAACTTTGCACCCTGTTTCTGAAGTGCAATTATGGCTGAAAAAACCATCCTGATGCCCAAGATGGGCGAGAGTATCGCCGAGGCGACCATCATCCGCTGGTTGAAGAAAGAGGGGGAACCTGTAGCACAGGATGAACCCATTGTGGAAATCGCCACCGATAAGGTGGACAGCGAGATCCCATCCACAGCCGCCGGTATTGTAGGCAAGCTGCTGCATCCGGAAGGTGCTGTGGTGAAGGTTGGCGAGCCGGTAGCCATCATCGTGGGCGAAGGTGAAGCTGTTGCCGCTGCGCCGAAAACCCAGGCGCCAGCCGTGGCTGAAGCCGTGGTAAACCAAGTGGTTCAAAGCGTGAATACTGCAAAAGAATTTGCTGCTCCCGCTGCTGTGCATAACGGAGGCAACCGCTTTTACTCACCCCTGGTGCTGAATATTGCCCGTACAGAGGGCCTTACAATAGAGGAACTGGAACAAATTGCCGGCACAGGAAAAGACGGCAGGGTTACCAAAGCCGATATCCTGAACCATATCAGCAACAGAAGTTCTGCTCCTGCATCAACACAAGTTCAGGCACCTGCGCCCTCGGCTACGCCCGCACCACAGCGTGTAGAGGTGAAAACCGCTGCCATCAGTCTCAACGCCGGCGATGAAATCATCGAGATGGATCGCGTACGAAAGATGATTGCAGAAAACATGGTGCGCAGCAAACATATAAGCCCCCACGTAACCAGCTTTGTGGAGGCAGATGTAACCAATCTGGTGCAATGGCGTGAGAAAAATAAAGCATCCTTCCAGAAGCGTGAAGGCGAAAACCTCACCTTTACCCCCATTTTCATTGAGTGCATCGTAAAAGCCATCAAAGATTTTCCGATGATTAACATTTCAGTGGACGGTGATAAAATCATCCGAAAGAAGAACATCAACATCGGCATGGCTGCTGCGCAGCCCAATGGTAACCTTATTGTGCCCGTAATCAAAAATGCCGATAACATGAATCTGGTAGGCCTGGCAAGGGCTGTGAACGACCTGGCCAAACGCGCCCGAGAGAATAAACTGAGCCTGGACGAAATCCAGGGTGGCACCTATACCCTCACCAATGTGGGCACTTTCGGCAACGTGATGGGTACTCCCATCATTCCGCAGCCCCAGGTAGCCATTATGGCTGCAGGTGCCATCCGCAAAAAACCCGCCGTAGTGGAAACCGAATACGGCGACGTGATTGCCATCAGACAAATGATGTTCCTCTCACACTCCTATGACCACCGCGTGGTAGACGGCGCCCTTGGAGGTATGTTCGTGCGACGTGTTGCCGATTATATGGAGCAGTGGGATGTGAATAGAGAGGTTTAAGTTAGGGGTAAGTGGTAAAAGTTGTCAATGCCTGGAATGCGTTGACCGTTATTTGCTTTTCGGTTGTGTTTAGCGGCTTCAGGCACTAGATAAACAAGCCCCGGAGGGGCGGCATATGAATATGGGTAAGTGAAGTCCAGTCACTGTGCAACTTGCCTCCTCTGTCGTTGCGCTTACGGGGAAGGCGTTAGTGCGCATAGCGAACGACAGGGGTAAGTCGAAGGGATGCCCCTAATTGCAGGGGCAAACAGCCCACCATGCACCCTACAAGCAGGGTCAGACACCGGGTACTTATCCTATAACACTAAAAAAACAAAAACCCCCATTTATGGGGGGCCCTGTCACTTAACAACAATCGACTAACATGTGAAGTTAGAAAAGGAGGAGGTATTTAACCTTCAATATTCCTTCGCTTCATTGAACTGTTCCAATGAAGCGAAGGATCTTGTACGATAGATGAATATTATGGATGAAGCACTACGACTTTACTAAAGAAGGGATTTTCCGCATTCAGGATCTGGAAGCTGTAACAGCCGGAAGACAAGGCGGCCGTGGGTATTACGGTCACACCATTGTTAAGGTTGCCTGATGCTACTTCCTGACCTGCGGCATTGAATATTCGGTATGCCGCACCGGCCAGTGCATCGGTTATCCAAACTTTAAATTCCTGATCGGCGGGGTTATTCAGCACACGCAACTCATTGATGGTGGCCTGCGCGGTAGCGCAAACATCGCTGAAAGATTGCTTTCCGTCTTGGTCCAGTTGACGGATGCGGTAGAACAAGGTTCCTGACGGAGCTGAGCGGTCGGTGTAGGTATAAGATTTGGGCTCGTAGCTATAACCTGAGGCAGGAATACTGTCAATTTCTCTAAACGCTCCGCCGGTGCTGCGCATTATATAAAATGACTTGCTGCCTTCTTCAGAAGCTGTTTTCCAACGCACTTCCACGGCCTGGGCACCTTTACGGGCGCAGCGCATGTCCAGCCAGGAAACAGGAAGCGGAGAAGCGCCATCACCCAGGGCAAAGGGACTGAATAAACCCTTGTATCCTATAAAGGTGAACACCCCTCCAGAAGATGATCCTCCGGATTGCAACGACCAAATGCTGTCGTTCCAGTGGAACATGTTCATGCTGCCTACCGCGGAATCTTCGCCGCCGTTGTAGCCAAATTTAAAGTCAACACCGTTACCCAGATTAGAAGTGCCACTGCCCTTGCCAATATACCAGGTGCGTTTTACCCTGGGAATATTCCATAGAGGGCGTCCAATAAGACCCCTGCTATTCACTTCATCGTTCACAAACACGCAGAAATTATCCTGTACACCAGTTTTATTGGTAATGGTTACAGGGTTATAGGCAGAATTACCAACAGGCATCAAACGATACTGATTGTTGGGAACCGTAAACGTTACACAACTGAGCATGTTTGTACGGATGTAGTTATTGGCATCTGCATTCATGACAGAATCCGTGATGGTCAGGGATTTATTGCCCACAATTACCTTCTTGTTAGAACCATTGAAATCCAAAGATTTAAATGTCATATTGCCCTGCAGCTCTATGTTAAAACCATTGGAGTTGTTCTCCAGGGCTACCTCATCCGACGGACCGGGCATATTGTTTGGGAACCAATTCGAATCTCTAGAGGAAGAACTTCCATTACCGGAAGAAACACCTCCTCGCCACAGCACACGTTGGCTGAGTACTTTACTGGTAATACCTGCTGTTGCCTCACCGCGACCGCTGCCTCCGGGATAACGCATATCGTCACCCAAATAAATTGCGGACGTAGAAGCCAGCACCTCACCCCGGCCACTTCCACCCAGATACAAGAAATTATCGCTGAAAAAGACTTCGGTAATCAGGGCCTGGTTGTCGCCTCGACCGCTGCCACCTGCATAGATATTTATTATAATTTCTCCGCTAAGCGTACTGCTGCTCACGTTTACGGAAGTATCGCCGTTTCCGTTGCCACCCAAAAACTGTGCACGGAGGCTTAGGAAAGGTAACATTACCGCAAGTTGTACCGCGATTTTAATGATATTTTTCACCTTGATTTTTTTATCGTTAAAGAAATGAACATGTATTATAGAGCTGTGCGAATACCTCGAAACCCGTTATTGGTGACTCGAGTGGCAGACGTACTGGATCCACTATCGCGGGCTGACACGCGTCTAGCGTTTCCTGATGATAGATCGTTCCAACCGCCCCCGCGAAAGCCCGACCCGGCCGCCTGTGTAACACCCGTGCTGCCCATAAATGCTGTGTTAGCAGTACCTGCAGTTGAATTCCCATTAATACCCGGCCAGAAATCTACATTGGCACTACCATCGTTAAACAAATTGCCATCGCCATGCACCCCTGTATAGGATCGGCCTGCCATATTGCCTACCGTTACTGTTCGCTCCCACACATTGCCGCTCATTTCCATGATGCCATAATAGGTGGCACCGGCCTGTGCACGTGTGGTGGCTGCACCTGCAAATGTACCTACCCGCATCGGGCCACTTACACCAACTGCTTGGCAACAAACCGAGTTGGCATTGGCCGTATTGGTTACCTCATTGGCTGCACCTTTATTGATAATACTATCAGCGCCGGTGCTGGTGGCATTGCCCCATGCAAATTCCGAAGCTACAGGTGCATTAATGCCGCGGCAGCCTTTTTCAAATTCCAACTCCGTCATGGGTCTTAAGCCTGCCCAATCCATATACGCAGCACCATCCATCCAACTTAACCAGTTGCAGGCTATCCATCTACCATCTACGGTTTCATTATAGACAGCATCGGCATCTAAGTTGCAGCCATACACCGCAGGTACCAATGTGGTGGCATTGCCCGGTGTTCGTATGTCTAAACCATTGCGGTTGGCATTGGTACTGCTCAATGCTCCCGTGCCGGCTGCTGAAGTGGGCACAACGGCAGTGCGGCTCACTTGCTGGGCATAAGTAAGTGCATTTAAAAAATCGCGGTATTGGCCTTGTGATATTTCGAATTTCATGCAGTAAAACGCAGCATAGCCTTTTGGATAAGCAGCTGCTAAGGTCGCTTCTGCATCTGCAGTTGCATTGCCAATAGTATTAGTACCTGATGAACTGGTCCCCCACAATTTCCCTGAAGCATTATCAATACCTAACGCTGCTTCAGAAGCAATTTGATATGGGATAGTGGCTCCAGTTGTCCGTGAACCGTTCGTGAAACTTCCAGATTCTACTGGATTAGCTCCACTCCCCACATAAAAACTCCCTTCGGGCACAAGCACCATTTCTATGGCAAAAACCTGCACATCTACTACAGCATTATCCGGTATGCCGTGGGCGCCATAGTTCCATCGAAGAGCGGCGTTGCTGAAGCTGTTGTTACCACTGCCTGCGCTGCTTCGGTACATGAAGGCACCTACCCCGGGGTTGGTGCTGGCATTAAAAGTGCTACCGGGAGTAAGCAAACCAGCATCTATGGTACTTCCTGATGGGGCGGTATGACCGCTGTTGTTCAGCCAGGCATGTTCCCAGATGCGAAGGCCTAATATGGTAGCGTCGCTCAATGGAGTTGTCGGAGTAGCGCTCACCACAAACTGAGTGCTGTTGGTGATGCTGCTGATGACAGACCCGGCTGCAAAAACACCAGTTCCTCCAAGCACACTCACTGGCATGCCTGGGCGCAAATTTGCGGTACTGGCAACAGTAACCGTGGTTCCGCTGCTGCTGGCTCCGGAAACAATCGGGTTGCGCTCGCCTACACGGAACTTCACAAATACCCAAGCGGCGTCCCACCAGCTTTGAATATACGCACCAGCCGAAGCGCCGCTGCCGCTGCCACCAGAAAAAGATACGGTAGGCACACTGGTATAGCCACTGCCGGCATTGGTGATGGAAATGCCTGTAACCGCGCCGCTGGAAATAGTCGCTGTAGCTGTGGCACCGCTGCCTCCTCCACCTGTAATGCTCACCGAAGGTGCTGTGGTGTAACCGCTGCCTCCTGCGAGCAGGATGATGTTGGAAATACTGCCTGAACTGCTGTTCCAGCGCCAGGAATTATCCCAGGACACGGAAAAATTCACATTGCTGAAATTGGCAGCATTGTTGGTGCCTGCGCTCACGTCTCTGCCACTCAGCGATACGTTGCTCACCGTGATGTTGTTGGCGCTCAGCCTGAAACATCCCAGC
>CANHRE010000028.1 GCA_947463095.1 Flavobacteriales bacterium | reverse complement strand
TGGGAAGCATCTACCAACGGATTTTTGAAGAAACTGCCGCAGTTACCCAGCACTTCCGGGTCGGGAAGTTTGCTGCGCCTGATGGCCATAACGGCTTCAGAAACGGCCTTGATGCTCAGCGTATGCGCACCCATGGTTTCCAGCATGGCACCGATATCGCCGTATTGGGTGTGAAACTCGTGGTTCTTATTCAGGCGAAGGGTAACCGATAAAATACAATAACGCCCCTTCCCCTCCCGCTTGAAAATGCTGTCGCGATAGCCGAAGACACAGTCAGTAGCATCGAAAGTAAGGGTTTTGCCGCTCAGAAGGTCAAAGGCATCTAATTCCACAAAGCAATCCTTCAGTTCCACCCCATAAGCGCCTATATTCTGGACAGGAGCAGCACCGATGGAACCAGGAATGAGGCTTAGGTTTTCGATACCTCCCCAATTGTTGGCTATGGCAAATTGAACACAATCATGCCAGTGCTCACCGGCCCCAAAACGCACCCAAACATGGGCTGATGTTTCCCGCACCACCTCACGACCCAAGATGTTATTTTTCAGGATGAGCCCCCTGTAATTGCGGGTGAACAAAACATTGCTGCCACCACCCAGCACCAGAGGTGAACCGAGCTGAAGCAGGTTGGATTTCCAAAGGCTGTGCAGTGATTCCTGCGATGAGCACGCGAAAAACAATCGGGTGGAAATATCCAACCCGAAGGTATTCAATAGCTTAAGCGGCGCATCCAACCGAATCATAATCACAAAGGTATCCAGCCTGAATGCTTTGTGATTTTTGGCTGCCCCATTTTTTTTACCTTATTTCGACCTCCTTACCAACAAAAGCTTATGAAAAAAGGCCTAATCATTACCCTTATCGTTGTCGGCGTTGCCGCTGCCGGCTTCGCTGTCTGGAAGTTTCTTCCCGGCAACAGCAACATTACCATGCGCTATGTACCCATCAAGGAAGATGGCGAAGAGCGCTGGAGCATCCTTGATATGGAAACCGGAGAAATCGTGGTAGACCGGGAGTGGAAAAAACAACCATCTCTGGTTTTTGATGGCATCACCGCCGTTGAAAACGCGGATGGCAACTTTGAATTCTTTACCATTGAAAAGAAACCCGCAAAAATTGGCAAACAATATAAAAGCGTGGGGCTTTTTATTGAAGGACTTGCACCCGTTGCAGAACCAGATCAGCCAATCAGCTATATCGACAAAACCGGTAAAGAAGCGTTCCGTCTGAAAGAAGCCGATGGAAAAGTGGTGGAAGAAGCCGGACATTTCCGCAGTGGGTTGGCGCGTTTCCGCAACAGCGAAGGAAAATGGGGGTACATTGACCGCAATGGAAAGGCAGCCATCAAGGCTAAGTTTGTTTCAGCCGGTGACTTCCGCGAAGGCTATGCCGTTGTGGTTGAGCAGGAAGAAAAGGGCAACCCATCTGATTCTGACTACAAAGTGACTCGAAAAACAGGCATCATCAATACGGACGGTAAATATGTACTCGACCCTAAAGAAAAGACCAAGCTGATGCCATCCGTTTCCAATGGACTTGTAGCCTATTGGGAAGAGTCAGGTGATGATGAGAAGAAGAAAGGCATGTGGGGATTCATGGACCCCAAGGGAGAACGGGTAATTAAAGCGAGAAAGGAATTGGCTTCCGTATTACCCTATATTCAGGATCATGCATCCTTTTCTGACGGGGAAAGCTGGGGTGTTTTGAATAAAAAAGGTGAGATAGCGCTTCGTGCCAAATACGACAATGCCATTTATTACAACGGCATGGTGATGGTGCAGGAAGACAAGAAATGGGGCTTCGTAGACCTGGAAGGAAAAGAGTTGATTGCCCCCGAGTACAAGGAACTGCTTCCTTTCTTCAACAAACACACACTTGCCCGCGATGGCGACAACTACATCCTGATAGACCAAAAAGGAAAAGAAGTAAGCAAGAAGAGCTTTAAAGTTACCGGCGACTTGGATGACTTTTTTGAATCTTGGATTACAGGGATCTATCCTACCATTAAAAGTGATTATGTAGATGCCGCTGCCACCATCAGCAGCATTCTGAAAAGCTCCGGCATGGAAAAAATCAATGCCCTGAGCGGCAAATCACTGCCCCAAGTGATGCAACTTATGGAAGTTTCGGAAGATGATCTGAACTCGTATGGAAACAGCTTCACCAAATACCGTTATGAACTGGACAACATCAGCCTGAGCATCGACTGCAACTTTGATGACCAATTGAAGAAGGCCATCACGTCTACAGAATATATCTACGGCTACCCGTATGAGTCCATTACAGGTTACGGCCTCAACAACAATGCTGTGCTTAGTTCTGTAAGCTTAAGCATGAACTTATACGGCAAGCTGGGCAGTAAGAGCAAGAAACTGGTGGACGAACTGGAATCCCGCCTCTCTGCTGCGGGTTACCAACTGAACAGCAACTACAGTTCCGATGGTGTTCGGGTGTTTGGTGAATACCAGGCCATGCTTCGCTACAGCGATGACAAAATCGAGTTGAACGTAGCCTATCAGGGCAACCTGAGCCCCATGGGCTCTTTAGGCTCCGAAATGGACTACGAAAGCGAGGTTGTTTCCGATGACGTAGAAGCTGCAGCGGCGCCCTCGTATAAATAGTTTTTTTCCAGTCACGCATAAAAAAAACCGGCTCAGAGCCGGTTTTTTTTATGGATGTACAATTTGCACCATTCCCTTATTCGTGAAGCCTCTGCTCCAGGTCAAGTCCATGCGCACGGGCGGTCTTTTTTGCCAGCTCATAACCGGCATCGGCGTGGCGTATAACGCCCATACCGGGATCGTTATGCAATACCCTGCGCAGGCGCGCTTCTGCAGCATCGGTACCGTCGGCAACAATCACCATACCCGAGTGGATGCTGTAGCCCATGCCCACGCCACCGCCGTGGTGCAGGCTCACCCAGCTGGCGCCACCGGCGGTATTCACCAACGCATTCAGTATGGGCCAGTCGGCAACGGCGTCGCTGCCGTCCAGCATGGCTTCGGTTTCGCGGTTCGGTGAAGCCACCGAGCCGGTATCCAGGTGGTCACGGCCAATAACAATAGGCGCCTTTACCTTACCACTGCGCACCAACTCGTTGAAGGCAAGTCCCGCCTTTTGGCGTTCTCCCTGCCCGAGCCAGCAGATGCGCGCCGGCAATCCCTGAAACTCAATTTTCTCCCGCGCCATGGTCATCCAGCGACGTAGGCTTTCATTTTCAGGAAAAAGGTCGAGAATAACCTGGTCGGTGGTATAAATATCTTCCGGGTCTCCGCTCAGCGCTACCCAACGAAACGGTCCTTTGCCCTCGCAGAATAACGGCCTGATGAAGGCCGGCACGAATCCGGGGAAATCGAATGCATGGGTAAGGCCCTTTTCCAGGGCCCTGCCGCGCAGGTTATTTCCGTAGTCAAACACAATAGAGCCTTGCTTCTGGAACTCCAGCATCAGCTCCACATGGCGCACCATTGTTTTATAGCTCAGCTCCAGATATTGCTCGGGGTCGCGTTCCCGCAGACGATCGGCGGTTTCGGTATCCATGTGGTTAGGATAGTAACCAATCAGCGGATCATGGGCGCTGGTTTGGTCGGTAAGCGTATCGGGTTTGATGCCACGCTCCAGCATACGTTCCAGCAAATCTACCGCATTGCACAGCACTCCGATGGAAACGGCGTGTCCCTGTTGTTTTGCGGAAAGGGCCATATCAATTCCCTCATCTGCGCTGCGGGCCATCAGGTCGAGGTAGCGTGTTTCCAGGCGTTTGCGGATGCGCCACTCTTCTACTTCCGCCACCAGGGCCACCCCTTCGTTCATGGTAATGGCGAGGGGCTGGGCGCCACCCATACCACCCAAACCGGCAGTAACATTCAACGTACCCTTCAGGCTGCCGCCGAAATGCTGGCGGGCACATTCGGCATAGGTTTCATAGGTACCCTGCACAATGCCCTGCGAGCCGATATAAATCCAGCTTCCGGCGGTCATCTGTCCGTACATCATCAAGCCCTTGGCCTCCAATTCACGGAAATGCGCCCAGTTTGCCCAGTTCGGCACCAGCTGGCTGTTGGAAATCAACACACGCGGCGCATCGGGATGGGTAGGCAGAATTCCAACCGGCTTCCCCGACTGGATGAGCAGCGTTTCATGGTCTTCAAGCTCCAGCAGCGCCTTGCAGATATTGTCAAAGGCTTCCCAGTTGCGGGCGGCTTTACCAAGGCCGCCATATACAATCAGTTGCTCGGGTTTTTCCGCCACCTCAGGATCCAGGTTGTTGTGGAGCATGCGGTATGCCGCTTCCTGCACCCAGCCTTTGCAGTTCAGTTTATTGCCCGTAGGCGCATGTAACACCCTTGGTCCGCTTGTTGCCTTCATTGTTGCAAATATCCGCAAACGGCGAAGTATTCCCGCCCTCTATTCTATTTTTGGAACCTGCATGAATACACAGGCTGCGCATAATTTCAGGTTACAAGGCCTCCTGCTCATTGCCGGCATTTTGCTGTTTCTGATGAAACTGACCGCCTGGTGGATTAGTGGTTCAGTAGCGGTGCTCAGCGATGCGCTGGAAAGCATTGTGAACATCATTGCGGCAGCGGTAAGCTTATACGCCCTCTATCTTTCTTCCCTGCCGGCCGACCGAAATCATCCTTACGGCCACGGGAAAATTGAATTTCTCAGTTCCGGCGCCGAAGGAACCATGATCATCCTCGCCGCTTTGGGTATCATGTACGAAGCCGTCCTGAACTTCTTCCAGGGGCATCCCCTGCGCGAAACCGGTACCGGATTATACATCGTTGCCTTTGCCGCCGCTGCCAACTACCTGCTCGGCTGGTATTCCATCCGTCAGGGCAGACGCAGCCATTCCCCCGTACTGATTTCAGGAGGAAAACACCTGCAAAGCGATACCTGGACCACGCTGGGCATCATAGCAGGGCTGTTATTGATTCAACTCACCGGCCTGGAGTGGATTGACAGCATAGTGGCCTTGCTGCTTTCATTGCTGTTGTTGAAGACAGGATACAGCATCATCCGCAAGGCGGTTACCGGCATCATGGACGAAGCCGACGATGCCCTGTTGGAGGAGTTGGTGAACACCCTGAACGAGCACCGCAGCCGCCATTGGATAGACCTTCACAACCTGCGCATCATCCGCTATGGCAGTGTGTATCATGTGGATTGCCACCTTACCGTGCCCTGGTATTTCAACGTGCATCTGGCGCATAAGGAGGTGGAACAGCTCAACGCCCGGGTTCTGGAACATTTTGGCACCAGCGTGGAAATGTTTGTACATACCGACGGTTGCCTTCCGTCCAGCTGCGCCGTGTGTGGGCTGAGTGCCTGTCCGGAACGCCGGCAGGCGCAAAGCGGCACGGTGGTATGGGATATTCACAACATCACGGCAAACCGCAAGCACGGCGCTGACAGCCTGAATCCGGCATGATCACTTCCTGGGTTGCACACCCAGCAGGGTATCGGCCATGGGCTGCAGCACTGCCGGGTTGGGCCAGTTGTTTTGTTTTAAGGAACGTTCCTGCGGCACCCTTCCGGAAATAGCCTTTGCCAGATTGCGGGCACAGGCATGGCGTACCCTGGCATTCACGTGCTCTGTGGTCCAGAACTGATCGGTAAACTCAACACCACGAGCCAGTTCCAGGTTGTCCACCACAAGGGCACCGCGCCCTTGGTAGCGATGTACCAGAAAATCTCGGTTGTATTTTATCTGCGAAATCAGCGCATCACCAAGCAGCAACCTGGCGTATTCCACATTTTCGGGAACCAGGTTGAATACCAGCTTAACGCCGCGCGCAGCGGCCAGCTTCACCATGGCGTCAAAGTCGGCAATGCGCGGATTGTGTTCATCCAGCACAAACGCGAAGGCTTTGATATAGTCATCGGCGAGGATGCGTTTGCGGCGGTTCACTCCTTCTTCATCGCTGTATTTAACTGCATCGTACCAGGCACGGGCCGTGGGGTAGGTATGCTTTACGCCGGGATATCGTATATCCCAGGTACGCCAGGCCTGGAACTTCAGGCGCTCGCGCTCCATACTGTCGCGGTTGTCGTAATACCTCATGCTCAGAAACAAACGCGATAACAGAGGCCAGCGTTTGCTGTAATACACCTTCTGCTTCTGCATATAGGGTTCCAGGGTGGTGTGTATGGCGGCCGGACCGCAGTTCCGCAGGTTCATGGTAACCACCACGGTGCGCAACGGCGAGGTTGTTGGAATCAGGTCTATCAACGCCAGGAACATCCCGGAATGATAACCGGAGTGGGTGATGTCGCGCACACGCATTTGAGGAAGATACCCTTGCAGGAATTCAGACATACTCTGGGTGAGCGTATCGGTGAATGGATTGAAGCTGTTATTGCTCGACTCACCGAAATAAAGCACATCCGCAGAATCTGCCATTGCTTCGATGCGCATGGCCAAGGGCGCGTGTTGCCTGAGTTCATCCGGCCAGAAATAACGGGCATAAAAGAAGTTGCACAGGACAAACAGCAGCGCAACAAACAACAGGCGGGGCAGAACAAGTTTCAGGTTGCGCATCAGAATTGGAAATAAACAAAGGGGTGATTTACCGTGCCGCCGAACATCCATATCAGGCAGCATAGTGTGCTGTATCCGAACCAGCGCCAGGGCCAGGGGAAATCATCCATCCACAGGTCGAAGCGCTTTTGGGTGAACCACAGATCGAGCAGCAGAAACAGCGCCACCATCAGCTGTGTCATCAACGGAATACTCAGGCTGGCGGTTCCTTCCGAACCGGCGAACAACATGCGGTACACCTCGGTACTTTGCGAAAGGCTTGCTGCGCGGAAAAACACCAGGGTGAGCATGAAGATGAACACGGTTTTCAACCTGTTCAGTCGAGCGTTCCAGCCTGTTGCTGCGGCAGCTTTTCTGAAACAGACATAATCCACCCAGTAGAACAGCCCCTGGGAAGCACCGAACAGGATCATAGTCCAGTTGGCGCCATGCCACAGTCCGCTCACCAGGAACACCAACATCACGTTGAGCAGCATCCTGGAAGTGCCGTTGCGGCTGCCGCCAAGGGGAATGTAGAGGTAATCGCGAAACCAGGTGGACAGCGATATATGCCAGCGCTGCCAGAATTCTGGGATGTTTCTACCCAGGAAGGGTTTAAGGAAGTTATCCATCAGGTCAATACCGAACAGGCGTGCAGCGCCTTGCGCCATCAGGGAATAGCCAAAGAAATCTGCATATACTTGCACGCAAAAAGCCGCAGCGGCGGTCCAGGCGGCAGCGCTTTTGTAGCCTTGATGTGCCGCATAGAACTGATCGGCAACGGCGGCCAGGTTATCTGCCACGCATAGTTTCAGAAACAGGCCATAGAGCAGCAGCCTGAAGCCATAGCGCAGGTTCTGGTATTGCACCTGATGGGGTGCAAACAGCTGGTTCTGAAGGTTGGAAAAGCGTTCAATGGGACCGGCAACCAGCTGCGGGAAGAACGACACGAAAAGCATGAAGCGCGGCAGGCTGCGCTCGGCCACGTCGTTGCCGCGATAAACATCTACCACATAGCTGATGCTTTGAAACGTGTAGAAGCTGATACCCGCAGGAATGGTATAACGTGCCAACTCCACGGCCCAGGCTGCGGCATCTTGCTGATAGAGCCAGCGTGCCAGTTCAGAATGACCGAAGAAAAAGTTGAAATACTTGAAAAAGAAGAGGATGAGCAAATTACTCAGGATGGAAAACCAGAGGAACCACTTGCGCTGCCTCTGGCTAGATGCATGCTTGATGCGTCTTCCACAGTACCAGTCAACCAGGCTGGTAAAGGCCATGAGGAATATGAACTCGTATTTCCAGTACCCGTAAAAATAATAACTGGAGCCCAGCAACCATACCCAGCGATAGCGCAGGGGCAACAGGAAATAGATACTCCAAACCAGCGGCAGGAAGAGCAAAAAGGGAATGGAATTGAACAGCACCCGTTATTGGTTTGGCGGCAAAAATAAGAACCGAGGAGCTTCAAATTCAGCGCGTTACCGCTCCGGCCCTGCAGTTTATCTTTGTCCCATGATTTTGGAACAATTGCTGAAGGATCAGGTTGGATTGGCTGTAAAGAATTTAAGCGGCACCGAGGTGCCTGAGGCGGGCATTCGCATTGAACAGACCAATCCCGATTTCCCCGGCGATTATACCGTTGTAGTTTTCCCTCTGGCAAAGCTGATGAAGCAAAGTCCGGATACCTGTGCAACGGCCATCGGCAACTACCTGAAAGAGCATATGGCAGACCTGGACGACTTTCATGTGGTGAAGGGTTTCCTGAATCTGTCCTTGAAGGATTCGGTATGGATTGGCTGTTTACGCGACCAATGGGAATCGGAACATCCTGGCAAAGGCACGGAAGGGCAGGGTGTAAAAGTGATGGTGGAATATTCATCACCCAACACAAACAAGCCCCTGCACCTGGGCCATGTACGGAACATCCTGCTGGGCTGGAGCGTGGCTGAAATACTCAAATACACCGGATATGATGTGGTGAAGGCAAACCTGATTAACGACCGGGGTATCCATATATGCAAGAGCATGTTAGCCTGGCAGAAATACGGCCATGGCGAAACGCCGGAAAGCGCAGGCATCAAAGGCGACCACCTGGCGGGCAAGTACTATGTGCTTTTTGATGTACACCTAAAGGAGGAAATCAAGGCCTTGGTGGCCGCGGGCATGGGCGAAGAAGAAGCGGCAAAAAACGCCCCGATGATGCTGGAAGCCCAGGAGATGCTTCGCCGCTGGGAAGCCGGTGACGAAACGATCCTCACATTGTGGCGCACCATGAATGGCTGGGTTTATGAAGGTTTTAACAGCACTTACGCCCGACTTGGGGTTGATTTCGACAAGTATTACTACGAATCCGACACCTATACACTTGGCAAAGACCTGATCCATGAAGGATTGGAACAAGGTGTCTTTTTCCGCAAAGAGGATGGCAGTGTATGGATAGACTTGAGCGATGAGGGCTTAGACCAGAAGCTGGTTCTGCGCAGCGATGGCACCAGCGTGTACATTACCCAAGATATCGGCACTGCGCAACTTAAAGCCGACGAGTTTGGCATAAGTCGCAGCATTTATGTGGTGGGCAATGAGCAGGATTATCACTTCAAGGTGCTCAAATGCATCATGCAGAAGTTGGGCAAGCCTTACGCTTCAGGCATCTATCACCTGAGCTACGGCATGGTAGATTTGCCCAGCGGCAAGATGAAAAGCCGGGAAGGAACGGTTGTGGATGCCGATGATCTTATTGCCGATATGGTGCAGGCAGCTCGCGCTAAGACTGAAGAACTGGGCAAAACCGAAGGCCTGAACCCGGGTGAATTGGACCAACTGTATGAAATCCTCGGGTTAGCAGCCTTGAAGTTCTTCATATTAAAAGTGGATCCGAAAAAACGTATGCTGTTTAACCCGGAAGAAAGCATTGACTTCCAGGGCGACACCGGCCCCTTTGTACAATATACCTATGCGCGCATCCGATCCATGGAACGCAACATAAACGGGGAAACCAAGATTCCTGAGCAGCTTCAGGCCTTATCACCACTGGAAAAAAACGTGATACGCCAATTGTACAGCTTCCGGGCTGCGGTAGCCGATGCAGGGGCCTCTATGGACCCGTCGGTTATTGCTCAGTGGTGCATCAGCACCGCAAGGGCATTCAACCGCATGTACAATGAACTTCCCATATTAAAGGAGCAAGACCCTGAGGCGAGGATGCTGCGTTTGTGCATCATACAGGCAACGGCAAAGTCGTTACATCAGGGAATGATGCTGCTGGGTATTCGCTGTCCGGAGAAAATGTAAAAAAAAGCGAGCCGGTGGGGAACCGGCTCAACTCTTCATAACAAAAGAAAGGGTTGGAGAAAAGGCCTCAACCTTTTCAGCAGAAAAAGCAAAGCAAGATGTTACGCAGAAATCTTTCTATGGAGTCTATGTAACAATTGAGTGCTTTCATGTTGTGGATAGGCTGTTTTGAGGCATTGGCGTTAGATTCCAAGACGCTTCATAAGCTCATCTTTCTTCCTCTTAGACACTTCCACCTCAGAGCTATCGGCCATAGTAAGCAATCCCTTGCGGTCGAAGTTGCGCACGAAATTCAGGTTGATAATATGACGGTTGTGGATGCGAAGGAACTCGCCCTCTTCCAGCGATTCTTGAAAATCGCGAAGGGTTTTGGCCACGAGGATTTTTCGGTCTTCTGTAAGGAATGTCCAGGTGTAGCGGCCGTCGGATTCTAGGCGTATCAATTCATTCACAGACACTACGGTATAACCATTAGCGTGCGCCAGTGCGATGCGCCGGGGCCCTTTTTCGGTGAGGCTGTGAAACAACTCCCTAAGGCTGTTTACCGGATCCTTTCGCATAATTCGTTCCCTGGCGCGCCGAACTGCAACCTGCAGCTCGTTGATGTCCAATGGCTTCAGCAGGTAATCACAGGCCGACAGGCGAATTGCTGCAATCGCGTACTCAGAATAAGCCGTTACAAAGATGACTTCAAAGGGAGGCTCCCGAAATAACTTGAGCAGTTCAAAGCCATCCTTCCCAGGAAGCGAGATGTCCAGGAATACCAAATCCGGACTGCGCTCGTTGATGATTTTATAGGCACCGTTAACATCCTCCGCATCATCTGTAAGATCGATATCCCCGCAATAACGGGTTACAAAATGCCTTAGCATTTCCCGGCTCGCCCGTTCATCATCTACAATTAGAGCCCTCATAGTTGTTTTAAAGCATTAGTGAACTTATCACCGGTGATACGCAGCGGCAAGTCAATTAATACCAGGGTTCCCTGGCTTCCTTGTTCCGATAAATCGCGCACCTCAAGATGCATATCCAAGCGATAACATTTATTCATAAGATCAATACGGTTTCTGGCAAGTTCCATTCCCTCACTTTTATGATGTTTTACCCGAGTTTGAAGCTCTTTTTGCTGCTGCGCGGCCTTAATGCCAACGCCATTGTCCTCCACTTCAATGAACAATCGTTCATCTCCATGTTTTTTTAAACGTACAAGCAACATACCTTTTCTGTTCCTGAGGGGCCTCATGCCATGGTTGATGGCATTTTCCAGGAATGGCTGCACCAACATTGAGGGAATAATGTACTCTTCTAAATCCAAATGGGAGTCTACCTCTATTGTATAATCCAGCCGATCACGGAACCGCATACGTTCCAGATCCAGGTAGTTATTCAATAATTGTACTTCCTCGGCCAGACTGATGAAATGAAAAGTCGAGCCGTGAAAGGTTTGCCGTATGAGGTGGGCAAACTGTGACGTATAGTAATTGGCTTCTTCTTCCCTGCCCTGTGTGATAAAGTTCTGGATGGCGGTGAGCACATTAAATACAAAATGAGGATTCATTCTGCTCCGCAACGCCTGGAGCTCCAGTTCAGCCAGTTTTTGGCTTTCCTGATTGGCTAGCTGCATCTTGCGGGCAGATTTCCGCATGACTGAAATCACCAAAAGCAACAGGGCCAGCATGGATACAAGGGCTAAAGAAATCTGAGTCAAAGGATACTGGTACCAGGCCGGCCTGATGTAAAAGCTTACCTGAACCGGCTTTGACACCAAAGAACCAGCCCTTGCGCGCACTTCAAAAACATAGGCGCCGGGTTTGAGGTCACTAAAATGCACCTGATTGGCTTTGGTTACCACCCATTGACTATCCAGAGCCGAAATTCGATATTCGTAGGTCAGGCCAGGTTCGGTAAGTACCGCTACTGAATTATAGTGAATGGTAAGTTCATTTTCTTCGTTCCCAAGGTCCTGCCATCGCCAGGCCGGCAAAGGTTTACCCTGCCTGCTAATGCCTTCTATTTCTGCGAAGAGTTCAGGATTCGGAAGGTTCTGAACATTGCTGATGCGCACCAGCCCCAAATCTGTAAGCACTTCCGGTATTCCGTTTTCTTCGGAATTGTTGATGCCATAGAAGATGCCGGCGGGCAGGCCGTTCATTGGCCCTAAAAACCGATGCTCCTGCGGCCTGATGCCATGTTCGCCAAAGGCAATTACGCTCAAGCCGGCAGCACCAAGCACCCACAGCTTTGATCCATCTGAAAGCAGGCCTATAAGTTGCCGGTCAGGCAGACTAGTCAGTGGGTCCCAGTTGCGGTTGGTAAAATGCAATATTTCGCTGCCCTGCAACACGAACAAACCATTATTATGGGTGGCTACAAACAACCTACCCCTGTTATCTCCTGTAATATCTGAAATGCGGCTTTCATGAAGCAGCGTATGCGCCTGCACCTGCTCTTGACGGCCATGGGCTATTTTGATCAGTCCCTGCATGGTGCCAACCCAGACCGTTCCCTCCGCATCGCCCCAGATGGCCGTTGTCCGACCCCTGTAAATGGTATCTGCACGCTCCGAGTTCAACACCACACGAAAGGCATTGCGGTAGTTTGCCGCATAAAAGGTGTCACCCCGGAAGTACTCCACATCTTTCAAAATCCGGATACCTCCAAACGGATGCAATTGCAATGACGCATTCATGTAATACAGGCCCTGATCCGAAGCCACCACACAGTGTTTACCCGCAACAAGTAACTTTACCGGCCGGCGCAATTCCGGATGGTGTCTGACCACCTTGAACCGGGTGTCAAGTACGTAGAGTCCGTTGTATTCCGTCCCGAAAACATGGTAATTGCCAAACCGCACATGGGTGATGGCATCTTTAATCTCACCCGGAACCGCCAACAACAAACTCTGCGCAGGATATAGATACACTCCATTGTTCAGGGTAGAAACCCACAAGTTCCCCTGTCGGTCATAAAAAAGCTCATTAACCTGTTTATCCTTTAGAAACGAATAACCGGTGTCAAACTGCGCTCGTGAGATATCGTACACCTGGCCTTTTTCATCATATACGTATGGCCTGTTATTTCTGAAAAAGTAATTGCGTGCATCCAACGGCAGGCGCACAAACTGATGCAATACCGGCCTGTGATTGGCAAAGCTATATTCCAGCAGAAAAGCGTCATTAGTCAAGGCAAAGTAGTGCCCCTCATGATAAAAATTCAATCGCTTATGAAAAACCGGAAGATTGCTTGATCCGGGAAACTTCAGGGAATAAGTTTCTGGTTTTTGGCCCCCCTTCCTCAGGTGCAGCAGTTTACCGGGCAAGTAAAAATCCACGGATCCATCGCCATACTTCACCACATCAATTAGGTTGATGCTTTCCATTTGCAGGGGCATGTGCATGCGATAACGCTCCCTGCTTCCCGGGCGGGTAATCAAAAAAACTCCGGAATCATTCCTAAATGACAACCAGTATTCGCGCTTGTGATTGAAATAGGCATGGCTGAATACATCGCAGGGCTTAAACCCTCCCAACAACGCTTCAACGGCTGTCCTTTGCGCCTCACCCTGCTCCAAACAACCCGGCATGGTGTTGAAGCACATAGTCCAGATGCGGCCCTGAGCATCATCAAATACGTGCATCACTTCATTGTCCGGCAACCCTTCATCGACGCCGTACTTCCTGAACTCATGCCCATTCCAGCGCAGAGCACCGCGGTCTGTAGCCATCCAGATAAAGCCTTTACCATCCTGGCTCACGGAGTACACCTTATTTCCAGGCAGTCCGCTGCGGGCATTGAGATGCATATACAAGCGTTCCTGCGCTTGCACATGAAGCGTAATTCCAAGAAAGAAGTACAACCATGAAACTTTAAGGAACATTTCCCCCCCTTACCTACTGCAATATAGGCACAAAGCCAACGCAGGCGGATACAGTTTATGCAACAAAGCGGCAACTGTATCATTATGCGTAAATTTGCAGTCTTCATGGAAGTGGCGGACAACGTACAGGATACTATGACCTTTTCCGAGTTCAAAGGTGAAATTCTACGCGATTTCAAAATTGCCTTTCAGAGCAGGCAGGCAAGCCTTATAGGCAGGAAAGAGGTGCTGACCGGCAAGGCCAAATTCGGCATTTTCGGCGACGGCAAGGAATTGGCGCAAATAGCCCTGGCGAAGGTATTTCGGCACGGTGATTTCCGCAGCGGTTATTACCGGGATCAAACCTTCATGTTTGCCACGGGGATGAGCACCATACAGGCATTCTTTGCCCAATTGTATGCACATCCATCCATTGATGCAGAGCCTGCATCGGCAGGCCGCAGCATGAACGGCCATTTTGGCACCCGGTTGCTGGATGAGGATGGAAACTGGTTGTCGCAAACAGATCAATTCAATTCTTCCGCCGACATATCACCCACAGGCAGTCAGATGCCCCGTTTATTGGGATTGGCCCTGGCGTCTAAAATATACCGTGAGAACGCCGAACTTCACACCCACACGCAGTTCAGCAACAAGGGCAGCGAGGTGGCATTTGGCACCATAGGCAATGCCAGCACCTCTGAAGGCATGTTTTGGGAGGTGATGAATGCGGCTGCCGTGATGCAGGTTCCGCTCGCTATTTCAGTGTGGGATGACGGTTACGGCATTTCTGTTCCGGCTAAATTCCAAACTGCAAAAGAAAACATCAGCGCCCTGATGGCAGGATTCCAAACCAACAAGCAGGGACAGGGTATGGAGTTGTTTACTGCCAAAGGTTGGGACTATGCTGCCCTGTGCGAAACATATCGGGAAGCAGCACAAACCTGCCGCGATCAGCACACGCCGGTGTTGATACACATCACCGAAATGACCCAGCCACAGGGACACAGCACCAGTGGCAGCCACGAACGCTATAAAAGTAAAGAGCGACTGGAATGGGAGCAGGAATACGACTGCTTGCGGCAGTTCAAGTTGTGGATTATTGCCAACAATATTGCTTCTGAACAAGAACTCAACGCGCTGGAAGAAACTTACACTACCGAAGTCAGAACCTGGCAAAAAGAAGCCTGGAACGCCTTTCAGGCTGAGATTAAAAAAGACCACAATGCCTGCTGCACCGCTATTGAGGCTGCAGCGGCACAATCAACCAACGGCGAGGCTTTGCTGTCCATTGCTGCGCGCCTGAAAGCCATAGGTGAACCCCTCTTGAAAGATGTGGGCAATGCCATACACGAAGCCCTCCGGCTCACCTTGTACGAAGACGAATCCCTTCGAACTCCGCTGTTGGACTTTTACCATAACTTTTCCCAAATCAATGCAGAACGCTACAGTTCTCACCTGTACAGTCAATCTTCGGACAATGCGCTGAAGGTGCATAAAGAACCTGCTGAATACGCTGAAGAAGAGGTGTGGAAAGATGGCAGGGAAATCCTACAGGCTTGTTTTGATGCGCACTTGGAGCGTGACCCTAGGGTATTTGCATTTGGTGAAGACCTTGGAAAAATAGGCGACGTGAACCAAGGATTTGCGGGATTGCAGGATAAGTACGGCGCATTGCGTGTTGGTGATCGCGGAATCAGGGAAGCCAGCATCATAGGAGAAGGCATTGGCTGCGCTTTGCGCGGACTCAGGCCCATCGCTGAAATTCAATATCTGGACTACCTGCTTTATGCCTTGCAGATTATGAGCGATGACATTGCCACCCTGCAATACCGCACAAAGGGCGGCCAGAAGGCCCCGGTGATTATCAGAACAAGAGGCCACAGGTTGGAAGGCATATGGCACAGCGGCTCTCCCATGGGCATGATTGTGCACGCAGTGCGCGGCATGCATGTTTGTGTTCCCCGCAACATGACCCAGGCTGCGGGTATGTACAATACGCTGCTGCACGCTGATGAACCGGCCTTGGTGATTGAATGTCTTAACGGCTATCGCCTGAAAGAGAAACTGCCTATGAACATTGGGAGCTTTAATGTTCCGCTGGGTGTGCCCGAAGTAATAAGAGCGGGTAGCGACTTAACCCTTGTTACCTATGGAAGTTGTTGCAGAATTGCTGCTGAAGCCGCCGATATACTTTCCAAAGCAGGCATCGAAATAGAGATTATCGATGTTCAAACGTTGTTGCCTTTTGACCTGGAGCACATCATTACCAGCCACCTAAAACATACCAACCGCATTCTGTTCCTTGATGAGGATGTGCCCGGAGGTGCCACAGCATACATGATGCAGCAGGTACTTGAGGTTCAGGGTGGCTACCAATATCTGGACAGCGCCCCTGCAACCCTGACTGCAAAAGCACACCGTCCTGCCTACGGTACCGATGGCGACTATTTCAGCAAACCGAGTGCAGATGATGTATTCACCGCTGTTTACAGCTTAATGCACGAAGCCGACCCAAAGCGCTTCCCTGCTTATCTGTAACAGATTCCCCCAAGACACAACAAAAAAGGCGCCTGAAGGCGCCTTTTTTGTTGCTGATATGACTCATTAATAATCGAATGTATAGCCCGTTTCATTGGGATTGACGCACATAACCGGCACATGTTCGCTTTCATTCACCAGCTGTTGCGCCAGTGTTCCAATCGTCATACTTACAATACTCGTTTCAGGCTGGGTCATGATTACAATCAAATCACCTTCAATGGTATTGGCATAGGTAAGCGTTTCAGAAGCAAAGTTCTCAAATATTTTATCTTCAAGTTCCCTGCTCACATAACGCACACCCTGTGCAGCAATCATTGATTCCACCTGGTGAATATTGGCTTTGATTTTAACCTTCAGGAATTCATCATTGCTGTTGTCGTAGATGATGTGAATAGTTGAATCAAATTTCTTGGCCACGTGGATGGCCCAACCCACCTTCTGCTTCGATTCCAGCGACAGATCAATCGGCAATACGATTTTCTTATAACCTGCACCAAAGGGTTTAGCCTTAATTACAATAACAGGCACTTTCGAAAGCTGAATGACACGGGAAGCATTTGAACCGATAAAACGCTCAAGGCCACTGGCGCCATTGCTCCCCATCATGATGCTGTCAAAGTTGCCGTCGTTGGCTACCTGCGCAATCACTTTGTACACCTTGCCGCGTTCAAGCCTCTTATGCACTTTCAACCCCGGGTTTTCCTTTCGGATGCCCTCAATGATCTTGTCCAGCCTGCCATGAATACCTTCTTCCATTAATTCATTTTGATTGCTGGAGAAGATAGACTGGAAGAAGTTTTCATCAATAATATGCAGGAGGGTGATTTCATTGTTATACACCCGCGCAATGTTCACGGCGTGTTCCAGCGCATTATTGGCAGTATCGGAAAAATCAACCGGTACCAGAATGTTGTTGTTGTTTTCTACGCGTATCATGAGTTAAATACGGGGCGAATTTAGGCAATCGCTATTGTATGAATAACACAAAAGGAGGCACAAGGCCTCCTTTTGATATGATTCTTTACGGTTCAATTAACGAACATGATTGATGCGATGCACGCTGCTGCTTCCATTTTGATGCACCCGGATAAGGTACAATCCTTCTGTACAAGAGCTTAAATCAACCGTTCCGGCATTTACTGACTCGTTGAAGGTAACGGTTTGCAACAAGCGTCCGTTGAGGTCTAAAACTTCAACAGTTTTAATTCCTGCTTGAGTTCCCCATTCAACCTGCACTTTATCAAATGCCGGGTTGGGATAAACCTTCACCGCCTGTGACGCATCTTCTGCAGGCAACACCAGCGAAGCATTAGAACGCAGGCTGCTGATGGTGATCGTTTTGCAGAAAGTAGCACTGCAGGCTTTTGTCTGATCCCAAACAGTCAGGCAGATTTTATAGGTGCCGGTCGCAGTATAGGTTTTACTTCCCGGTTTTGAAGAAGTAGATTTTGTTCCGTCGCCAAAATCCCAGCTGAAGTAAACAGCGTTAGAGGAACTCTTATTCGTGAGGAACACTACTCCCTTGACAATGCTGTCAACAACAAAATACGATTCGATTTTGCAGGGATTGCACAGCGGAACCGAAATGGTCTTACAAATCAGCGTATCGCAGGCATTGCAGGTGTCTGCCACCTTCAGGCAAACAGTATAAGATTTTCCCGTTACATAGGTTCCGGTCACCAAGCGGCCATTGGCATAAGTACCATTGCCCAGTGACCAAACGTACTTACCACAATTCTGCAGATTGCCTTCAAACGAAATCTTGTCGCAATTGATGGTATAAGTAAAATCGGGAGCCTTAAGACCACAGCATGAGGCAACCGTAATGGATTTACAAATGGTTGTGTCGCAACCTTTACAGGAATCAATAATGCGCACACAAACGTTATAAGTTCCGCGCTTAAACTTATGTGAAGCTGTCATATCGCGAGTAGACGCTGTGCCGTCGCTCCAAGTCCAGGTAGCCTTTCGACAGCCGAGTGCAGGGTTGTCTGTGTACTTCACCTGAAAAGTAGAAGCGGCACATTCCTTCACACCTGAAGGCCATACTACGCTGATACCCATATTGCATTTTTTTGCAGAAGAATCACATCCCGTTACAACTACCGACTTGCAGATAACCGTATCGCACTTGTTGCAGGTATCCATCAGATAAAGGCAAACCTGATAGGTTCCTGCCTTGGTAAACGTATAGCTGGTAAAACGACTGTATATCAGTTGTCCACCAATCGCCCATTTGTATTTCACACAATTGCCAACCGGTGCTTCGAAATTGTACTTCAGGCAATTGGTTTTGTCAACGCCCCAGCCAAAAGATACCGGGTTGTTGCATGTTTTCACGGCACCAACGATGATCTTCTTGCAGATGCGCACCGAGCAGCGTCCATTGGGATGTTTGATGGTCAGGCATACTTCATAAACACCCGGCTTGCTGAAATACTTTTGAGGGTCTTTAGTGCTTGCGCCGGTTCCATCGCCAAAAGACCAACTGAAGGTTGCTCCTTTTTCACTGGCAGTGCCAAGAAATTTAAAGCCGGTAGTTCCCGGGATTGACTGGAAGCTGAAGTTACCCCAGATGTTGCAGCGTTCTTCGATAACCACCTTCTTGCATATTTTCACAAAGCAGCGGGGGTCTTTTCCATAAATGGTAACACAAACGGTGTAAGCACCCGGTTTACTGTATTGTTTCGTTGGATTCTGTCCCTGGCCTTTGGTTCCATCACCAAAATCCCAAACATAACTGAAACCTCCGGTACTGCTTGCGTTGAAACCCACCATCCCATTAGGACTAACCTTAAAAGTGAAGTTTCCGCTTACCGTACAAGGATCCTTGCGGCCGCACTGAATGGTAACCTTTTTGCAAACCGTTTCTTTGCATACCACATTAGTAATGGGATTTTTCCATGTCGCGGTTACGCATACCTGATACGTACCGTCTTTAAGGTAGGATTTTTTCACCGCCTTGTCTGTGGAAGAATTGCCATCACCAAAAGACCAGGAATAGGTGGCCCCTATCTGGTTGGATGAAGCTTCGAATACTACGTTTCTGCAATCCACCTTGAATGCAAAATCCGGTTTCAGTAAGCATGTAGAATCGGCAGCACAGCCACTGATAGTAACAGTTTTGCATATAATTGTGTCACAATTCCTGCAACTGTCAACCACTTTGAGGCACACCGTGTAGGTACCTGTACTTGGGTACTTATAGGAAATTTGCTGACCGGTGGCGTAGGTACCATTGCCAAGACTCCATTTATAGCTTGGGCAGGTACGTGTTGAAGGTGAGATACCTGAAGCAATCAAGGTACGGCATTCCACTTTAAAAGTGAAGTTTGCCATGTCTGCACAACCCTTGGGGATTTGCGCAGCAGCGTTTTCAGGCAGGATAAAAGCTGACACCAAGGCCAGCAGCAGTATCCGTGCTCCTTTATATAAAATCTTCATAGTGTTGGGTTGAATCTGTCTCTTAGATGCAGTTTATCTCTAAGGTTTAATCAGGATGTTGTGCATGCGGTATCCGTTTTTGTTGCACGCCATCACCAGGTAACGACCTGCGACAAGCTGTTCAACAGATAACAAAGCTTTGCTGCCAGAAATCACGGATGATACTGTTACCTCTCGGCCATATAAATCGTAAACTTTTAGTATTTGAATGTCATGAGGGCACTGCACCGTTGTTGTTCCTGTTGAAGGATTTGGGTACAGCATCAGAATACCGGAATTGGGCAAGGTTCCACCAGCATCCAGGCCAAAGTTGCCCGTAAGCATGCAAGAAACGGTATTGCTCAGCACGCTCGCTTCCAGGTCGAACATCACCCCTGCCCGGTTTCGGATCACGGTACCTGCAGGATTTCCACTTTTCAAACCAACATGCAGTCCGAAAAAGCCTTTCGACTGTGTCCATTCCGGATTGGCCATGGTATTCGGCGGAAGGTTGATATTGCTGAAAGTATAAATCAAGATGGCTTTGCCAGGAAGCGCCGGATCTAGAATCATTTTTCGGGAAAAAGGATGACTGGACCCGGATTCACGGATGTAGGCCATATTCAGGGAAATATCGATGGTGTCGATTACCTGAACCTGATAAACGGTATCGTTCCCGAAATTCTCAAAGCGGATTACATATTGGATAACATTATCGTTATTAGGAAGGTAGGCCATTGAATCACCGTTTCTCGCCACGGGAAATTGTAGTTTTTCCACTGCTACTGCAGCGCGATCCGACACAATCTGGGGCAGGGTATCCATATTATCGCCGGGATTGTCATCGAGCGCCATTCCATTGGGAATAACCAAGGCATGGAATCCCAATTGTTCACCAATTTCAAACTGTTGGGATGAAATCCAGGAAACCATATTCACCACGTATGATTCTCCCGGAGCGAGGGCAGGTATATTCCATGTGAATTTCCCTGTATTAATCAAATCAGGTGCTGGGTCTACCTGAAGGTTACTTAATTTCTTATTGTACTTAAGTTCCAACTTAGAGGCAGCGTTCACCTGCCCGGCATTTTCAACTTTTATTAAATATGAGGAGGAAGCATCCCTGTTCACATTCCAACCTTCGCCGGATACGATGTCCACACGCATATCCCGGAAATTGGTTTCTGCGGGTAACTGCGCAAAATCAACCTGGTAAAGCCAGGGGCTGTCTGTCAATGTAAGGTTCACCGGCATGGCGGTTTTCCAACCCGGCTGAGCCTCTAATGTCAAGGTGATCTTGCCTCCGATAACAGACTTAAATTCGTAATAGCCGACCGCATCGGTGAATAAGTCTCCTAAGCCGGAAATATTCAATTTGCGATTTGCAAGAGGTCTTTCACCTGCATCTTTAATGCCATTGCTATTCACATCATGAAACACATAACCACTCACCTGAACTCTTCCGGGAACCAGCTTCACCAAGCCATATCCAAGACTTTTTCCGAGGATGTTATCCAGGCTTCCCGAGAAATAAACATCGCTTCCAAGCGCAGCAATCTGCACAAATTTATTGGGTGTAAGTATGGGGTGCGCCACCCAGCTTTGGTCTTCCAGCATGATGATGTTAATCATCGTTTTGCTGCCGGTTTTATAGAACCTTCCTACGGCATATACTTTTCCTGACCACTCGCAAAAACCATCAACGGCACCAATGCTATCCAAGCCGCTCATAGACATTTTCAGGGCCGTAAAACCGCTCATACTGGCAAGAATCATCCGACCATTTGAATCCAGACCGCTGTACCAATAGGCCCCTGCAACAGCATAAAGTTTCCGCGCGGTTTTGACGGGCGTGTATTTAGAAATGAACTGCGCTCCGTTGTAAAATGCCAAACCAGGTGCCGTGGCGCCATTTATTTTTCGGAAACTGCCACATATGGCTAAATCTGAACCTCGGCTGGCTAATTGGGTTACGGCACCATCCGCTCCGGGAATCGTAGAACCCATTGGCTCCCAGAAACTGCCTTGAAATACCAATAGGTTATTCACCAGTACGCCGTTCATCCGCAAAAAGCGTCCACCTGCATAGAGGGAGTTGTTAAACACCGCCAGCGACTGCACTGTAGGAATCTGGGTGAAGGAAGCGGTAAAGGATGCCACCCCAGACCAAACTTTATTTTCCAGGACTGTTAAACAGTTGAACTGGGGATCATTGTATAACTTAAAATTGCCGGAAACATATACCTTCCCATTATATATAGCCAAATCGGTAATAACGCCGCCGCGCTGCACGCTTAGTGGGGGCATATTTGTCCAGGTGCGGCCATCATAACGCGATAAACGATATAAATCCATGCTGTCCGTATATCGCTCTGGCCAAATTGCATAAATATTACCTTCTGTCTGACGAACTACAGGCGGAGCCATCAGGTTTGTTTTCAATGGGAGCAGGAGCTGAGCAGACAACATTGCTGTTCCCGCTTGCATCACTAATGCACACAATATTCCCTGAAGGATTCGTTTAGCCGATACCGCAATTACCATTGATACATGAACATTAATTGACCTCCCCATTGATGATATTTCTCTCCATTGCGGGTCAATGGATTCAGGCCTGAAGTTCGCATTACATTAGTTTTCACTGTCAGATTTCTATTGAACCGCCAATAAGCACCGGTTCCCAGTTGCACATCGATGCGCGACCGCAAATGGTTCTTGGCATCTACCAATCCCACTGGGGCGTTTGTCTGCGCTGTTCCTGCCATACCGCTGCGAACTTGACTCCAGGTATAGTCGGTATATGGGGATGGTATGGTTGCCTTCATGGATTGTAAAATTCCCAATTGGCCTCCGACCTGGAAATTCAACCCGAATTTAGCACAAATTGGGAAATTCTGATTAAACCGGAACGGAATGATCAACCTTTTTTCACTGAATTCCGTGACCACATCCACCAGTGTATCGGCAAACCGCACAGGGATCCAGAATAAAGTATCACCCGGCATATTGCGGTAGGGAATAGAATCAATCACCATTCTGGTTTTCACCGTCCAGTGCTGTCTCATAGGTTTTAGTATTTGTGATTCACCCAGTCCTACCTGAAGCGAACTCAAACCAAAAGGTATCGAAATACCGGCCGCTATTTCCCGGATTAACCCTTGTTGAAGCCTGCTGCGCGATAGCCCTTTCCCCTTCCATTCATCTTTATCCGCCACATTCATGGCAGCAGAAGATAAGAATTGAACACCGGCAATCATCCAGACCTCCGGCCCGCGAAAATGCCGCCATCCATCCAATGCACGCCTGTAGTTTCCGAAAACAAGTTTTGCTGCTTTGCTTCTGGAATAATTAAAAACAATTTGATGAAAACTCCTTCCCGAAAGATTTGGGATTTCACCTTTAAATTCCCTTAATTCGTTGTTGATTTGTCCGGTACTACCGCCGAGACTGTTGTTGCCCGCGCTGGACCAATTCTGGCTTTCACCTTTACTTCCATTGCGGGATTGAACTACATCAGTCCGGCGGTATGCCGACTTTTCCAACCGTTTTTCCGAAGTTCCTGACGCAGTTGCCTGCGAACGATTCCGGCTGGGGGGAGTTATTTTTTCATAAGAAATTCCATCATCAGCTGGCATCTGGTTCACATCTGATGGATTGATTTCCTTGCCTTGTGCCTGGCTTAAAGTCTTTTCAACACTTTTAGAATACTGAACAATGGCGTTAGGCTGAAAGAGCCAAAATGCTATTCCTACGGCCACCGGTAAGGAAAGCCAGAATGCCCACAGAAACCTGTGGCGATGGTTTTCACGAGGCAGTGCGCGCTCAAGCTGTTCCCAGTCAGATTCAAAGACTGGTTCCTGGTAACCTTTAAAGGTTTCCCGAAGTAAATGTTCAATATCCTTATGCTCCTGGCTCAAGAAGTAATATTTTTAGGGATAAGGATTTGTTGAAGGAATCGCCGGGCGCGTGCGTACTGACTTTTACTGGTCCCTTCAGAAATACCGAGCATAGATGCAATATCCTTATGCGCATAATTTTCCAGGGCATGCAGGTTGAACACCAGGCGATATCCCTGGGGAAGTTGATCCATGGCCTTAATGGCCTCTTCAGGACTGCAGGGAAAACCCCAGTTATCGACATCTGTATCGGAGGAAACATCCGCTTCATATTGACCCGGCAAGGGCAATTCCGTCTGACTTATTTTATTTTTTTTCTTGTAGAGGTCAATGGCCGTATTAATAAAAATCCGGGTCATCCAGGTTTCAAAGGCACTTTCTCCGCGATATTTTTCGAGCGTTGCGAACACTTTTATAAATCCTTCCTGGAGGGCATCCCTCGCGTCATCCGGATTGGCGCAATAGCGGCGGCAAATACCGAGCATCTTTGGGCCGAACCTGCTAAACAATTCATGCTGAGCCCTGCGATCCCCTTGCCGGCATCCGGATAATAGCGACTGGATGTCATCCACCCTTTTTTCCATTCTTTAGTCGGTCATTCACTCAAAAGGTTGCACGGCATTTTATCAACAATGTTCAGATTTCACTTCACTCAGATGTGCGATATTGCGCAAATATTCTATGAAACCCGTTTTCAAATATAGCCTTATTGGTGCCGGCATCCTTTCTGTTGCTGCAGCGGCATACTTGCTGTTCTTCAGCGGAAAGGCGGACAAACTTCAGAAATACATTCCTGAAGATGCAGCATTGGTGCTCAAAATCAGTCCCGAAGCATTGCTTAAAGGCATAGACCGTGAAGCGCTGAAAAAAAATGATGTATTCAAAGAGTTCAGGGACGATATGGATGACAGCAGGCAGGCCTTTTCCGTGCTGCTTGCCAAGGCCATGAAAGATCCCAAGGAAACCGGCATCAACTGGTTGCGCCCCTCGTACGTATTTATGCGTTCGGAAAAAGGCTATGAATACACCGCCATTCTCATTCCGGTATCAGACCCTGCGCTGCTCAAGACTTGCCTCAACGACCACGTAAAAGATCATGAGGATATCAGTCTGGAGGATGATCAGTATTTCATGAAATCTGGTTACAATGAATATTGGGGCTGGAACAAGGAAGTGCTGATGATTCTGAACATGAACGGTCGAAAGCACAAGGATTTAATCAGCGACCACCTAAACCTCACTTACGAAAACAACATCAGCTCCAATGAGGAAATGAGGAAGATGCTGAAGAAAAATGCAGCTGTTTCCTGGTGCATCAACGGAAAGGAATGTTTTGAGTTGATGCAAAACATGCGGGGTGCCATGAACAGCACACTGGCATCATTTCCGTCGAATTATTTCGGCGATTTCACCGGTGGAACCATGGATTTCAATGATGGGGAAATTGTCATGGATGCGGTTCAGATTGGCGCTAAATCAATGCTCCAATCAAAATCCGACAAATCATTCAATACCACGCCGGACGGCATTGTGCCTTTTTTCCACATGTCATGCGCTGTAAAAATCAAACCCTTGCTGGATGTTTTCCTTCAGAATAAAACCGGTATGGATGATGGTTCCATGATGAATTCAGAAATCATGGCTTACCTGAATGAACTTGGCAACGGCATGAGCATGCAAATGTGGAATCAGGGCAGCCCAACGGATGCATATATAGAAAATCCGCTGATGGCAGGCAGCACCGGCATGGCCATTCGCATGGGATTAGCGGAGCGCGCTCCTAAAATCGACTCGTCCATGGCCATCCTTAATATGGGGCTGAACAGCTATATCGATCGCATGAACGGCTATCGCGAAGAAGGGGATTCATCACCAGTCTTCCCAATCCTAATGAACAGGACCGGAAACGTGATGAACCTCAAAGCAGGGTTGAAACACAACGGTAATTACAAGTTATGGCGCGACAAGCGCCTGCCAGACGATTTCTTTGATCAGCCGGTACAGTTTTGGATTGATTTTGATGAGGAACATTTCCCGTACTGGATTTTCAATCGTACCACCAGAGCCGAACAGGCGCTTACTCTGAAGTACATGAAACAGTTTTCCCACCTGGTGGGCAGCGGCAACGCTGAAAAAAGCACGCTGAAGCTGGTTCTGAAGGATCAAAAGAAAAACGCGCTGGCACAGATTCTGGAGATGGCCATGGCCGCCGGCAAGAATGGCGCTGATATTTGATCATATCCTCCCTGCGCCACTGGCCGACAGTGCTGTGGATGGCAGCTTCTGGCGAAGCCGCAGCGAAGTGGCAGCCGGCCGCCATCTGGCCATCATTGCCGCTTCAGGCCGAGGTAAATCCACCTTGGTGAATATAGCTTATGGAATTCGGCATGACTACAGCGGCGCTTACCACATTGACGGTAAAAAGGCGGATACCTTGAGCCTGGAAGACTGGTCGCTGCTCAGGCAAAACACCATGTCCTGCGTTTTCCAGGACCTGAAACTGTTTCCACAGCTAAGCGCCCGCCAGAACCTGCTGTTGAAGTGTCAACTCAACGAGGGAATAAAACTCAGCGAGGCTGAGGCTATGGCGGAACGACTGGGCATGAATGCGTATCTGGACAAACCCTGCGGGCAACTCAGCATGGGTCAGCAACAGCGAATTGCCGTGGTTCGCGCCCTCTGTCAACCCTTCCGCTACCTTTTTCTGGATGAACCCACCAGCCATCTGGACCGCGACAATACGAAAAAAGTGATGGAACTGGTGATGGAACAAGCCGAACAACAGAAAGCAGCTGTAATCATCACAGGATTGGACCAGGACTACCATTTGCCTGAATCATTTGAACAACTGACGATATGAGTGCAGGTGCTGCGTTGTTAAACAGGCTCATCAACAGCTCCGGAAGCAGGAAACAACTGTGGTTGGCCCTGGGCGGTGCCTTTGCCGGATTATTCCTGATGGGTGCCTGCAGCCAGGCCTATATTACCTTCAACCGGATTTTATCGAAGCAAAAAGACCTGCTGGGGGCGGATTTTCTGGTTGTAAACAAGAAGGTATCGCTGCTCAACACTATTTCAGGATCTGCCGGTCGTTTTTCAAATGAGGACATAAAAGCATTGAGCCTGCTCCAGGGTGTCAGTAACGTTGGCGCCTTCAGAAGCAGCGACTTTAAGGTAAGGGCTCATTTTCAGGCAGGCCTGGGCACGGATATCCCCGGATTGACCACAGACTTGTTTTTTGAATCTGTTCCGGATGGTTTCCTGGAGTTGGACGACGTGCATTGGGAATGGCAGCCCGGCGATGCCGAACTGCCTTTGATCATCCCATCCGATTACCTGAAGATGTACAACTTCGGATTTGCACGTGGCCAGGGCTTGCCCATCGTTCCAGAGTCTGTTTTAAAAAGCATCCGCTTCGACGTACTCATTTCGGGCAACGGCAAATCCGGATATTACAAAGCCTACATCGCAGGATTTACCGAACGGGTTCCTTCCGTTTTGGTACCTGATGCCTTTCTGGAATGGGCAAATAAAGAATATGGATCCGGCAGCAATCCCAGACCCGACCGGTTAATTATAGCGGCGAAAGATCCGGCATCGCCGGCCATCAGCCGTTTCTTCAGCGAGCACACTTATGAAATTGCCGGTGGTGATAAGCTGAAAACATCACGGATTAACACCTTGCTGCTGATGGTTTTAAGCGTGGTGCTGACCCTGGGATTCCTGGTTGTGGTGCTGTCGCTGCTTGGTTTGATACAATTCAGCCAGATCCTGGCTTTCAGGGCTGCCCGCGATATCCGTGTGCTCTTTCTATTGGGTTACCCTCCCGGGATGATCAGCGCACCTATTGCCTTAGCATTCGGGCGCATGTTGGCCGGTGTTGCGGTTGTCTCTTTCCTTGCGAGCGGCATGGCACATTATTTCATGTACCGATTCCTGAAAGAAAAAGGGTTTCAGGCCTCTGCCTGGCCGTCCTGGGAATCGCTACTGCTGATGTTCCTGGTAGCCGCCATACTTTATGGATACACCCTGGTTTCTCTTCGGAGGTCAGTGCGTTCCATTTGCCGGGAGTGAATACTGTTTCAGGAACCCATGCTCAACAGCAGGATGGCAAGCGTTGCGCATCCTAATCCGACAAGTTGCCTGCGGCTCAGCACCTCCTGAAAAAGCACATAGGCAGCGCCCGTGGTTACCATCACGACGCCGAGGTTGTTCACCGGAAACAAAAAAGTTCCGGGCATGCCGCTTCGATCTAGGGCGTTCATGAGGGTGTACATTGAACCATAGTTGCACAGGCCCAGGATGATTCCGCCCGTGGTATCTTTCCAGGAAGGAAGGAGCCTTTGATTTCCTTTGGCGAACAGATGCTGCAGCAATCCGGTGAAGAACGCTCCGGTGAAAATCAGGGTTATAGTTTGGTCAGTACTGCTGTTTTTCAGAAAAAAGTATTGAACCAGTTTAACCCCGGCATCCACCAAACCCGAACCTATAAAAACGAGTAAAAGCAGCCCCACCGCCTTCAGATCCATGGCATGGCCTGATTCCTGGCGTGCAGGATTCAGCAGAAACAGCGCGCCAAGGGTAAATAATAATCCCGGGAGGATGTTCCAGCTCCAGGGTTCGCCCAGGAACAGCACGGCAGTTAAAACGGGAATAAGCAACCCCATTTTTGATGCCATAGCGGTTAGGGCGCTTCCTGCAACCTTCGCCGATTGCCCCATTGCACTAAACACCACAATGAATAAAACACCCAGCGCCAGACATGGCCAGAACCATGGCAAAAACGGCAATTCAGCGCGAAAAATATGCTTCCTCCCTGCCAGCATCGTTCCAGTGATGATGCATACCAGGTAGTTAATCACGATGGCAGTTTGCGTATGAATGCCCGCGATGGTGAACCAGCGAAACAAGAGCATCAGCGAAGCTGAAAGGAGGATAGAGCTAACAAGCCAGATCATAGGGAGTATATGAACACATCATCATCGTGCAGCGCTTGTGTTTCACGTAATGTTCCATGGAAAGCGGGTGCAGGAATACCCGAACCCCAGCGTTGTTTTTTCGAGCGCAAGATGCGTATTTCATCTGCATAACCTGAATTTAAAAAGCGCTGCAGTGTAACAGGACCGCCTTCTACCACCAAAGAGTTCGAGCCATCTTCATGCATTGCGTCAAATAAAACCGGGAACAGGTTATGTCCATAGGCCATCCAACGCAGGTTGCCACTGATGCGTGAAACGGCTTCATTCAAGACCCATGTTTGGGCCTGGTTGTTGAACACAGACATGTAAGCGGGTAGTTCAAGTTTGGGGTCCACCACAATTCGAACGGGTTGTTTTTCACCGTATAAGCGATTGGTAAGCAGGGGATTATCATGAATGACCGTATTTTTTCCTACGAGAAAAGCGCCCTCTTCTGACCTCCAACGATGCAGAAGCAATTGTGCCGATGGTCCTGAAATCTGCCTTCGTATGCCGCTTTCATCAGCCATATAGCCATCTGCTGTTTCAGCCCACTTAAGAATTACCCAGGGCCTATTACGTGTGACAGCCGAGAGAAACCTGCGGTTGAGCCAGGTTGCTTCAGCTTCCAGGACACCCGTGAGCACATGAACGCCGGATTGCCGCAACAACTCAAGCCCTTTCCCATGTACATCCGGGAATGGATCCTGCATGGCAACTACAATACGGGAGGCCCCTCGTTCCAGCAGCAGATTAGCGCAAGGAGGTGTTTTCCCGAAGTGTGCACATGGTTCCAGGTTCACATAAACGGTAGCATCCGATGGAATTTGACCCTCCCCCATGGCCCTTATGGCTTCAACCTCCGCATGAGGTTCGCCGGCCCTATGGTGCCAGCCTTCGGCAAGAATGCATTCATTTCGAACAATCACACATCCAACCAAAGGATTTGGAGCAGTCCCACCCAAGCCCCTGGCAGCAAGTGTTAAACATCGCTGCATCCAGAAGTCGTGGGTATCCCTTTTATCCATCATTCAAAAATAGAAGCACAATACCCATTGACGTATTTTCGCCCCGTGTCCGGCGCAAAAAAATCGGCAAAACCCTTAAGGCTCACTGCCTTGTTCAGGGACTTTCTGCAGAGCGAGAAAGTATCAGGAATACTTTTATTTACCTGTACCATTATTTCACTGCTTATTGCTAACAGCAGCATTGGTCATACCTACACGGAACTCTGGGCCTATAAGACGGGGGTCAGCCTTGGCCCTTTGGATTTTCACCTGAGCATTGCTGATTGGATTAATGATGGTCTGATGACCATCTTCTTTTTGATGGTAGGGTTGGAAATTGAACGTGAACTGTACATTGGAGAGTTAAGTGATCGAAAACGCGCCTTATTGCCGGTAATCGGCGCTTTAGGCGGCATGATAGCCCCTGCATTCATCTACTGGGGATTTAATCAGGGAAGTGCCACGATCAGTGGAATCGGAATACCAACAGCGACAGATATCGCATTTGCCATAGCCATTATGGGATTTGTCAGCAAACGGGTGCCGCTGAGCATCAAAGTTTTCCTAACTGCTCTGGCCATCATTGATGACCTGGGGGCCATTTTGGTTATTGCTTTGTTCTATGGCCATGGATTTTCCGTTTTATATTTGGGGCTGGCCATGGCGGTTCTTGGTGTCCTGTTTTTCTTAGCAAGACGCGGCATTACCAATTTGTGGATATATCTGCCCGCTGGTTTACTCATGTGGATATTCATGATGCATTCCGGCATTCATGCTACCATCACCGGCGTCTTGCTGGCCTTTGTAATTCCATTTGAAAAAGGCACAAGAACCAGTGTATCGTACAAACTGCAACACGCTCTGCACCAACCAGTTGCATTTATCATCATTCCACTGTTTGCACTGGCCAATACTGCAATACTGTTGAATACTGATATACTGCAGGAACTTGGCAATGCAGAAAGTTTAGGAATCTTCTTCGGCCTACTTTTCGGAAAACCATTGGGAATTACCCTGTTTGCCTACGGCAGCGTGGCCATCGGCATCACAAAATTTGGCAAGGGCGTGAAGTTTGCCCACATTTTTGGAGCTGGAATGCTCGCCGGAATAGGCTTTACCATGTCAATCTTCATCACTAACCTGGCCTTTAATGAACAGAGCTGGATTCAGCTGGGCAAAGTCAGCATTCTACTCGGCAGCGCTGCTGCTGCTATATTTGGATTGCTTTTTCTGCGTTTTTTTGCCCCTATGCCTAAAAAGGAGCCGGAAATTTGAATGGCGCTTGCGGGTTTCCAATTTCATTTTTTATATTTGCACCCTCGATAAGGGTTTGTAATCATCCTCGTGTAAACGGTCAAACGGTTGTCGCCTCAAGACTTGAAAAATAAATGATTGAGTTCTTTACGGATCGGTAGTTCAGTTGATCAGCATGCCGCCCTGGCATCCCTACCGCTTGCGGTAGGGACGGGTTCGAGCCTCTGAATAAAAATATGGTCAAACGGTTGTCGCCTCAAGACCTAAAAAATAAATGACATAGTTCTTTACGGATCGGTAGTTCAGTTGCTCAGCATGCCGCCCTGTCATCCCTACCGCTTGCGGTAGGGACGGGTTCGAGCCTCTGAACAAAAATATGGTCAAACGGTTGTCGCCTCAAGACCTAAAAAATAAATGACATAGTTCTTTACGGATCGGTAGTTCAGTTGGTTAGAATGCCGCCCTGTCATCCCTACCGCTTGCGGTAGGGACGGGTTCGAGCCTCTGAATAAAAAATATGGTCAAATGGTTGTCGCCTCAAGACTTGAAAAATAAAAGACATAGTTCTTTACGGATCGGTAGTTCAGTTGGTTAGAATGCCGCCCTGTCACGGCGGAGGTCGCGGGTTCGAGTCCCGTCCGTTCCGCAAATCCGTAGTAAAAGCCCCCAACAATGGGGGCTTTTTTCTTTTCAGATCTTCCCTTTCATGTCTTTTTACCTCTACATCATCCAGAATTCTTCCGGCACTTTCTATAAAGGTATCTCACAACACCCGCTGCTCAGACTTCACCAGCACAACTGC
>CANHRE010000027.1 GCA_947463095.1 Flavobacteriales bacterium | reverse complement strand
GGCTTCATAGGTAGGACCAGCAGTTACAAGAATATGTTTCCCTTTGATCGTGGTAGCTTGTTGCTGTAATTTCCTGCATACGGCTTCCAGGATGTGCTCCGGTTCGCTCATGCGCCCCAGGCCCTGAAGTCCGCTGGCCAGTGCGCCACTTTCCGGTCCGATGATCATACAGCCGTCCTGTCGCACTTTTTCCTCGTTGCGCCGCACTGAAGGGTGGGCATACATGTCCAAATCCATGGCAGGCGCTAGCATCACAGAACAGCGGGCCGATAAATAAACAGCGGTAAGCAGGTTATCGCAGATACCATGCGCCAGCTTTGCCAGGGTGTTGGCCGTGAGCGGTGCAATGAGCAATAAATCGGCACGGGTACCCAGAAGCACATGGTTATTCCATTCACCGGTATGGGGGTTGGTCAGTTCGGTAAGTACAGGGCCGCCAGATAAGGCCGCCATGGTGTCTTTACCGATGAACTGTTGCGCCTGAGGGGTCATAATAACCTGAACAACGGCCCCTTCCTGACGAAGAAGCCGCACCAGGGCGGCGCATTTATAAGCGGCTATGCCGCCGGTAATTCCAAGAACAATGTACTTATTGTTCAGCCGGGCCATGTTCCGGTTTTTCGGGCAAGCGCCAGTAGGTTTTCTTGTTTACGAATTCCTCCAGCGACAAAATGGAAGGCTTAGCCAATTTTTCAAAGTATGACGAAATTTCAATTTGTTCGCGGTTTTCGTGAACCTCTTCCAGATTATCGCTGTCGGAAGTAAATGGTTCCAACTTTGAACGCAGTTCCTGCTTCAGGTTTTCAGAAATCTGGTTGGCCCTCTTGGCAATAACAATAGCTGCCAGATAGATGTTGTGGGTCTGCTCTTCCAGATTTCGTAAATCGCGGGTATCTGCGTTTTTACTCAGGGTTACGTGAGTCATATCAATTTGTTGTTAAATATTCAGTTTTTTAAGGGTTTCCAGCTCGCGCGAAATTTGCTTTTCAATGCGGGTAACGTCCTCCCAAAAGGGCGACTGCGGCGTATTGTCTTCCCGATATTCATGGATCTCGTCCAGCGCGGCCTGGAATCGTTCAACCTTCTTGCTGTCTATGCTGTTCTGAGCATAGTAGAACAAAGAGCGTACCACAAGAACTTCTGTTTCTTCCTTTTGTTCCAAATCGGGATAATCCCTCAGCACATTCTTTAACGCAACGGCAGCAGCCTTGTAATCACCCGTTTTGTAATATAGGTAGGCGTTATCATATGCCTTGCGGCGCATAGTGCTGCGGAGCAGATCTATGTGTTCGTTGCAGATGTCCACATAGGAACTTGTAGGGTTCATGTTGATGAACAGCTGCAGCTCTTCAATGGTTTTTTGTGTTTCTGACTGGTCCAGGTAGGAAGGGTTGGCATCCAGAACCTTGCAATAAACGGCCATGTAGGCGCACTCCGTTTGATGCACGCTGTTGAAGAAATTCTCCGTAAAGCTCTGGAAGTGATAGGACGCCGTTTGGTAGTCCTTCATTCCGTAAAAGCAATAAGCGTAGTAATAGTAAACTACTTCAGAACTGTCCTGTCCTCGGTAATAGGGGAGCAAACTTTCCAGAAGCGGCTGAGCGCGCACGTAATCCTTTTTCTGGTAATAGGCATAGGCTGCGTTGAAGCGGGCGCTTCGATCCGGGTTCTTCAATGCCTTCCCGTATTGGCTGCAGGATGCCAGGATGAGCAATAAAATTACGGGCAGCTTTAGCTTCATTTTGAACCAGCGAAGATAAGGAATATTACGCATATCCCATGGAGCACAAAGGGGTGAGTAAAGTTACACCCGGCGATGCCGTTTAGGTTTCTTGATCAGCCAATAAGGTACTTGATTAATTCATCGTGAACTTCAGCAGGAGAAATTGTAAATTTGTGGCACAAAAGCGCATTGCTTCATGAAGGATATCTTTGATAAAATCAGTGCCAGCATGGGCCCTTTGGGTCGTTATGCCGATGAATCCAAGGGGTATTACATGTTCCCCAAGCTCGAAGGACCAATTGGAAACCGCATGGTTTTCAACGGCCGTGAGCGACTTATCTGGAGTTTGAACAACTACCTCGGGCTGGCGAACCATCCAGAAGTGATGGCCGCCGATGCCGATGCGGCAGCTCGTTTTGGTATGGCTTACCCAATGGGCGCCCGCATGATGAGTGGCAACAGCGTGTATCATGAACAACTGGAACGCGACCTGGCCGACTTCATCGGCAAAGAAGATGTAATCCTGCTGAACTTTGGTTATCAGGGTGTGCTTTCTGCCATCGATGCCTTGGTTGATCGTCACGACATCATCGTTTATGATGCTGAATCCCATGCATGCATCATCGACGGGGTTCGACTGCATATGGGTAAACGTTTCGTTTATACCCATAACAACATAGAAAGCCTTGAAGTGCAGCTGCAGCGAGCAACCAAGTTAGCCGAGCAAACCGGAGGCGGTATCATGGTCATCACAGAAGGCGTTTTCGGCATGTCCGGCAGCCAGGGGAAACTTAAAGAGGTTGTAGCCCTGAAGGAGAAATTTAATTTCCGGCTCCTCGTAGATGACGCCCACGGCTTCGGAACAATGGGCGCCACCGGCGCAGGTACCGGAGAAGAGCAGGGCTGTATGGACGGTATCGATGTGTACTTCTCCACCTTTGCCAAGTCTATGGCCGGTATCGGAGCCTTCATTGGCGGTAATAAAGAAGTGGTGAAATACCTGCGCTACAACATGCGCTCCCAGATTTTCGCCAAGTCATTACCCATGCCCATGACCATCGGTGCCATCAAGCGCCTTGAACTGCTGCGCACACGCCCCGAACTGAAAAACAATTTGTGGAGCATAGTACATTCCCTGCAGAATGGATTGCGTGAAGCCGGCTTTAACATTGGGGTAACAACAACGCCCGTAACTCCGGTTCTGCTGAATGGCACCATTCCTGAAGCAACGCAACTTACCAGAGAATTGCGTGAAGACTTTGACATTTTCTGTTCAATCGTGGTATATCCCGTGGTTCCCAAAGGCGTGATTATGCTGCGTCTTATTCCTACTGCGGTGCATACCCAGGCAGATGTGGATCATACCATCAAGGCCTTCAGTGTAATTAAAGACAAACTGGCCAACGGAGCCTACCCGCGCGACGAATTTGCTGCAATGAACGCTTGAAGCCAAGCGGCAACGACCGTTTCAATCCCAATTTCCTAAAGGGATGGTATTTTCAATACAGCCGTGGAGAAAAACGCGGTTTGGCCATACTGGTATTGTTGATATTATTCCTTTTCGTTCTTCCGGGCCTCTGGAAGATGCTTAAACCCCTGCCAGAGCTTACCATCGCACTGAGTGATGGCAGCGCTGTGGAAGCAGCGGCCTCAGCAACATCAGCAAAACCCGATAGCCAGGAGCTTCCCATACGATCGCTTGCTCCTCCGCATCCCTTTGACCCTAACCTGGCGAGTGCCGATGAGCTTACTTCAATGGGTTTTTCGCGGAAAACCGTTCGGAATATCCTGCGCTACCGGGAGAAAGGAGGTGTATTCCGACGTAAAGAGGATGTGCTGCGCATTTGGGGAATTGATACCCAACTGGTAACAAATCTGTTCCCCTATATAAAGGTGCAGATTCAAACTGCAGCTGAATCATCAAATGTGACCCCGGGCCATAGCAGCAGGAACCACGATCCTGCTTTATGGGAGCCGCTGGATGTGAACCTGGCAGACAGCTTTGCCTTGTTGCGCCTTACCGGAATCGGTTCGAAGCTGGCCGCGCGCATCGTGGCCTACAGGGAAAAGCTGGGAGGATTTCACAGCCTGTCGCAGCTTAAAGAAGTATATGGCATGAATGTAGAAACCATTAATGCCTTGTGCGAAAAAAACCGCTGGCATATAGGGAAGGGGGTGTTTCGTAAAATTCAACTGAACAGGGCAGATGCAGCGGGGCTGAAACATCCATACATCAGCAAAATACAGGCCATGGCCCTGGAAGCTTATCGAAGTCAGCACGGACCATTCAGGGATTCAAGCGCATTGCGGGCAGTTTTGTCGTTTTCTTCCAGAGAATGTACCCGGCTCCTGCCGTATTTAGATTATGGCCACTGATACAAAACACCATTAATTCGGTAATTTCGCCCAACATTTAACCTATGCCATCATTCCAAGAAACAGAAAGTGTTACCATGGTTCGCTCTATGGTGCGAGACTTTGCCGAGAAGAACATTAAGCCCTATGTGATGGAATGGGATGAGCATCAGGAATTTCCCATCCAGCTCTTCAAGGAACTGGGCAATATGGGTTTGATGGGTGTTTTGGTTCCTCAGGAATATGGCGGTTCCGGGTTCGGCTACCACGAGTATGTGGCGGCAATTGAAGAACTGGCATCCGTTTGTGGTTCCATTGGCCTGTCCATGGCCGCGCATAATTCGCTGTGTACCGGGCACATCCTGCAATTTGGCAACGAAGCGCAGAAAGCTAAATATCTTCCTCTGCTGGCATCTTGCGAGTGGTTGGGCGCATGGGGGCTTACAGAACCCAATACCGGCAGCGATGCCGGCAGGATGATGACCACAGCAACCAAAGATGGCGACCATTGGATCATTAACGGAGCAAAGTGCTGGATTACCCATGGGAAAAGTGCTCAGGTAGCAGTAGTGATTGTGCGTACCGGTGAGTTACTCGACTCCAGAGGCATGACGGCCTTCATTATAGAAAAAGGAACACCCGGCTTCACCCATGGCCGCAAGGAAAATAAATTGGGTATGCGTGCCTCAGAAACCACCGAGTTGCTGTTTGATCAGTGCCGTGTGCATGAAAGCCAGGTATTGGGCAAGGTTGGGGAAGGCTTCATACAATCCATGAAGGTGCTCGACGGCGGTCGGATTTCCATTGCCGCACTTTCACTGGGTATTGCCAAAGGCGCTTACCGCGCGTCACTTCAATATGCCAAGGAGCGCGAACAGTTCGGACAGCCCATCGCTTCTTTTCAGGCCATTGGTTTTAAATTAGCTGATATGGCTACGCAGATTGAAGCATCAGAATTGCTTACACATCAGGCTGCAAACCTGAAAAATTTAGGAAAAAGTGTAAACCGTGAATCGGCCTTTGCAAAATATTATGCCTCCGAAACGGCTGTGCGCGTGGCTACTGAAGCGGTGCAAATCTTCGGCGGATATGGCTATACCAAAGACTTCCCGGTGGAGAAATTCTATCGCGACAGCAAGCTGTGTACCATAGGAGAGGGAACAAGCGAAATACAGAAGCTGGTAATCTCAAGAAGCATCTTGCGCGATTAAAAGGAACTTTTTATATTTGCAGACATTTTACGCATGATCGTTATCAACGTTAAAGAAAACGAGTCGCTGGACAAGGCGCTTAAAAAATTCAAGAAGAAGTTCGAGAAAACCGGAGTGGTTAAAGAACTGCGTGCTCGTCAGGCTTTTGAAAAACCCTGTATCCGCAGGCGTCAACTGCTTATTCGCGCGGCCTACCGCGAGAAAATGCAGCAGGTTCAGGAAGGTTAAACCATCCTTTTCTCATAACTTTGATTCCAGGCCATGAACCTGGAATTTTTTTTTCTTGAAGCGTTTCTCACGCACCTGCGTGCGGTGCGTCGTATGTCGCATCATACCCTTCGGGCCTATCAAAGTGATCTGTCATCGCTTATAGCGTTTCTGCATGCCGAGGGCGTAACATCGCCTGATGCAATACAGGCGAGCCATCTACGTTCCTGGATGGCCGGATTGATGGAACGAGGCAATACTCCGCGCAGCATCCATCGAAAATTAGGCGCAGTGCGCTCTTGGCTTGATTTTTTAATCTACGAGCAGAAGGTGTTGCAGAAAAATCCTTCAGAACAACTGCTGGCCCCCAAGCGAGCCCGACATTTGGTAGAGGTTAATGATGCAGCATCGCTGAAGCGTTTGCTGGTTGCCTTTGACCAGGCTATGCCTGATGTACAGTTCCGCATGTTGCCGGTGGTGAGTTTGTACCTTACCGGATTACGTGTTTCCGAGCTGGCTGCCCTGAGCATTGGCGACTGGGACCGTATGGCCGGACAAATAAGGGTTGCGGGTAAAGGCGGTAAGCAGCGTTTGGTTCCCGTGCATCCATGGCTGGCTGGTCATTGGGGGCGCTTGTTGTTTTTAGAAGGCAGGGGCGTGTCAGAACCCTTGCTCATCAATGACCAGGGAAGGGCATATCATTCACGGAGCCTTCATCGGCTGGTTAAGGATGCGTTAGAGGCTGTTGGCGCCAGAGGGCGGCTTAGTCCGCATACCCTTCGCCACTCCTTTGCAACCCATATGCTCGATGAAGGTGCTGAGCTGCTGGCCATCAAGGATTTGTTGGGTCATGCGAATCTTTCTGCCACCCAGATTTACACCCGAAGTAGTTTGGAAAAGTTGAAGCGATTGCATAAATTGCTTCATCCAAGAAGCGGTGCTGATTCCTGAAAAGGATTTCTTTGGCCCTCTTCTTGCTGTAACACCAACAAATCCTACACCCATGAACATTCAATTTCAGGCAACCAATTTCAAGGCAGATGGCAAATTACTCGATTTTATCACCCGCAAGCTGGAAAAGCTACAAACCTTCCACGACCGGATTCTGAGTTCGGAAGTTTTCCTGAAGGTGAATAAGGCTGATGACAAGGAAAATAAAGTTGTGGAAATCAGAATGCATGTGGGTAAATGGCATTTGTTTGCTGAGGAACGCGCCCGCAACTTTGAACTGGCTGCCGATCAGGCAACCGAAGCCTTGCGCAGGCAAATCGGCACACTGAAATCCAAATTGAGTGCGCAGGGTGGGGGCGAAGACTAAGGCAAATTGGAAGTTGTAAGTTATTGAAACTCAAGGACTGGAGCGATGCTTTAGCCCTTGAGCTAACAAATCCTCAAAAAAATCCACCGGCTTGTTTGAAGAATGTAGTTTTTATGCTACTTTTGCAGTCCTTTCGGAAAAAGGGTCTGCCTGTCTCCGAATGCGTTCTTTGAAAGCCACCTTAGCTCAGCTGGTAGAGCAACTGACTTGTAATCAGTAGGTCGTTGGTTCGATTCCGACAGGTGGCTCAGTTCATGTGCGTCCGGAAATCAGCATAAGGTGCGCATGAGAATAATCAATGGGGAAATACCAGAGTGGCCAAATGGGGCAGACTGTAAATCTGCTGTCTTACGACTTCGGAGGTTCGAATCCTTCTTTCCCCACATTAAAGTTTTCCTCTGGCGATGAAGTTGGAATGAAAACCTGAATGCGGGAGTAGCTCAGTTGGTAGAGCGGCAGCCTTCCAAGCTGCAGGTCGCGGGTTCGAGCCTCGTCTCCCGCTCGAAATAAAGGATATTTCGGGCAACCGGATATTCGAAACCAGCCGATGTAGCTCAGGGGTAGAGCGTTTCCTTGGTAAGGAAAAGGTCAGGGGTTCAATTCCCCTCATTGGCTCAAAGAATTTAAATTAAGGAACTAAAACCGAATATAATAAACCACTATGGCAAAAGAAACATTCGACCGGTCCAAACCGCACGTGAACATCGGTACGATCGGCCACGTTGACCACGGTAAGACCACGCTTACCGCCGCTATCACCACCGTTCTGGCAAACCAGGGCCTTGCTGAAAAGCGCTCCTTTGACTCCATTGATGCCGCTCCTGAAGAAAAGGAACGCGGTATCACCATTAACACAGCGCACGTTGAGTACCAAACGGGCAACAGGCACTATGCCCACGTTGATTGCCCCGGCCACGCTGACTATGTGAAGAACATGGTAACAGGTGCTGCTCAAATGGATGGTGCCATCCTCGTAGTAGCTGCTACTGATGGTCCTATGCCACAAACCCGCGAGCACATCCTGCTTGCTCGTCAGGTAGGTGTACCCCGTCTGGTGGTTTTCATGAACAAAGTGGACATGGTTGACGATGAAGAACTTCTGGAAATTGTGGAAATGGAAATCCGTGATTTGCTGAAATTCTATGAGTTCGATGCGGATAATACGCCAATCATTCGCGGTTCTGCCCTTGGTGGATTGAACGGTGACGAAAAATGGGTTGCTACCATCCTTGAATTGATGGAAGCGGTTGATACCTGGATTCCGCTGCCTCCACGTCTGGTTGACCAGCCTTTCCTTATGCCGGTGGAAGACGTGTTCTCCATCACCGGTCGTGGAACTGTTGCAACCGGTCGTATCGAGCGCGGTGTGATTAAAGTAGGTGAGCAAGTACAAATCATCGGCTTCGGTAACTCCATTGACTCAACTGTAACTGGTGTGGAAATGTTCCGTAAACTCCTGGATCGTGGTGAAGCTGGCGACAACGCCGGTCTGCTGCTTCGTGGTGTTGAAAAGAACGACATCCACCGCGGTATGGTTATCTGCGCTCCTAAGAGTGTGAACCCACACAAAAAGTTCAAGGCCGAGGTTTACGTACTGAGCAAAGAAGAAGGTGGACGTCATACTCCATTCTTCAACAAATACCGTCCTCAGTTCTACTTCCGTACTACAGACGTAACCGGTGAGATCACTCTTCCCGAAGGCACGGAAATGGTAATGCCCGGCGATAACGTAACAATCAACGTTGAGTTGATTCAGCCGATTGCTATGGAAAAAGGCCTGCGTTTCGCGATTCGTGAAGGCGGTCGTACCGTAGGTGCCGGTCAGGTAACTGAAATCGTAGAATAAAAACAACGTATCGGCTTCGGGGAGGCTAACACCTCCCCGAGCTTATACGGGTGTAGCTCAATTGGTAGAGTAGCGGTCTCCAAAACCGTTGGCTGTAGGTTCGAGTCCTGCCACCCGTGCAAAAAACCAAAGGATATGATAGAAAGGATCCGGAACTATTTCAACCTTACCAGAGATGAACTGGTAAATAAGGTATCCTGGCCCACTTGGGGTGAGTTGCGCGAAAGCACACTGATAGTGCTTTTTGCTTCCTTCATCTTCGCTTTGGTCATATACCTGATGGATATAGGAATTGGTTCAATATTGACCCAATTCTACAAATTATTTAAATGAGCGACACCGGATTAAATTGGTACGTGGTTAGGGCTATCACCGGACAGGAAAAGAAGGTGAAGTCTTATATCGAGAATGAGCTGCTGCGCAATAAGCTGTCAGAGTTCGTTCCCGAGATCCTCATACCCACTGAAAAGGTGTATCAAATAAAAAATGGAAAGAAGGTAGCCAAAGAACGCAATGCATTTCCAGGCTATATTCTGATCCATGCCCACCTGGTAGGTGAAGTTGCTCCGATCATTAAAAGCGTTACCGGGGTGGTTGGATTTTTAGGTTCAGGCGGCACCCCTCAACCCCTGCGCCAAAGCGAATTAAATAGAATACTTGGAACAGCAGATGAGCTGAGTCAGGGTAACAATGATACGGAGGAACAATTCATGGTGGGCGAGCAGGTGAAGGTAGTAGACGGTCCCTTCAATGAATTTTCCGGTGTTATTGAAGAAGTAAATGATGAAAAGAAAAAAGTGAAAGTGATGGTGCTCATCTTTGGAAGACGCACCCCGCTTGAATTGAATTATAACCAGGTAGAGAAGATTGACTGAATAAACAGCAAGAAAAGAAATGGCTAAACAGGTAACAGGCTTTGTAAAGCTTCAAGTTAAAGGAGGACAGGCGAATCCAGCACCGCCAATCGGACCCGCATTGGGTTCCAAAGGCGTAAACATCATGGAGTTCTGCAAGCAGTTCAACGCGCGCACGCAGGATAAAATGGGTAAGGTTCTTCCCGTAGTGATTAAGGTATTTGCCGATAAATCCTTTGACTTTATCATCAAAACTCCACCAGTAGCCGTGCAGCTTCTGGAAGTGAGTAAATCCCAGAAAGGCTCGGCTGAACCGAATAGGAAAAGAGTGGGCTCCGTTTCATGGGATCAAGTACGCAATATCGCTCAGGAGAAAATGCCTGATTTGAATTGCTTCACTATTGAATCAGCCATGAGTATGGTGGCAGGAACCGCGCGAAGTATGGGTATTTCTGTAACCGGCGATAAACCCTTTTAAAGATTGAATCCATGAAACTGACTAAAAAAAGGAAAGAAGCCCTTTCTAAATACGACATCAACAAGGCGTACACCATTAATGAGGCCTTTGATATTGTCAAGAAAATCTCCAACACTAAATTCGATTCATCAGTTGATATTGATGTTCGTCTCGGCGTTGACCCCAAACAGGCCAACCAAATGGTGAGGGGCGTGGCTACCCTTCCGCATGGTACGGGCAAAACGGTGCGTGTTCTGGTGCTCTGCACTCCTGATAAGGAAGCGGAAGCCCGCGAAGCAGGTGCCGATCACGTGGGTCTGGATGACTACATTGAGAAAATCGGTTCAGGCTGGACAGACATAGACATCATTATTGCTGTTCCCAGTGTTATGGCCAAATTGGGTAAACTGGGTAAAATCCTGGGTCCCCGCAACCTGATGCCCAACCCCAAAAGTGGTACTGTTACCATGGAAGTGGGTAAGGCAGTAACAGAGGTGAAGGCCGGTAAGATTGATTTCAAAGTAGATAAAACAGGAATCATCCATACCTCTGTAGGTAAAGTTTCATTTGACGCCGATAAGCTGTCAGAGAATGCACAAGAACTCATCAACGTACTGCAGAAATTAAAACCCTCCGCTTCCAAGGGGACCTATTTCCGTAGTATTTTCATTTCAAGCACCATGAGCCCGGGCGTGGCTGTTGATGTGAAATCAGTACCCGGTATTTAAACCACATGAACAAACAACAAAAAACCGCTGAACTACAGGAATTGACCGATGCCCTGCAATCAGGCACGTTCATATACCTGACCGACGCAACTGGTTTGTCTGCAAATGACACCAACCGATTGAGGAGGCAGTTATTTGAAAATGGTGTTTCTATGCGCGTAGCAAAAAACACACTGATTTCTCTGGCAATGGAAGCATCAGGAAAAGATTTCGGTACGTTGCGCACCCACGCTTTGTCGGGAGCAACTGCCGTTTTGATATCCGAGAACATGAAGGCTCCGGCTGTTACGCTGAAGAAATTCCGTGACAAAGGGGATAAACCTAAACTGAAAGGTGCATACATTGACGCCGGAATTTTCCTGGGTGATGATCAACTCCAGACGCTTACCGAACTGAAGTCTCGCGAAGACCTGATCGGCGAAGTAATCGGATTGCTGCAAAGCCCCGCAAAAAATGTGATCTCCGCGCTTCAGTCCGGTGGATCTAAATTGGCAGGTGTAGTTAAAACCCTGTCGGAACGTTAACACTAAACAAGAAAAAATTAAAAAACCCGAATAACATGGTAGATCTGAAAGAATTCGCGAATCAGTTGGTAAACCTGACTGTAAAAGAGGTAAATGAGCTTGCTCAGATCCTTAAGGAAGAGCATGGCATTGAACCCGCTGCTGCTGCTGTAGCTGTTGCTGCACCTGCTGCCGGTGGAGGAGGTGCTGCTGCCGCCGAAGAGCAGACTGAGTTTGACGTGATCCTCAAAAGTGCAGGAGCCAGCAAGCTGAACGTGGTTAAGGTTGTTAAAGACCTTACCGGTTTAGGACTGAAAGAAGCTAAAGACCTCGTTGACGGTGCCCCTAAAGCTGTAAAAGAAAAGGTTTCTAAAGCAGAAGCCGATGACATTTCAGCTAAATTGAAAGAGGCGGGCGCTGAAATTGAGGTTAAGTAATTTCAACCCTGTCAGCAACGGAAAGACCCCGGTAAAGCCGAGGGTCTTTTCCGTGTTTTTACCGGTTTTCATCAACCCATTGTATTTACCTAAAACACAAATCAATTGACAAGCACATCATTCGCCGGAAGAGTAGATTTCGGAAAAGTTAAGAGTGCCCTGGAATATCCGGATTTTCTGGATGTACAAGTACGCTCTTTTATGGAGTTCTTCCAGTTGGAAACTCCTTCTGATAAACGGGAAGAAGAAGGCCTCTTTAAGGTTTTTAAGGAGAATTTCCCCATCACGGATACCCGAAGTATTTTCCAGCTTGAGTTTTTGGATTATTTCGTTGACCCACCTCGTTATACCATCCAGGAGTGCATCGAAAGAGGCCTCACCTACGCGGTTCCGCTGAAAGCAAAACTCCGTCTGAGCTGTAACGACCCAGACCACGAAGATTTTAAAACCATTATCCAAGATGTGTATCTGGGTAATATCCCTTACATGACCGTAGCCGGTACCTTTATCATTAATGGTGCTGAACGCGTTATCGTATCACAGCTGCACCGCTCACCCGGTGTGTTCTTCGGCCAGTCGTTCCATACCAATGGAACTAAACTCTATTCAGCACGTGTAATTCCTTTCAAAGGTTCATGGATTGAATTTGCTACCGATGTAAACAACGTGATGTACGCCTACATCGACCGTAAGAAGAAATTCCCGGTTACTACCCTGCTCAGGGCGATAGGCTACGAAACAGATAAAGTTATTCTTGACATCTTCGGTCTTAGCGAAGAAGTAAAGGTGAGTAAAGCCGCACTGAAAAAGGTGCTCGGCCGCAAACTCGCCGCCAGGGTGCTGCGCACCCGTATTGAGGACTTCGTGGATGAAGATACCGGTGAAGTGGTATCTATCGAACGGAACGAAGTAATCTTGGAACGCGATACCATCCTTCAGGAAAAGGATATTGACCTGATTATTGATGAAGGCGTGAAGTCCATCATCCTCACCCGCGATGGTGATACTGATGTGAACTTCGACATTATCTACAATACCCTTCAAAAGGATACATCCAACAACGGCAAAGAAGCAGTAGAACACATCTACCGTCAACTGCGCAATGCCGAAGCTCCTGATGAAGAAACAGCGCGCGGTATCATCGAACGCCTGTTCTTCAGCGATAAACGCTATGATTTAGGTGATGTAGGCCGCTACAGGATCAACAAGAAGCTGAATCTGAAGACCGACATGGATGTGAAGGTGCTTACTAAAGAAGACATCATTCACATCATTACCTACCTCATTCAGTTGAGCAATTCCAAGGCTGAGGTGGATGATATTGATCACCTGAGCAACCGCCGCGTGCGAACCGTTGGCGAACAGTTGTACCAGCAGTTCGGCGTAGGACTGGCCAGGATGAGCCGTACCATCAGGGAAAAAATGAACATCCGTGACAATGAGGTGTTCACCCCGCAGGATCTGGTAAATGCCAGAACGCTCTCCTCGGTAATCAATTCATTCTTCGGAACCAACCAGCTTAGCCAGTTTATGGATCAGATAAATCCGCTGGCTGAAATCACCCACAAGCGCAGGCTTTCTGCACTTGGTCCGGGTGGTTTGAGTAGAGAACGCGCCGGTTTTGAGGTTCGTGACGTACACTATACCCATTATGGCCGCCTGTGTACCATTGAAACACCGGAAGGTCCTAACATCGGATTGATTTCTTCGCTGTGCGTGCATGCGAAGATCAACAGCATGGGCTTCATTGAAACACCCTACAGGAAAGTAGATGAAGGAAAGCTCACCAATGAAATTGTTTACCTGAGCGCGGAAGAAGAAGACAACCAGACCATCGCTCAGGCGAATGCCCAGGTGGATGTGAAAGGTAACTTCCTTACGCTTGCCGTGCGCGCCCGCCGCGAAGGTGATTTTCCCTCTGTTTCTCCTGAAGACCTGAACTTCATGGATGTTGCACCGAACCAGATCGTGTCTATCGCAGCATCACTGATTCCGTTTTTGGAACACGATGACGCAAACCGCGCGTTGATGGGTTCAAACATGCAGCGCCAGGCCGTTCCCTTGCTGCGCCCTCAGGCGCCTATCGTAGGAACAGGTTTGGAAGAAAAGGTTGCCCGCGATAGCCGTACTCAGGTTGTTGCTGAAGGTAACGGCGTTATTGACTACGTTGATTCCCGCGAAATCAGGGTGAAATACGAGCAGGACGAACATGATGAACTTGTTTCATTCACCGGACAACTGAAAACGTATTCCCTGATTAAATTCAGACGCACCAACCAGAACTCTTGTGTAAACCTGAGGCCCATTGTTAAAAAAGGCCAAAAGGTGAGGACAGGTCAGATTCTTTCAGAAGGTTATGCCACAGAAGCCGGTGAACTGGCGCTGGGTCGCAACCTCATGGTGGCATTCATGCCATGGCAGGGCTATAACTTTGAAGATGCTATTGTGATTTCCGAAAAGGTGGTGAAGGACGACTGGTTTACCAGTATTCACATCACTGAATTTGAATTGGAAGTGCGCGATACCAAGCGCGGTGCAGAAGAATTGACCAATGACATCCCGAACGTGAGCGAAGAAGCTACCCGGAATCTGGATGAGCATGGCCTGATTCGCGTGGGTGCTGAAGTGAAGGAAGGCGATATCCTTATTGGTAAAATCACCCCTAAAGGAGAAACCGAACCTTCTCCCGAAGAGAAACTGCTGCGCGCCATCTTCGGCGATAAGGCAGGTGATGTGAAGGATGCCTCCCTGAAAGCACCGCCAAGTACCGATGGTGTGGTCATCGAAAAGAAACTCTTCTCCAAGGATAAAAAGGATAAGAATGTAAAAACCAGCGATAAAGCTAAGCTGAGCAAGCTGGAAGCCGACCACCAAAAAGAACTGAATCAGCAGAAAGATAAACTGGTTCAAAAACTCTTCAAAGTGGTGAACGGTAAAACAAGTCAGGGCGTATTCAATAACTACCAGGAGGAACTGATTCCCAAGGGTACTAAGTTTACCATTAAGAACCTGACGGCCATTGACTACCAGAATGTGAATTATTATAATTGGTCTACGGACGAGGAACGCAATTCCTTAATCGTGCGTATTCTGAATAATTATTCACTGGTTTACAATGACCTGGTTACCAACTTCAAGCGTGAGTACTTTGCCATCAGCGTAGGTGATGAACTACCTACCGGTATCCTGCAAATGGCTAAGGTTTATGTAGCCAATAAGCGCAAGCTTAAAGTGGGAGATAAGATGGCGGGTCGTCACGGTAACAAGGGAATTGTAGCCCGTATTGTCCGCGAAGAGGATATGCCCTTCCTGGAAGACGGAACTCCGGTTGACATTGTGTTGAATCCTTTGGGTGTACCATCGCGTATGAACCTGGGCCAGATTTACGAAACTGTGCTGGGCTGGGCCGGAAAAGAGCTGGGTGTGAAATTTGCAACACCCATCTTCGACGGTGCTACCAACGACGAAATCAACGATTATACCGCTAAGGCCAAACTGCCGCCCAATGGACGGGTTTACCTGAATGACGGCTTGAGCGGCGAGCGATTCGACCAGCCTACTACCGTAGGGGTAATTTACATGATCAAACTCGGTCACATGGTGGATGACAAGATGCACGCACGCTCCATTGGTCCGTACTCACTCATTACCCAGCAACCACTGGGTGGTAAAGCACAGTTCGGCGGTCAGCGTTTCGGTGAAATGGAAGTATGGGCTCTGGAAGCTTTCGGAGCAGCCAACATCCTCAGGGAAATCCTCACTGTGAAGAGCGATGACATCATGGGCAGGGCTAAAACATATGAGGCCATTGTTAAAGGTGAAAACATCACGCAAATAGGAACACCGGAATCGTTTAACGTACTGGTGCACGAACTGCGCGGCCTTGGTCTGGAAATTCAATTTGATTAACACATGCAGAACAGCAACAGCAAGAAAACGCTAAAAATAAAAAGTAACTTTACGAAGGTTCGGATTGGGCTTGCTTCGCCTGAACTGATCCTCCAGCGCAGCTTTGGTGAGGTAACCAAGCCGGAAACCATCAACTACAGAACCTATAAACCCGAAATGGGCGGATTGTTCTGTGAACGTATTTTCGGCCCCATCAAAGACTATGAATGCCATTGCGGGAAATACAAGCGCATACGCTACAAGAATATCGTTTGCGACCGCTGCGGTGTTGAGGTTACCGAGAAGAAAGTACGCCGTGAGCGCATGGGACACATCAACCTGGTGGTTCCCGTAGCACATATCTGGTATTTCCGCTCGCTGCCAAACAAAATCGGATACCTGCTTGGTATTCCGACTAAAAAGCTGGACCTGGTTATTTATTACGAACGCTATGTGGTGGTTCAAACCGGTTTGGTGGACAAGGTAAATTACCTTGACCTTCTTACCGAAGAGGAGTATCTGGATATTCTGGATACGCTGCCCAAAGAAAATCAGCACCTTGATGACAATGACCCCAATAAGTTCATTGCCAAAATGGGTGCCGAAGCGTTGTGGGATTTGCTTAGCCGTCAGAATCTTGACAAGTTAAGCAGCGACCTGCGCAACCAGGCAAACACAGAAAGTTCTCAGCAGCGCAAGCAGGAAGCCCTGAAACGCCTTAAGGTAATTGAAGGCTTCCGCAGTGCCAACGAAACAGGTGAAAACAGGCCTGAGTGGATGATCATGCGTATGCTTCCGGTGATTCCCCCGGAACTGCGCCCACTGGTGCCACTAGAAGGTGGACGTTTTGCCACCTCCGATTTGAATGACCTGTACCGCAGGGTAATTATCCGCAACAACCGCCTGAAGCGCCTCATGGAAATTAAAGCGCCTGAGGTAATCCTGCGCAATGAAAAGCGAATGTTGCAGGAAGCAGTTGATTCTCTTCTGGATAATACCCGTCGCGCCAGCGCAGTAAAATCAGAAGGCAACCGCCCTCTCAAATCTTTGAGCGATATGCTGAAAGGTAAGCAGGGACGCTTCCGCCAAAACCTGCTCGGTAAACGCGTGGATTATTCCGGTCGCTCCGTAATTGTGGTTGGTCCAAAGCTGAAACTGAATGAATGCGGTCTTCCCAAAGGGATGGCAGCAGAATTGTTCAAGCCGTTCATCATCCGCAAGCTCATCGAGCGCGGCATCGTGAAGACGGTAAAAACAGCGAAGAAAATCGTAGATAAAAAAGACCCGGTGATTTGGGATATCCTGGAGAATATACTCAAGGGCCATCCCGTGTTGCTCAACCGTGCTCCAACGCTGCACAGGCTGGGTATTCAGGCATTCCAACCCAAACTTGTGGAAGGAAAAGCCATTCAGTTGCATCCTTTGGTATGTACCGGTTTTAACGCCGACTTTGACGGTGATCAGATGGCGGTGCACGTGCCACTGAGCAATGCCGCCATTTCTGAGGCGCAGCTGCTCATGTTGTCTTCGCACAACATCCTGAACCCTGCAAACGGCTCTCCCATCACGGTTCCTTCTCAGGATATGATTCTTGGTCTGTACTACATGACCAAAATGCGCAGAAGCACGCCTGAGCAGCCTATGAAGGGTGAAGGGCTGAACTTCTACAGCTCAGAAGAAGTAATCATTGCTTATAACGAAGGCCGTGTGGACCTGCACAGCATGATTAACGTGAAGGCCCGCATGCGCAAGGGTGAGAACCATTATGCTACCGAACTGATTGAGTCTTCAGTTGGCCGGGTGCTTTTCAACCAGGTGGTGCCTTCCGAAATGGGCTTCATCAATCAGCTGTTGAAGAAAAAGAACCTGCGCGACATCATCGGTGAAATGATTCGTTTCAGCGGTGTTGCCAGCACGGCACACTTCCTTGACGACATCAAGAACCTTGGCTATCAGCACGCCTTCCGTGGTGGTTTGAGCTTTAACCTCGGTGATGTGCGCATCCCCGATGAAAAGGCCAAGATGATTGAAGATGCACTGGCTGAAGTAGAAGAAATTAAAGCTACATTCAGCATGGGTCTTATTACCAACAACGAACGTTATAACCAGGTAATTGACCTTTGGACCAGGGTAACCAACCGCCTGGCCGATCGCCTCATCCGTCAGCTGGCAGACGACAATCAGGGCTTTAACCCGATTTTCATGATGCTGGATTCCGGTGCAAGGGGTTCTAACGACCAGATCAGACAGCTCGGCGGTATGCGCGGACTGATGGCCAAGCCGCAGAAGAATATTGGCGGCGGAACCGGTGATACCATCGAAAACCCCATCATCTCCAACCTGAAAGAAGGCCTTTCGGTACTGGAATACTTCATCTCTACACACGGTGCTCGTAAAGGTTTGGCCGATACGGCTCTGAAAACTGCGGATGCAGGTTACCTGACCCGTCGTTTGCATGATGTGGCTCAGGACGTAATCATCACGGATGAAGATTGCGGAACCCTTCGCGGCATCAACATGACGGCGCTGAAGAATCAGGAGGAAATCGCGGAACCCCTGTATGACCGTATCCTCGGCCGTACCGGTCTGCATGATATCTACAATCCTCAGGACGGCACCCTGATTGTTAGGGCCGGTGAAGAAATTACAGAATATGTTGCTGAACTCATTGAGCAGGCAGGCATCGAAGAGGTAGAAATCCGAAGCGTGCTTACCTGCGAAACCCGCAGCGGTGTATGTTGTAAATGTTATGGCAGAAACCTGGCTACGGGCCGTATGGTTCATATGGGTGAAGCCGTAGGTGTTATCGCTGCTCAGAGTATTGGTGAACCCGGTACACAGCTTACCCTTCGTACCTTCCACACCGGTGGTGCAGCATTGAACATCGCTTCTGAATCTACCATCGTATGTAAATATGAAGGTCTGCTCAATTTCGACGGGATACGCACAGTTCCCAGGGAAATTGTTGACGAGGACAGCGGTGAAAAACGCCTGTTGGAAGTAGTGGCAGGTCGCTCCGGTGAAGTTCGGGTGCTCGAGTCTAAAACGAAAACCATCATTGTTACCTACAACATCCCTTACGGTTCCATCATGGAAGTGAAGGATGGAGGCAGCATCAAGAAAGGTGATATTATCTGTACCTGGGATCCATACAACGCGGTAATCATCAGCGATGTGGAAGGACAAATTGAGTTCGACAGCATCATTGAAGGGGTAACCGTGCGTGAAGAAGGCGATGATCAAACCGGCTTCTTCGAAAAGGTTGTTATTGAAAGCAAGGACAAAACCAAGAACCCGATGATTCGCGTATTGGTGAAGAGTGGCGAGCACAAGGAATTTAACCTCCCTGTGGCAGCCCACATCAACGTGAACAACGGTGAGAAAATCAAGGTAGGACAGATTCTTGCCAAGATTCCTCGTCAGGCCCGCTCGGTGCGCGATATCACCGGTGGTCTGCCCCGTGTAACGGAATTGTTTGAAGCACGTAACCCGTCCAATCCTGCGGTAGTGAGTGAAATTGACGGCGTGGCTACCTACGGCGGCATCAAGCGTGGCAACAGGGAAATAGTGGTTAAGAGCAAGGATGGCGAAGAAAAGCGTTACCTCGTATCTCTTTCCAAACACATCCTGGTACACGACGGCGATTTCGTCCGTGCAGGTGCGCCCTTGAGCGATGGTGCCATCACACCTCAGGACATTCTTCAAATTGAAGGTTCGGCCGCCGTACAGCGCTACGTGCTGAACGGTATCCAGGAAGTTTATCGTTTGCAAGGGGTGAAAATCAACGACAAGCACATTGAAGTGATTGTTCGCCAGATGATGCAGAAGGTGGAAATTCTCGAGCCCGGCGATACCTTGTTCCTGGAAAACGAAATCACCGAGCGTTTTGAATTCATTGAAGAGAACGACAAGATTTACGATAAGAAAGTGGTTATGAATGGTGGCGACAGTGAACACCTGAGTGCCGGTCAAATTGTAACGCTGCGTCGTTTGCGTGAAGAAAACTCGGCATTACGTCGTCAGGATAAGAAGCTGGTGGAATACCGCGACGCTGTTCCGGCAACTGCCCAGCCCATCCTGCAGGGTATCACCAAGGCATCTTTGGGTACACAGAGCTTCCTGAGCGCAGCATCGTTCCAGGAAACTACCAAGGTGTTGAACGAAGCGGCTATCAGTGGCAAGGTTGATGAATTACGGGGCTTGAAAGAGAACGTAATTGTGGGCCACCTGATTCCTGCCGGTACGGGCACCAGACGTTTTGAAAACGTTGTGGTAGGCTCGCTTGATGAATACGAAAGGCTTATGGCTTCTAAGAAAGAAGAAGCTGCTGCAGCTAAATAATTCGGTGAAGAGGGAGGCGTAAAAAAAATGCGCTTCCCTCTTGACTTGTTGATTCAAGAATTTGTACATTTGCACTCCCTGAAAACGACAGGGAAAAGCGAGAATAGCTCAGTTGGTAGAGCGCAACCTTGCCAAGGTTGAGGTCGCGAGTTCGAGCCTCGTTTCTCGCTCTGATAAAAAGCCCTTGATCCCATCAGGGGCTTTTTATTTGAGAAAGGCTTCCGGATGTAATTCCGGAGATTGTTGTTTGAAATGCATCCTGCCCGGATGGTGGAATGGTAGACACGCAGGACTTAAAATCCTGTGGCCTGAAAGGGCCGTGCGGGTTCGAGTCCCGCTCCGGGCACCCGGTTCATGAAAGATGTAACTTATCAGGAACTTCAAACGCGTTACCGCGCCCTGATTGAAGAAGAAACAGACCCGGTGGCCAATATGGCCAACCTGGCGGCCCTGCTTAAAGAAGCGTTTGGCTTCTGGTGGGTGGGGTTTTACCTGGTTCATCATGACAGCCTGGTGCTGGGACCGTTTCAAGGTCCCGTGGCCTGCACGCGCATTCCCTTCGGCAAAGGCGTTTGCGGCTCCTGCTGGAAGTGGTCTGCCCCAATCATTGTTCCCGACGTGCATGCCTTTCCCGGCCATATCGCCTGTAGCGACGTGTCAGCCTCTGAAATTGTGGTTCCCCTCATGCAGCAAGATGTAGTGATTGGCGTGCTGGATGTGGATAGCGAACATCTGAACTGCTTTGATGATACAGACCGGCAGGGTTTGGAAGAACTTGCCCGGTTGCTGGTTGAAAACAGTCAATTTTCCTTAAACTTGTTGCCATGAGCGGAATTTTCAGGGATCGGGAAGGAAGACCCATCTTCATGCTGATCCTGGTAGCTTCCTTCGGCTACTTCGTAGATATCTTCGACCTTATCCTCTACAACATCGTAAAGAAGGAAAGTCTGATGGAAGGCCTGGGCCTAAGTCTTCAGGATTATGCAAAAAACGAAGTGTTTCTCTTCCAGATGCAAATGCTCGGAATGATGGTTGGCGGCATCTTGTGGGGTATTCTTGGCGATAAGAGGGGTCGTGTTTCTGTATTATTCGGCTCTATTCTGCTCTATTCACTGGCCAACCTGTTGAATGCCTTCGTGGTGAATGTCGAACAATACGCCTGGCTGCGTTTTCTTGCCGGTGTGGGTCTTGCCGGTGAACTTGGTGCTGCCATCACGCTGGTGAGCGAAACCATGCACAAGGAAAAGCGCGGATACGGAACCATGATTGTTGTTACGCTTGGCGCCCTCGGTGCGGTAGCCGCCTTTCAAATTGGAACGCACCTGGGTTGGAAAGGCGCCTATATTACCGGCGGTATTTTGGGTTTAGCCTTGCTGGCCCTGCGCGCCGGAACTTTTGAATCGGGTATGTTTCACGAGATGAAACAGCAGGGTACTTCGCGGGGGAATTTCCTGATGTTGTTCACCAATCGACAACGTTTGATTAAATATCTTGCCTGCATTGTAATCGGTTTGCCGGTATGGTATGTGGTAGGCATCCTCATCAGCCTGAGTGAACGCTTTGCTCCGGCGCTGAATGTGCAGGGAACTGTCAGCAATGGTGAAAGCATCATGTATTGTTACCTGGGCTTGTCTGCAGGTGATTTGTTCAGCGGCTTGCTCAGCCAATGGTTCCGCAGCCGCCGGAAAATTATCATCGGCTACCTGTTGAGTTGCTTTTTGCTCTGCCTGACATTTCTGTTTAACAGCGGAATCAGCGTCTCCGCCTTTTATGGTTTAAGTTTTTTCCTCGGCGCAGGAACAGGCTATTGGGCCCTGTTTGTTACCAATGCCAGCGAACAATTTGGAACAAATCTCAGGGCTACCGTTACGTCCACCGTTCCCAACTTTGTGCGTGGCGCGTTTTACCTGATTGGTCTGGGTTTTACCAGCCTGAGCGAGCAGTTGTTTCATGGAAACATCATCTACGGCGCCCTGCTGATAGGCATCATCTGCTTTGTACTTGCCCTGGCCGGGGTGCTGGTGGTTCGTGAAACCTTTGGTAAGGACCTGGATTACGTTGAACTTTCCTGATAAGAGGCTCTGTGTAAACGGTCATTGATGGCCGGCCCCAAACCCGTTTCCGGCGCCTGTTCTGCAAGGATTAGGTCAAACCCGGAACTGTCCAGCTCGCGCATCATAGCGAATAAGTGCTGTGCCGCCTCGATGGTGGTTCCCGAGGTACTTAACACAACCTGTTGTTCCGCAGGCCATTCCGGCACACGGTGGTGAAACATCATCAGCACTGTTTTAGGGGGAAGCTGGTGCTGCGCCAGGTATTGCCTGATGTTGCCGGTAAGTACCAGCCGTGTGCTCGGGGCGTAATGTTTGTCTAACTGTCCGGGAGCCATTGGGTTGGCGCTTTGGCGCAGGCTGAAGGATAATTCCGGAATCAGTTGTTGAATCTCTTCCGGGTCCAGTCCACCTAAACGCAGGATTTCAGGGCGTTCACCAGCAAAGGACACCACCGTGCTTTCCAGTCCAATATTGCAGGGTCCGCCATCAAGGATATAGGAAATCCGGTCGCCCAGCTGCGCGGCAACGTGTTCCGGACGTGTTGGGCTGATGTATCCAAAAGGATTGGCACTGGGTGCCGCCAGAGGAAGTCCGGTTTTGCGCAGTAATTCAAGGGTAAGCGGATGATTGGGTACGCGCAGGGCTACGGTAGGCCCGCCAGCACTGACCAGATCGGGAATGATATCGCGTTTGGGCAGCACCAGCGTCAAGGGCCCGGGCCAGAATCGTTCGGCAAGCAGTCGGGCTTCGGCAGGGAAGGTGACGGCGTAGCGTTCCACCGAATCTATATCCGGTATATGCACAATCAGCGGGTCGAAATGCGGCCTGCCCTTGACCAGGAAAATCTGCGCCACCGCTGCTGTATTCAAGGCATTGCCGGCAAGCCCGTAAACGGTTTCCGTGGGGATGGCTACCAACTTGCCTTCCTGCAGGCAATGCGCTGCATAATCAAGGTCAGTACCTATGAGGGCCGGTGCACTCAACGTCGTTTTAGGTTGTATTTTTCGATTTTGTTGTACAGATGGCTGCGCTGGATGTCAATCTCCGTAGCGGTCTTGGCAACGTTCCAGTTGTTCTGTGACAGCTTCCGCTCGATGAAGATTTTCTCCGCGAAATCTTTAAAGTCCTGGAACTGCTGAAACTGATCTACAACACCAAAGGGGTCGGCGGCGCGTTGTGCAGGATTGCTGTACGTAAATACATCGTCATCCGATATCACATCTCCGCATAAAATAACCAGGCGTTCCACCACATTGCGCAGCTCGCGGATGTTCCCTGTCCAATGAACCTCTTTAAGGGCTTCCAAGCCTGCCGGAGAGAACCTTTTTGATGGCAGTTCATTTTCGGCGCAAATTTCACCGAGGAACTTTTCAGCAATCACAGGGATGTCGTCCGCGCGCTCGTTCAGGGTGGGAACATGAATTAAAATTACGCTGAGGCGATGGTACAAGTCCATGCGGAAGTTTCCTTTGTCAATTTCAGCGAGCAAATCTTTGTTGGTGGCGGCCACGATGCGAACATCTACCTTGATCTCCTTGTCGCCGCCTACGCGGCTGATGCGGCCTTCCTGAATGGCCCTGAGCACCTTTGCCTGGGCAGCCGGGCTCATGTCGCCAATTTCATCCAGAAACAATGTGCCACCGTGGGCTTGCTCGAATTTGCCGATGCGCTGTTTTATAGCACTGGTAAAGGATCCTTTTTCATGGCCGAACAATTCGCTTTCTATCAGTTCGGTAGGGATGCTGGCGCAGTTTACTTCCACCAGGGGGCCACTGCTGCGGTGGCTCAGTTCATGAATCCAGCGCGCAACAAGTTCTTTTCCTACTCCATTTTCACCAGTGATGAGCACGCGGGCTTCCGTAGGCGCTACCTTTTCAATGGTTTCCTTGATTTTAGTGATGGCCGGCGTTTCTCCGATGATGTCGAAGGTTTTGGAGACTTTCCGCTTCAGCACCCGGGTTTCTGCCACCAGCGCATTCTTATCTACAGCATTACGCAAGGTGATGAGCAGGCGGTTCAAGTCTGGCGGCTTGGTGATGAAATCATAGGCCCCCTTGCGGGTAGCGTCTACCGCCATTTCCACAGAACCGTGGCCGGTAATCATGATGATGGGCACATCCGGCGCAGAGACGGCGGCGCGTTCCAACAGTTCCATGCCGTCAATGCCCGGCATTTTCACATCGCATAAAACAGCATCGAACTCACCTTTGCTCAGCATTTCTAAGCCTTTTTTGCCATCCTCGGCAACATGAACGGTGTACTTTTCGTATTCAAGGATTTCCTTCAGGGTTTCCCTGATTGCCTTTTCATCGTCTATTACCAAGACATTAGCCATAACACAAGTATAGAGGTTTGTATGTTCTATTGGACGCTTTTGTGACTGATTTTCTGAACCACTTATGCCCAGGGTGGATTTTGGGGCAAATGTCATGGTGCCTGCCCCTACCGGGCTGCATAGCAGTTTGGTAGGGGAGCTCCGCCTGCCCATACTTGTAGGGGTCGAACCAGGGGAGTTTGGGAGTTTTATGGTTTTGGAGCGTTGGAGTTTTGGAGCGTTGGAGTTTTGGAGTTTGGGGGGGGGGAGTTTGGGAGTTTTGTTATATAACCCCCAATCACCGCATAAAAACGCAAATACTTAATTATCAACTATTTAACCCTGTTCTCTGCCCAAACAACTGTATTTTAAAGACAAACAATACCAAAATTTACAAGTACACATATATATATTTGAGAAACTTCAGGCCCTTGACTGCCGTAACCCTTGATATCATCCGACACAAGCAGGAATCCTTCCTCAGGGTGCAGTTTCCTTATGACAAGCAGCTGATTTACCTGGTGAAGAAGCTGGAGGGAGGGCGCTGGAGCCGGACCTGGAAAGGAAGATTATTTAAACCCCGAACAGAGGAGTTACGGGGCTACAATGCCACCCACTTGTTGGAAAGCGGAACCGATCTTCGGTATATCCAGGAATTGTTGGGGCACAACAGCAGCAGAACTACCGAAATTTACACCCATGTCAGCGAAAAGAACATCCAGGCCATCCGCAGCCCGTTCGACGACCTATGAACCAGCCAAAAAGGGAAACAAAACTAGACCTATACAACAGCATACGGGAAATAGGACTAGGAAAACTAGACCTATAAGCAAGTTACAAGCAAGGCTATGACAACCATACAAACAACGGAAAACAGAGGGCTGACAAGAGACTGAAGCCCACCCAAACAAGCAAAGGTTTGTCTGACAGACCAATTATTGACCTCTTGAAAAGCAAACTGACTTGGAGGTAAAACGTAGTCTTGTTTACAAAAATCAAAATTTAAAAACAAAAAAATGACAAATAAAATAATAAAATCAATGGTCTTGATGCTAATCAGCAGCTCGATTTTCTTTTCTTGCAGGAAGGAATTAACTGAAAAAACAGAAAAAGGTAATGCACCAATTTTACACTCCGACATTTCAATGGTCACAGGACCAGGCTCCGAGGGGATAATGGAATTTGCACCTCAAACTCCAAATCCTTATACCTTGTCAAACATGCAAGCTGCATTAGACAGTCTAGCTATAAGAAATGAATTACTATGTGATATCACTAAGTTCGTAATTCGCGCTACGCACAAATATATAAAGTTCAAACCAAATGATTCGATTCAATTTGAAAAACTTCTTGATGACACATCATTAATTTTATTCGACTATCCGCTTGACCGAAAAATCACCAAGGGTGGAACTTATTATCGAGACCCAAGCATATCAGAAAGTCAACCAAATTATCAATGGTGTTGTGTAAAAGCAGACAAAGCATTACCTTCAGATGTGCCATATGATATTTTGGCTGATTTATATTTGCCAGAAGAAGACCCAAATTTGATACAATTTTACAATACTGAGTTTGACCATTGCATAACCCTACTTATTGATGAGGCTTTAAAAAGAACGGGCAATTATGACACCTCCAATTATTATGGAGGAATGACCAGTGGAGGAGATTTGGTAAGTTTAAAATTGCCTACAAAATGGACACCTGCCGGTAATATTAAACGAACTGACAACAGACAAAACACAGACATTGGATTAGAAGGAGCAAAAGTTCGTGCCCATCGTTGGTTCGAAACAAGAGAATGTTTGACGGATGCTAATGGTAATTTTAATGTCATCTGGCAATTTAGGTATCCGGTAGATTATTCAATTAAATGGGAAAGGCAAGATTTCGATATTCGTAGCGGCACATTTGGACAAGCTTATTTCAATGGGCCGCATCAAAGAGGTGATTGGAACTTAGTGATAAATAGCGGTAAATCTAGACATTACGCACATATTTTCAGGGCAGGTATCGACTACTTCTATAAGGCAGTAAGTCAATTTTCATTAACAGCTCCCCCATCAAATACATTTTGGAATCCTCGTTTACATATTGCAGCACATGACAAAAATAAGACAAGCAAAAATGCCACAACTCATCCATGGACGCGTCCATTTAGCATTTTTCCAATAATGGATTTTTATAATCCTGATAGGCGTTCTGACTTTATTTATGGAACTGCTATCCATGAAATAGCACATTATGCCCACTGGGGTTTTAATAAGAATGGATTTAACACAGGTGAAGATAGAGTGGCAGAAAGTTGGGGTGAGGGAGTTGAATGGGTATTTTGTTCCTGGCGTTATGGTTCCTACGGTGATGCAAATGATGCAGCAATGACAACCGGTGGCACAGATTCGTATCAAGAGAGAGTAAGAGCAGGAATAGACTTTAATGCTGATATAGATTTCTTTTCTACGTATACACCTCTTGTTGTTGACTTAATTGATGAAGAAAACCAAAGAAATACTAGAGGTCATGGAGGTAGCACGGACTGGCCAATTGATAGAGTTAATGGTTACTCGATAGGTCAAATTGAGACTTCATTTAAAAAGTCTAAAACTTGGACTGAATGGCGAACCAATTTGTTTAATGATCACACTAATTCAACTGAAAATTTACTTCAGGAATTATTTGATAACTGGTAAATCAATTATAGGGATGGATAAAGTAAACTTTTATCCATCCCATTTTTTAATTTTTTAAAAAAAGTCAAAATGAAAAACATCGCAAATATTTTAATATTTACTGGTTTAATATTATTATTAAACAGCAGTAGTTGTAAAAAAACAGAAAGTTTAATTTACAAATCAGAATTCGAGATAATTAACTCAACAGATACTGGTGTAACTATAAAGTCTTGGTTAAATAATCGCCAAGTCAAATCTATAAACATTAGTAAACATAGTTCTTATCAAACTATAGAAAGTTTAGAACAGCCGTTAACTGCGGCACAATTTTTCAATAGTGATTCGCTAGAAATAAATTTCAATGACAATAAGAAATTAATATATTCATGGTATAGACCTTCACCTACCACTAATAATATTTTAACAACAGGATGGTTAGTTGAAAAAAAAGGTGAAAGATATACTAAAAGGACTTACGAAATCACACAAGAACATCGCGATAGTGCCAAATAGAAGCCCAGCTTGTAACAGCACCTACAAGAAATTGGCGGTTCAGTGCTTCGTATGACAGTTTTGTGGTTCAACAAACTTTCGTTCTTCGTATCAAGTTCAGTGCTGGCAGACAGTTTAGTGCTTCGAAATCGCCAACTTCTTGTAGCTGCAAAACGTTCGCAGGAATAAAAAAAATGAGGCAACCAACAATTATACTTATCCAAATTACTTGTTTGTTGACATCATGTTTCAGGCGTGAACCGAAAAAGCATGAGAAATACATGAGAGAATCGGACTGCAATGTTTACGTAAACGAAGTTGTTTCTGAACCGATCGAACACGGGAAAGTAGAATTTATAGACACTACTAAAGCAAGTGACTGTGTAAAAAAACAGCTAGCAAACACTTATATTCTATACTATAACAACATTAGTGTTTCCGTTCTCATGAATCACCCTAAAGACAACTTTAAACTCATAGAACAGTTTATAAGACAATATCACACAGACTCTACAGACCTATCTTGTTTCTGGAAGTTGGACAGTGTAGTGCATGTAACAATTGCGAAAAAGTGTATCAAGCCTTCAGACAATTATGCGAATGGAAAATACTTTGATAAAACTAAAATTAATTTTTCACAACAAGACAATAAATGGGTATTGATAAGTAAAGAGGATTTGATAAATCATTACCCATGGCAAGAAAATTAATTACTACCGCTAATGAAGGTACCCCGTTTTTTATAAGTCCCTCCCAACATCGGACTGTTTATAAATTGGCATTGTGTAGCTGCTGGGCATAACCGCCCTCCTCTGTCGGGCCGTGATCCTGAGGTAGGGTGAGGTTAATCAAAAGGACGGGAAGTGGTTCGCTCCCTACAAAGCAGCAAAGGAATGAGTAATGACACGCAGCAGGAAATCGAATCCTACCGCCATAAACGTCAGCACCTAGGTCACCTCCGGCATTCATCTGCATCGCAAATACCGATCTCTATTCAATCGCTGCACACTAGGTAAAGAATTCCCTCTTTCCTAATCAAAAGAAACTATCTTCGTATAGATAATCTTAATTTCTTTACATAGTGAAACCCTGGCAACCAACTGAATTGCCTCTTGATTTCGATATGGAAACCAAAAGGGTCCTGAAGGCCCTGCCTTCAGCACATGCTGCCTTAGCAGAACTTAAAGGAATTGCCTCTACCATTCCGGATCAAAGCATCCTGATCAACACACTCGGTTTCCAGGAAGCTAAAGACAGTTCCGCGATAGAAAATATTATTACCACTCATGACGCCCTTTTTAAGTCCGAATTGCATTTCGACGGATTCAAATCGCTTCAGGCCAAAGAAGTCCAGAACTACATTGCGGCCCTGAAGAAAAGCTATACGTTACTATCCAAGGAAGGGATTCTGACCAACAGAACCATTCTGTTGATTCAGCAAACTCTGGAAATGAATCATGCAGGTTTCAGAAAATTACCGGGCACATCGTTGAAGCATGCCCTAAGCGGCGAGGTCATATATACCCCACCTCAAAATCCTGATGAGATCATCCGGCTCATGAGCAATCTCGAGCTGTATATCAATAATCCGAAAATTCAGGATTATGACCCATTGATCAAAATGGCCATCATTCATTTCCAATTTGAAAGCATCCACCCTTTTTATGACGGAAATGGCCGGACGGGCAGAATTATAAACATTCTTTATCTGATATTGGAAAAACTCCAATCTGTACCCATCCTTTACCTCAGTAACTACATCATCAGAAACAAATCAGACTACTACACTCATTTGCAAAAAGTCAGGGATGAGGCTTCTTGGGAAGATTGGATATTATTTATGCTTAAGGGCGTCGAAGAGACCGCCAAGGCAACCATAGCATTGATTCAGGCTATAAAAGTCCTTATGCTGCAATTCAAGCACCGGCTCAGGGATCACTATAAATTCTACAGTCAGGAGTTACTCAACAACCTATTTAAGCATCCATATACCAAAATTGAGTTTGTTGTTCGTGACCTGGGGGTATCAAGATTGACAGCAGCTAATTACCTAAACAAATTATCGGAGGATGGTTTGTTGGTGAAAAAGAAATTGGGAACAGGTAACTATTATGTCAATGATGCATTGTATCAACTTTTAACCGGTGGGAAGCCACCAAAAAAATGGATAATGGATAATGAATAATGGATAATATTATGGCAGGTTTATCACCCCCCTGTCATTCACTGTGCAATTTCACTTTAATACGCCTACTCAGTGACCGCAGCCGGTCATTGAGTCTAAGACCGGGAGCAATGCCTCGCGGTAGCCGCCGCGAAGCGGTGGCGTATCGAGATGCATCGGAGTAGCGAAGTGTTGGGGAAGTGACATTGGCAGAATTTTGATATTCGCTGTAATTAGCTTGGCAACCACCCGGTACACTTCGATACAGCTCCACTGCGTTTCGCCTACTCAGTGACCGGTCATTGAGTCTAAGACCGGGAGCACTGCCTCGCGGTAGCCGAAGGCGTATCAGCTTGTCCCCCTGTCGCTGCGCTTACGGGGCAGGCGGTAGCGCAGCGTTGGGGAAATGCACCGGACCGCAAACGAGCGTTGTGGAGATGCTACGCGGTTCCACTTCGATACGGCTCCACTGCGTTTCGCCTACTCAGTGACCGCTGCTCGCTTAACTCTAGCGCCTGCCCCCACTGTAGTTCGATGAACTCACTATGACGCGTAGCAAGACACCGTGGGGGTGGGGGAGCGAAGCCGAGGGACACCAGACAGCAGGCTCAATATCACACGTTGTAAAGAGCTGTGGAGGAGTCTGCTCAAAAACGCTTTGCTGCCGTCCTTAGTGCCTTATTCTCAAGCGGGTGTCGAAATAAAAAGGCTCCTGTTGTATCAGACGCAGCATATTTATTTGCGGATGGCGGCAATTGATAAGCACATTATAGGCCATGTGAACCACGGAGGAGGGAACCATCAGGGCAAGGTAGCGGTTTTCGTCTATCCAGTTTTGTCCCAGATCTGCAAGGATACTGGGCGCAGGGTAATGATACCAATGTTTGGGCAAATCGGAAGGAGACAGCGTTAAAATTGAATCAACCGGTATTTCCAGAGTGAGTAGTATCAATTCGGGCATGAACATGGGCGGCACATTAACCAGCATTTCCAGCAACGCTGTTTCCGGTCGTTCACTGGTGTATAATACCGGTGTGCCCGCCTTATTCCAACGCCCAGGAAACAGGGCTGCCCCAAGCCCGCTCAGGTCGGATGCGTATGCGCTGTTGCATAGCCTGAACATCCGCATAAAACTCAGCTATAAACGCTATGTTTAATCCTCCCCAGCAAGTCGCGGACTTTTGCAATCCCTTCGGGTACTTCAAGTAAGTCCATAGGCTCCATTCCGCCTAAGGCAGTATTAGGTAGTTCAAGCCATTTGAAAAAATCCTCGCTGCCGTTCATTACTTCAATGCCAAAAAGGAACAGATCGGCCAATTCAAAAAGCTGTACAGAGTAGTTCCTATCAAGTGTTTTCTGAGCTTTTGTCCAACGATAAAGCGTAGGTTCAGAAACCTGCAACAAATCAGCCGTGCGATCACGTGTAAGTCCGAAGTAATTTCGGAAGTTATTGATGACCCCTGAGTTAACTCCGCGCCCTGCAATGCTGATAAAGTCAATAGGACTTTCAATGCTACCGCTGATGTATTGTTTACCCAATATATTCACCAGCGTTTTATAACGATTGGCACTTTTATATGACTTTTTGCGCTTATCGATCATTTGTTATTTTATTTTATCAGATGAACGAATTTAGTCATTTTTCTCCTGCTTCAAACCATAAATCTGAGTAATACCACCAACCCGGCACTTAGCGCTGGAATAATAGTGAATGAATTATTTCATGCTGTGCCCGGTGGCATACGAGCCTACCTAAACTTGCTTTTAGGGGCAGCCCTTCCCTTCGGCTTCGTTCCCCCACCCCCACGGTGTCTTGCTGCGCAATCCAGTAGGAGTCGAGGGACGCTCGAGCGAGCTCGGCGGCGGGGTTTGGGGATTATGGCCCTCCTGCGTCGGGCCATGTTCCTGGGGGGCGTATCACAAAGCCAAAGCCGGCTGCTGCACAGAATACCTAGGTTCAACATGCGTGGGATTATGGCCCTCCCGCGTCGGGCCATGTTCCTGGGGGGCGTATCACAAAGCCAAAGCCGGCTG
>CANHRE010000026.1 GCA_947463095.1 Flavobacteriales bacterium | reverse complement strand
GGCTGCAGGCATTGTACTCACCGGTGGAGGTGCCAACCTGCAATACCTGAACCTGCTCATGGAAAGCATTACCGGCCTTGATACCCAGATGGGTGTACCAAACCAACACCTGGGAATAGGTATGGTTGATGAGGTGAAAAGCCCCATGTATGCCACCGCCGTAGGGCTGGTGCTAAATGGCTTCGACGCGAGCATGCTTCAACCCGAAGAGCCTGCCGAAACCTACGACACACAGGAACCCAGAACCGCTAAACCCACCTGGTTGAGTTTCTTTAAAGGAAAACTGTTCAACCTGTTGGATGATAAGAGTATAGACGATTTCAAATAAACCAAACCATGCCACTCAACAATTTCACCCCGGACATACCCACCCTGAGCACCTCCATCATTAAGGTTATAGGTGTGGGCGGCGGCGGCAGCAATGCCGTGAACTACATGTTCAAAGAAGGCATCGAAGGCGTTCAATTTTACGTATGCAACACCGATGCGCAGGCGCTGCGAAGCAGTCCCGTGCCCAATAAAATCCAGCTGGGACTGCAGCTTACAGAAGGCCTGGGTGCAGGCTCTGAACCCGATATGGGTCAAAAAGCGGCCCTGGAAAGCGCCGACAAAATTGCAGACGTGCTGCGCCAGAATACTAAAATGGTGTTTATTACTGCAGGCATGGGCGGTGGAACAGGAACCGGGGCTGCTCCGGTAATCGCAGAAATTGCCAAACAGATGGGTATCCTCACCGTGGGTATCGTAACCATACCGTTTGTTGATGAAGGCCCCGACAGAAGAAGACAGGCCGAACAGGGTCTGGAAAAACTGCGCCCACATGTAGATGCACTGCTGGTAATCATCAACGACAGGGTCCTTGAGATGTACGAGGACCTACCCATCAGTAAGGCGTTTGCCAGTGCCGATAACGTATTGTGCACAGCCGCAAAGGGCATCGCCGAAATCATCACCCGCACCGGCTACATGAATGTGGATTTCAAGGATGTAGAAACAGCCATGCGCAACAGCGGAAGGGCCGTTATGGGAATGGGTACAGGTGCCGGTGAACACCGCGCCGAAATTGCCGTTACCAACGCCCTGGATTCTCCACTGCTGGATAACATGCGACTGGATGGCGCCCGCCATATGCTGGTGAACATTGTCCATGGTGCGGATGAACCTACCATGAGGGAAATAAAAACGGTCACCAGCTTCCTTCAGGATAAAGCCGGCAAGGGCGCAAAACTGAAAATGGGGGTTACGCTTAACCCCGACCTGAACGAAGAACTCAGCGTAACCGTTATTGCTACCAGCTTTAACGATAACTTCTCTCTGTATGATGACTCCAGCGAGGAACCAGCACCCGAGGATATGGTGCACCTGCCGTTGGAAATAACAGAACTGATAGAAGAACAACCCGTGGCACCAATACATACTCCTGTGGCCCCTCCAATGCATGTATATACGCCGCCGGCATCCTCAAACATTTACGAGGCTTCCAACCACAACGACGACCTATTAAAACCAGCCTATTTGCGCTTGGGGATAAAACTGGAAGCAGTGCCGGAAAGTGACAAACAGTTCATATCGAAAATCTCGCTGGTTGAAGAGGAAGGCTCCAAAACGCCTGTTCTGAAGAAAAACGGATACATCAGCAACAACCCCGACTGAGCCCTGGAATTACCTCTGTTCAGGGATAAGGAATACGGTACGGCCCCACAATGGCCTCCATCTCCGCTTCAGATTTTACCCTGGTGAGCGTTAACCCGCGATAGGTCGGACTCCAGGTTTCTGCCATGGGCATAAATGATGCCGGCAAGGGATAAAGGATTCCCGGAGCATCCAGCATACGATGTCCTAAGTAATACACCTGACGGTAGTCCTTGAACCTGAATTTCTGCGGATAAATCTCCAAGGCAAAGTGTAGGTTCGTATCACGCTGCCGCATCAGATAATAGTGCGCAATGCTCTGGCCGATGATCAGCGTTTTCCCTGTCGTTGGCGAACCAATCTCGCGTTCCAGCCAGCGAAGTACTGGCTTGGGATTGCGCTCCGCTCTTTGCAGGAAGCCCAGTCCCATCCTGCTTATGTATGGGAATAACAAAAGGGGAAGCATGGCCAAAACGATGTAGCGATACAATGGCCTGAAGGGGTGCTTTCCATCCGCCAGCCATAGGCCCCAAACCAGATACATCAGGAGGTGATGTGGCGGCAGGTAACGGTGATGAGGAGCCAACAGCAGCATCCAGCATAGGTCCTGAACCATCCACATGCAGGCAGGCATGGCATAAACCGAAAAGCGATGACGGCGCAACAGGTTCAAGGCCGGCCACCAGGTGAGCAGGTGCATCATGGGCATCCAGGGCTGCTCTTTGAAATAGGGCCAGTAGCGGCTAACCAGGTGTTCAAAAACCCTATTCCCGTGCGCACCGTGCATGGCTGCCTGCCCTTGCAGTTGCCTCCACCATGCCAGGATGGGCACATCCAGCCAATAGAAATAACCTAACGCCGGCAATACCGCAAGCAAGGGCCACAGCCACAAACGAAAACTGCCCCTGACTAACGGAACCTGAAACAACATCCCCACACCGATGGCCGGCCATAACTTGGGGTGAGCCATTAAAAGCAACCCGGCCAACAAAGGAATGAACAGGTTAGTGGGCCTTCGAAAACAGAGGAATAGCCATATGGCCATCAGCGAAAGCTCCAGGGTTTCACTGCGCACGCTGCGCAGCAGTTCGAAAATGGACTTATCAAAAAGCAGCAATGCCGTTAACAGCAGGCACCAGGCTGGATTCAGCTTCAGCTCCCGAATCAAAAGCAGGCAAAAGCTCCAGGCTCCCGCCACGAACAGCAGCAGAAATGGCAGGCGTACCCAGAACATTTCCCATGGAACAAACTGCAGGTTCAGCATGTGCAGCCATTCCAGCAGGGGCAGGTAACACATGAACAGCTGTTCGGAGCCCTGATTTGGCCACAGGGCACTTATAAAACGACCCTTCAGATGCCATTGAACCGCGGGATCCAGGTTCATGGTTTCATCCAGCCAGGCTACCGGCATCAGGTCCAGGTTGATCAGCACCGGTATAGCGAACAATACCAGGAGCAGCAAAGGCGCCGACTTCTGCCAACGGAAAGGCATGGCGCAAATTAAAGAGAAAGTGGGGAAGCGGCGGCCTCCGGCGGCTTATTCAAGTTCCACCAGCACCTGGTTCTTTTCCACCGGCGTTCCGGGTTTCACCAGAATTTGCTTCACCTTGCCAGAGCCGGGTGATTTAATCACATTCTCCATCTTCATGGCTTCCAGCACCAGCACCTTATCGCCGGGTGCGAGTTCTGCCCCCTCTTCCACTTCAATACGCAGCACCAGACCAGGCATAGGAGCTTTGATGTTGTTCACCTTGTGCGAAACAGCTTTATCCATCCCCAAATCATGTAACAAGCGGTCAAAAGCGTCGCTCAAAACCACTTCAACAATGCGGTTGTTGATGTTCAGCGTTATCCTTTTCTCGGCAGCCGACATCAACAGCACCTCTACATCATAGCTGCGGTTGTTGGCAATAAGATGAAAGCGTCGGTCGGATATAGGGTGGATATCCACCTGATGGATACCTTCCGGAACCCAAAGTCCGTCTTGTTGTGCAAGCTGAATTTCTTTGCCGTTGAACCTGGCGGTAAGCATGGTTGCGAAATTAAAGCAAAAACCGAGGCGGCAGGGTTTTAGTGCTTGCGGTCAATAACAAAGTCAACCAGCTTGCGCATATCCACTTCAGCATTCTGCTTCTCCAGATGGCCTCTGATGGCTTCAAAAGCTTCTTCCCTCAGCCTGTTCATGGTTTCGCGGGCGTAATCCATTCCCCCGTGGGCGGACACAAAAGCCGTAACGAGCTTGAGCTTTTCAGCATCGGGCTTATCGCTTTTGATGAGTCTCAAGATGCTTTTGGCTTCACCGGAAGAAACCTGTTTCAGCGCGTAGATGAGCGGCAGGGTGAGTTTTTTCTCGCGGATGTCAATACCGGTAGGCTTCCCGCTGTCGTTATCACCAAAATCGAACAGGTCATCGCGGATTTGAAATGCCAGTCCTATGCGCTCGCCAAAAAAGCGGAATTGTTCAATCTGCCCGGCATCAGCTCCGGCGGAAGCAGCGCCAATGGCACAGCAGGAAGCTATGAGGGACGCCGTTTTCTGCCGGATGATCTCGAAGTAGATATCTTCGGTGATATCCAGGAAGCGGCTGCGTTCCAGCTGCATCAACTCCCCCTCACTCATGTCGCGTACAGCACGGCTGGTAATCTTCAACAGGTCGAAGTCGTCGTGTTCCACGCTCAGCAACAAACCCCGGCTCAGCAGATAATCGCCCACCAGCACAGCGATTTTGTTCTTCCACAGCGCATTGATGCTGAAGAAGCCCCTGCGTTCATAGCTTTCATCCACCACATCATCGTGCACCAGGGTAGCGGTATGCAGCAGCTCCACCAGCGAGGCGGCGCGGTAGGTGCGTTCGCTGATCTTGCCGCAGAGTCGGGCGCTGTACATCACGAACAATGGCCTGATTTGCTTGCCTTTGCGCCTGATGATGTAGTTCATGATGGTATTCAGCAGCGGAACCCTGGTTTTCATGCTCATGGCAAATCGCTGCTCAAAAACAGCCAGTTCAGCCTTAACAGGCGCCTGCAGTTCTTTCAGGGTGATGGCCATGAGGCTTCAAAACTAATGGAACAATTCCTCATCAGCCTTGCTATTTTTGCAAGGTGAACAGAACCATCCTGCTTCTTGTGCTTGTGGCGGCATCTGCCTGTAAAAACCGCAAGCCGCTTCCCGCTCCGGCTCCCGTGATGATTGCACCCTCCAATGGATTTGTACGAATGCCTGCAGAAGGTGATTCCATGATGTTCGACAGTTTGCACCGCCCTATTATGCCCGACACCGCGCGCCTGAACAACCTCAAGCCGGACACCTTCCCTATGAGTCCTGCCAACAGCAACAGCATGGCCATATACAACAAACTGATCAGCGATGTTAACATCGAATCAGACCGCGAAGACATTGGCACCCCCAGCAACCGCCAGCAGTTCCTGGACATCTTGGGAACCCAGCATCCCTTATACCAACCGGACCCTGCAAAACTGGCACAGCTGCGCAATGCCCTGCAAGGCGTGGAGATTTATGTCGCCGGAGGCGCCTGGTGCGACGATACCCGCCGGGAAGTGCCTCGCCTTGTTTCCCTGCTGGACCAATGCAATTTCTCCGAAGACCGTTTCCACTACAGTGGAGTGAACCGCGCCAAAAAGCCTCTCAATGAGAACGGTTTCGCCGCCAAGCCCGGACTTACGCTGGTGCCTTTGATTGCCGTTTACCGCAATGGAATAGAAATAGGCCGCATCACCGAAATCCCAAAAAAAAGCCTCGAAGCCGATTTACTCGACATTCTGCGCTGAGGGCGTCAGGACGTGCCACTTCCATTGCAGCACGACCAATTTCCCAACATCAGGAGCGATACGTTCTTGAAGTTCCGCGGCTATTTTCATGGCTTCCCGAATACAAAAATCTTTTTTTAACCATCATAACTCTTGCAGCGGTGGGCAATACTGACAACAGGAATACGTCACGTATGTTGCGCTTATTTATTACACCTATTTCCCGTTCATTCCAACCTCTTGAGGCGGGTCTTGCATGGTAAAATTGTGCGTAAATAAACACACTCCGCCTTGCTAAGAGTGGCTAAGCGCTACTTTTCCTTGAGCCCTAAGAATGACCCAATCAGCTTACAACAGCACCACCAGGCCTACAACGGATACCACGAATAATCCTATACCGGTTCCGAAAGAGCTCCATATTTTCTTGCTCTTAATTTTTTTGGCTTCATACAGGTATCCGTCGCGGTACTGGCTGTTGTTGTCAAACAAGGCTTCGTTGGGCAAGCCAAGCCGCTCCTTTTCCGGAGCCTGCACCGCCATCAGGGCTGCAGGAACAGCACTTAGGCCACTGGTAAACAGCGCCAGAAAACCCATACCTGCAGCAACTGTTCGCGCCGGACCATAACCAAAGTAGTTTTTTCGGGCATCTTCTACACCTTGCATATAGGTTCCTTGCAAGGCGGTATCCTTTGAAATAATGACCTGCACCTTGTTGGGCATTGGATTCAACAACACTTCACCACCCGTTTCATACTGAATCTTGTGGATCATCGCCTTCGACACGCCATAAATAGGACCTGAGCTGGATGTCCATAGAACATAATCCACATCATTTCGGTTGATGGTTTTCACCTTGCACAGAATGACTTCCCTGTTCAGCAGCGTCATGGTGTCCTGGCTGTATGCACTGAACATAGTCAGCATTCCCGCCGCAATCAGGAGTAATTTATTGAGTTTCATTTTAGTAAAGATAATCAAATCTGTTGGGGGCCAAGCTGAGCTGAACCTTTCCATTTCCCTTGTGAACTTTGTTTCCACAAAGGGAATTCGCCGGTGCACCATTCAAGGTAAAGGTTCTGACCTGACTTCCCCTGTTGAATACACATACAATCTTCCTGCCAAAATAATTGCGTTCAATGACTAAAGTTTCGGCATCTGCGCTGATTACCTTCAGATCTCCGTAGCTGAGCGCCAGATTGTTTCGCCGCATTCGGGCAATCTTGCTGAACATATCCCGCTGGGCAGCCTGCATGGCATTCAGCGAGTCAAAACGCATCATCCGACGGCTGTCGGGGTCATTGGCGCCGGGCATGCCTACCTCATCACCATAATATACCACCGGGATGCCCGGCACTGCGCACATAAATGCAAAAAGGGCCTGCAACTGATGCAGCGATTCGCTGTTGCTGTTTACAATCTGCTGGTCCCAGCCAGCCTGCTTTGTATTCGCACCGTCAGCAATGCTGCCATCGGCCAGCGACACAAATCTTGGTCTATCCTGATTGCCGGTGATGTTCCCCATCAGGTGATGGCTACCGTACCATTCCATGCTTTCACGCAGCACCGCCTCCAACTGCTTCATGCCATCCGGCTTGCTGAAGGCTGCCACCGCTGCATCATACAGGTTGAAGTCGAACTGGGCATCGAGCATTCCGCTGCCCAGGTATCCGCTGATCAGCTCTGGACTGCCATAGGTTTCGCCCATCTGGAACAGGTTGCGACCTGAATCGCCGTCCACAATGCGTTTCTTCAGCTTGCGTGTAAGCGCCCGCCAAAAGGCCTCGGGTATGTGCTTGGTGGCATCATGGCGGAAACCATCGGCGGGATAATGTTCCAGCCACCAAACGGCGCTGTCCGACAGGTGTTCCACCACTTCGGGATTGCTGAAGTTGAGGGTGGGCAGGAAATCGTCAAACCAGGTACTGAGACGGTATTCATCCCAGCGTTCGGTATTCTTTGTACCATCGGGAAGCATCAGGCTGGTGAACCAATCAGGATGTTCACGAAACAGATGATGTTCCTGATGCACATGGTGCGCTACATAATCCAGCAGCACATTGATGCCGTGGCTGTGCGCCACACTGATCAGTTCCTTCAACTCAGCTTCTGTGCAGAACCTCGGATCTGTAAGCGTGCTGCTCACCGGCCAGTAGCCATGGTAAGCGCTGAACTTCGTGTCGGGTTTCGGCCATTGGCCGTAAGGCCCCTGTGGATTCAGCACCACCGGCGAAATCCATAAGGTGTTGATACCCAGACGGGTAAAATATCCATCGCGGATTTTCCGCGTGATGCCCACCACATCGCCCCCCTGAAAATCCACTTTAGGATGCACGTCAGCCCGGCGTAAAGGGCGGTCATTGTCCGTATTGCCGTTGAAGAAACGGTCAATCATGGGGTTGTAGATGATGTTGGCATGCAGGTCGCTGCGGCGCAGGTTGCCGGAATCGGTAATGACCTTACCGTGTTCCAGCGGGATGAGCACATCGTTACCGGTTAGCTGTTGGTTAAAGGCCCATACACGCAGGTGGCTGCGTTCGTATTTCTTCGCCTCCTTAGGAATTTCTAAGGTAACAAAACCATCCTCTTCCTTCCAGGGCAACTCATAATTTTCCCAAAGCGCCAGCAACTGAGCACCTTTGCTCATGGACAGCCGCACTTGTGTACCGGTGAAGGCCTTCGTAGCGATGGAAGGAACTACCCCCGCGCTTCCGGTGTGGCGCAGCGAGTTCCAGCCGCCCATGCCGTTGCTGATGCTGTCGCCGTTGGATGGGTCACGCACTTCGTGTGTTCCGTCAAGAACCAGCACATATTGGTGGTTTCCCGGACCCAGCCAGCAGGCAAAATTCCAGGCTCCATCCTTCCACAGCATCACACCGGCCTTGGGATTCCATCCGTTAAAACTGCCTTTCACGGCAACACCGGCATTGCGATGCTGAGGATCGGAGTATGAAAATTGTTGCCAGGTCTTCTTGCTCTTACGCAGCGGAACTGTGTAGGCAAAGCCTCCGCTCCAGAGATGCAAAGCACCCATGGCTGCAGCCGCACTGTCGGCGGCAAGGAGCGCCGTATCTGCTCCGTGCAGCCAGTTGACCCGGTAACCGGGGCTGCAACGCACGCTGTCCACCTTGCGCACATCGGGCACAAAGTCGTTCAGGTACAGCACCGTAACCCCGGGTTGAAGATTGAATACCGAGGTCAGCGTTTTCATCATCGGCGCATCCGGGATATGGGCGCTGCGGTGAAAGGTACAGGCGCCGGCGGCCATGACGGTTAAAAGCGAGAGGCGAAGGGAAGCGTTCATCAATCTGTGAAATGATGTGGCAATTTATAATGAAGCGGGCGAATCATGCGCTGCCCAAATCATCCAGATAGAGGTAAAATGGGCTCAGGTATTCACGGGCCTGGGGGCTATAGGCATCGGCATCCTTCAACACAAACTGCTCCACGGCCATTACCTGCCTTCCATCACGGGAGAATGCAGCAAAAGCAAGATGTGCAGGTTTATCAGCCCGGTGCTGCACCCTACAAAGGCGACGTATCAGGAAGCCGTAAGGCTGCGCCGCGTGCTCCAGCTCCAGCATCACCGGTGGCGGCAGCATCACATGAAACGTACCCTCGGGATGCAGCAGACGATCTACGCTTCCCAGCAGGACTTCCAGGCTCAGCCCATCCTGTCCGTGACGTGCCAGCTTCCTTGATGCTCCCGGATTGGGCAAATCACGGATAAAGAAGGGTGGATTGCTCACGATGGCATCAAAGCGCTGCTCCGGCAGCCACCTGCGTACATCGTTCTGCACCAGGTGCAGTCTTTCCTTCCAGCGGGAATTGGAGAAATTGCGCGCCGCATCAATACAGGCACCCAACTCCAGTTCCACGGCCGTAAGAAGCACCTCGGGGAAGCGCTGGGCCAGCATCAGCGAAAGCAGGCCAGTTCCCGTGCCTACATCCAGCACCTGCTTTGCTTGATGCAGTTGGATCCAGGCACCAAACAGGCATGCATCGGTAGTAACGCGCATGGCAGCATGTTCTTGCAGCACCTGAAACTGCTTAAAATTGAAGTAGGTATTAGCCATGATGCCCCGACACAAAATTAGATACCCGCAGTGCTTCAGAGACAACTATTTCCGCCTGATGTGCGTTTATTAGAACATGAATAGGAATAGGCTTCTTGTTGGCGCACTTCTTGGCTGCGCCCTCTTTACCGGATTGTTTTCTGCCTCCTGCAGTAAAGACAGCACCGCATTTGAGCACACCACCATGCGTCCCTGGTTCGACAGCAAATGTGGCTCATGCCATGGTTCAGGAGGAAGCAACCGGATTCAGTGGGCCTATGACCCCAATGATTATACCGGAAGCATCAAGGGAAAAATCAGCAAGATTTACAGCGTGGTGTACAACAAAAGGTCTATGCCTCCGGGCGGTGCCACCCAAACTGAGCTGGACGCCTTCAAGGCTTGGTACGACGCGGGTTATCCGGCGAAATAATTCAATAGGCGTCCTGAAACAGCTGGACGGTTTCAGGATCTTGGGCGGGATGAGCCAGATGGCGGGCGCTGCCCTTGCGGTCCAGAAACAGGAGGTCGCTTGCACGCGGCAGGAAGGCTTCCGTATCGTGGGTGCTGACCATAACCAGCTTTTGATGTTCTATGGCTAGTTGCTGCAACATGAGGGCCAGCGACCTTTTAGCTGTGTAGTCGAGGAACGCACTGGGTTCATCCAGGAGCAGCACTGGAGTTTCCTGAGCCAGGGCTCGGGCCAGCAGCACCTTTTGCTTTTCTCCGTCACTCATCCTACCAAAATGAACCTGTGCCAAAGCGGCTGCGCCGGCCTGCTCCAGGGCCTTGCTGATGCGCTCATTCCGGGCATTTTCTGAAAGATGCTGTGCCCTAAACAGCGCCGTACCTGTAAGCTCAAAGCCTGTAAAGGAAGATGCTGCGGGACGGGCGGTAAACACCAACGCAAAAATGGCACTTCGGCTCAAGGGATCCATGCCGGCTACAGGATAACCATTCCAGGAAACCGTTCCGTGATATGCAGGTACCAGTCCGCATAAGGTATTCAGCAGGGTGCTCTTCCCGGCGCCATTATGTCCCGCCAACACCCACAGGGAACCCGCCTGGGCGGTAAATGACAAGGGCGTTGCCAGCAATGGCTTTCCGGCTCCCGGATATCCTGTCTGTAACTGCGCTACCTCTAAGGTCATCTTTGCTTCACAAAGATGAAGATTAATCAGGAACTTCGCCCTGTGGAGCTGCAACTCATCCCCTGCCAGAACTTGTCACAACGCCAAGAAGTGCAACAACTGGCGCATGACATCTGGTATGCACATTACCCGAGCATCATCAGCAAGGAACAGATTGCCTATATGCTGGAAGCCAACTACAGCGAAGAAGCCCTGAACAAACAGATACAGGAAGGGCAGCAGTTTTTCCTGATTGTTCAGGATGAATCAGCACCCCTCGGCTTTCTGGGCGTTGCGCTGCGGGAAAAGCAGGAACTGTTCATCGCCAAATGGTACATCCAGGCTCCGCTGCATGGCCGTGGCATTGGCAGACATTCCTTTCAGCTGCTGCGGAACCAATTTCCCGATATCACCTGCATGCGCCTGCAGGTAAACCGTCAAAACATCAAAGCCATCAACTTCTATTTTTCCCTCGGCTTCCGCATTGAACGCTGCGCCGACTTCGACATAGGAAACGGCTACTTCATGAACGACTTCATCATGATCTGGAAAGCGGAGTTTTAGTCCAGAGGCAGACCCAGTTTATGTCTGAAGAGCAGGCCCATTTGTTCAGCGCGGTTTTTCCAGTCGGAAGCTATGGGCCCGGCAAAGCGGGAATCAATGGCTTTGAACAGACAATCCGTCCAGATTTGGAAGTCTTCATTATCCAGATGTAGCTTCACATGAGGCTCAAAAGAGCTGCCCCGATAAGGGTGTTTTTCGGCGTGGATGCCCAGCACAAAGCACCAGAAATCATCAATTTTAGGCAGGTGTTCGACCAGGTTGAGGTGTGCAAACTTTGGCGCTGTATGTGCGTGCATGAGCAAGGCGGCATATTGTTCACGCACCACCCATTGAACGTCTTCACGACTTGAAACATCCTGCTTATGGCCCCCTGTAGTCATCAGGAAACAAAGAAACATCAAGACCGCACACAAACTTGTGCGCCGAATCATCTGTCGCGCTGATATTCCGGTATTAATTTTACAGGATGATAGCTTTGTTGAAAGCGCGTTTCTCCATGCTGGAACTAGCCCTGCTGGAGGAGCTTGAGCGGGTAGGCACCCTGCGGCATGTGCAGGCCGGTGAGGAACTGATAAAGACGGGACAGTACATCCGTTCTACGGCGTTGGTCCTAAGCGGAAGCATCAAGGTGTTCAGGGAAAGTGAAGACGGAGGCGAGTTTCTGGTGTATTACCTGAAGCCGGGCAATGCCTGCGCCATCAGCATGATATGCGCCATGAAGAGCGACACCAGCGAGGTGAGCGCCATCGCTATCGATGACAGTGAGGTGCTGATGGTTCCCCTGGAGCTGATGGATGCCTGGATGATGCGCTATAAAAGCTGGAACCGATTTGTGCTGGGCAATTACCGCGAGCGCTTTGAAGAATTGCTGCAGGTGATAGACCAGATTGCCTTCCATAGCCTTGATGAACGGCTTGAGTTCCACCTGAAACGCCTGGCCGGAAATGGCGGCAGTCGAGATATACAGGCTTCCCACCAGGATATCGCCAACGACCTGAACTCTTCCCGCGAGGTGATTTCGCGCCTGCTCAAAAAGATGGAACAAAAAGGACTGGTAAGCTTACAACGCAACCAGATCCGCTGGAACGGCAACATAAACGGCCATGACTGACATCAAACAACAGGAATACTGGAACAGCCGCTGGAAAGAAGGCAAAACCGGCTGGGACCTTGGCATGCCTTCCCCGCCCATCCTTCACTTGATCAACACCCTTCAACCCAAAAAGTCGAGCCGCATTTTAATACCCGGCTGCGGCAATGCCTGGGAGGCAGCATGGCTGGCAGAACAAGGGTTTCAGCACATCACGCTCGTTGACATTTCCCCTGAATTGTGCCGTATTCTGGAACATCGCTTTGCCACAACGCCGGCGGTACACATCCACTGTGCCGACTTCTTCTACCTGGAAGAAACCTATGACCTCATTCTGGAACAAACCTTTTTCTGCGCAATCCTTCCCGAACTAAGAAATGCCTATGTGGCTAAAATGGCAGATTTACTTTCTGCGGAAGGAATACTGGCCGGCGTGTTGTTCGATACCAATTTCCCCTTCGTGGGTCCGCCCTTTGGAGGCCATGGCGAAGAGTACAGGCCACTGTTTGAGCATCATTTCAGCGATGTGCGCATCGAACCTTGCACCCACAGCGCTGCACCTCGCGCCGGTAACGAGTGTTTGTTGCAGTGCAGGAATTATCAACCCTGAATTCCTGTCATCCTGCCTGACCCTACCGGGCTGCCAAGCAGATTGGTAGGGGAGCCTGTCGAAGTAGTCATCCTCTATTCCCTACATTCGCGTATCCACTTTTTATGTCAGTAAACGCCAGCATTCAAACCGAAATAGACGCCGCCTTCCTTTACGGCATCCTCGCCGATCATGAAGAAGATCCTGCTGTGGCGCGCATCTTCCGGGAGATGAGTTCCATCGAGGCAGGCCATGCATTTTCCTTTTTGAAAAGTCAGGGTATGGAAACTACGGTATTGCCGCCGCCCTCGCGCCGCGCGCGCACCCTGAGGCTCATCGGCAAGGTATTCGGCAACGACTACATCCTGGGCGTATTGATGGACACGGAGAAATCGTTGGCCGCCAATATTTCCAAGGCGCGCAGCAAAACCGGCACGGCGCCCGGCCTTTCCGACACCACCCATGTAGCCATCCTCAAGAACATCCTCAGCAACCACAAAGACGTTACCGGAGCGCAACTGGCACGCTTTGAAAAACGACACCGTTCGGTTGGCGGCAACGCGCTGCGTGCTGCTGTGCTGGGCGGTAACGACGGTTTGGTGTCCAACTTCAGTCTTGTGATGGGCGTAGCAGGCGCCACCGGAGGGCAATCGGAAGTGCTGCTGGCCGGCATCGCCGGACTGCTGGCAGGAGCGTTATCCATGGCCCTCGGCGAATGGATATCCGTTAAAAGTTCACAGGAACTGTACGAAAACCAGATGGAACTGGAGATGGAAGAACTGGTCATCAATCCTGAAGGCGAACAGCATGAACTGAAACTCATTTATATGGCCAAAGGCATTCCCGAAGACCAGGCTGCCGAGATGGCTGCCACCCTGATGCAGGACCGCGACAAAGCCCATCAGATGCTGGTACGCGAAGAGTTGGGCATCAATTCTGAAGAATTGAAGGGCTCCGCCATGGAAGCCGCACTGGCCTCCTTCTTCCTGTTTGCGCTTGGCGCCATCATCCCCGTAATTCCCTTTTTCATCACCAGCGGGTGGAATGCCATTGCCTTCAGTGCCTTGCTCAGCGCCTGCGGACTGTTCCTCATAGGAGCGGCCATCACCCTGTTTACCGGAAGAACGGTATGGTTCTCAGGGATGAGGCAGGTGCTGTTCGGACTGGCCGCTGCTGCCATTACCTTCGGCATCGGAAAACTCATCGGCGTATCGCTGGCTGGCTGATCTGATCAAACAGCAGCGCCGGATCAACACAGATCCTACCAAGCCTGACGCAAATCAAGGTCAGAAGTAACTCAAGTCACCGGAAGGAAAGCACCGACGTTCAACCTTTGTGGTATCAAATACTGGTATCATGAAGATTGAACAGATTTACACCGGCTGTCTGGCACATGGCGCTTATTATATAGAAAGCGATGGTGAAGCAGCGATTGTGGATCCCCTGCGCGAGGTACAGCCTTATCTGGAACGCGCCGAGCGCAACGGAGCTAAAATTCGCTATGTGCTGGAAACGCATTTCCACGCTGACTTTGTAAGCGGGCATTTGGACTTAGCCGCTCAAACCGGAGCGCATATTGTCTATGGTCCCGGCGCAAAGCCGCAATTCACTGCCCATATTGCCAGCGATGGCGAGCGCCTGAAGCTGGGCAGCATCAGCATCGAAGTCATCCATACCCCCGGACATACCATGGAAAGCTCCTGTTTCCTGGTGTATGACGAAACGGGCAAGCCCCACAGCCTGTTCAGCGGCGATACCCTATTCATCGGCGACGTAGGCCGACCCGACCTGGCACAACATGTGATTGCAGACTTGACGGAAGAAAAGCTTGCAGGACATTTGTTCGACTCCCTGCGCCACAAAATCATGCCTTTGGCCAACAACATCATCATTTATCCCGGCCATGGTGAAGGCAGCGCCTGCGGTAAGCACATGAGTAAGGATACCAGCGATACGCTTGGCCACCAGAAACAAGCCAACTACGCCCTGAACCCGCTCCTTTCGCGCGAGCAGTTCATCAAGAATGTGCTGGACGGACTCACCCCTCCCCCTTCCTATTTCCCGCAAAACGTGATGATGAACATCAACGGATACATGCCGCTGGACAAGGTGATGCGCCGCGGCATGCAAAAGCTCTCGCCCATCGCCTTCGAGGCCGCTGCCAACGAAACGGATGCGTTGATGATAGACACCCGTGATGCGGAAGCATTTTCGCGCGGCTTCATTCCGGGGTCCATCAACATTGGCATTGAAGGCAGCTTTGCCACCTGGGTAGGCACCCTGGTGCCGGATGTGCGACAGGAGTTGCTCATCATAGCCGAACCCGGCCGGGAGGAAGAAGTGATCACCCGGCTGGCACGCGTGGGCTTTGACAACTGCATCGGCTACCTGAACGGCGGCATGCAAGCATGGATTGCCGCGGGTAACCCGGTAGAAACGATTCCGCGCATAGATGCGGCTACCCTGAACAAACAGTTTAAAGCCCAACCCGACCTGCAGTTGATTGATGTGCGCAAGAAGAGTGAATTTGACAGCGAACATGTGATGGGCTCTGTTAACGCTCCGCTGGACTACATCAACGACAGCCAGCAACTGGTGAACCGCAAGAAAACAGCCTATATCCATTGCGCGGGCGGCTATCGCTCAATGATTTTCGCCTCCATCCTGAAAGCCCGCGGCTTCGACCATCTGGTGGATGTGCGCGGCGGCTTCAAGGCCATCAGCGAATCAGGATTGTTCACCATTTCCGAATACGTTTTCCCCAGCACCCTGCTTTAAACAGACAACAACCACAGTTTTCAATTATAATTTCATCCATAATAACATGTTGAACACCATTAAAAAACTCCTAGGCCTTGAGCCCTCAGCAAACTTCAAGGAGCTGCGCGAACAAGGAGCTGTCATCCTCGATGTGCGCTCCGCAGCAGAATTCAACTCCGGCCATATTCAAGGTGCTGTGAACATCCCCCTCGACAAGCTGGGCAGCAACATTAAAAAGATACAGGGCTGGAATAAACCCGTCATCACCTGCTGCCTAAGCGGAACGCGCAGCAGCATGGCTACTTCTATGCTGCGCAAAAGCAACGTGGATGTATATAACGGGGGCGGCTGGGCTACCCTGCACCAACGTTTGAAATAACCATCAACGGGGTGACATTTATCACAAATTCCCCCATTCAACAGGTCGAACTTTGAACATCAGATTATGGCAGCTAAAGAAAGCTTTAAACAAATCATTCAGGGTGAAATACCTGTGTTGGTAGATTTTTATGCCGAATGGTGCGGGCCCTGCAAAGCCATGGCGCCTATGTTGCAGCAGTTTCAGAAGGAAATGGGCGATAAGGTACGGGTTATCAAGGTAGATGTGGACCGCAACCCGGAAGCAGCAGCAACATATGGGGTCAGGGCTGTGCCCACGCTCATGATTTTTAAGTCGGGAAACGTTGCCTGGAGGCACAGCGGTGCGGTGCCTGTGCATACCTTGAAGGAGGCTGTGGGCAAGGTTCTTTCCTGAACAGACGCAAAACCATGTGTGCACAAAACCACAAAAGGCCCTCCTGGCTGCGCGCATTCGCAGGTGAGCGCTGTCCGCAATGCCGCAAGGGTAAGATGTATAAATACCCCATCTGGAACCTCGGCAAATTGCTGGAGATGAACCCCAACTGCAGCGTATGCGACCTGAAATTCGAGCGGGAAACCGGCTTCTACTATGGCGCAATGTATGTGAGCTATGCCTTTACGGTAGCCACACTGGTGAGCGAGTTTTTACTGCTCAGCTCCGTCTTGAACATTCAGGATCCGGATATCTGGTTCTTGGTCATCATTGCTTCCCTGGCGCTGCTGCTGCCTATCTTCTTCCGCTACAGCCGCGTGTTATACATACGCATGGCCGGGCAGATACGCTACGATCCGAAAACGGAACAAAATTGAATCCGGGATTGTATTCAGGAATCGCAAAGCAATAGCCAATTCTATTCCTCTGTCATCCTGCCAGCCCCTGATTTTAGGAGTCGAAGGACTGCCCCTACCGAACTGCCTGGTAAGAATTAAACAACCTCAGCGCGTGCCGTCTTCAATCAGCTTCATAAACTGATCCAGCTGCGGCAATATCACGATGCGCGTCCTGCGATTCTGGGCGCGGCCCTGTTCTGAATCGTTTTCTGCCGCCGGCAGGTATTCACTGCGTCCCGCTGCGGTGATACGCTTAGGATCTACCTTATAATCGTACTGCAGCACCCGGGCAATAGCCGTAGCACGCAGTACACTTAAATCCCAGTTATCGCGTATGGTTCCGCCCAGTACCGGCTTGTTATCGGTATGACCTTCAATCATAAACTGCAGGTCGGAGCGGCTGTTGAGCACTGCAGCCACCTTGCCGAGCACCTTCTTTGATGCTGCAGCAGGCTCTATGCTTGCGCTGGGAAACAACAACTTATCAGAGATGGCAATGAACACTGCGCTGCCTTCAATACGGATGTCGATATCCTTGTCGTTCACATCCTTCAGCGCGCCTTTCAGGGCCATCACTAGTGCCATGTTCAGCGAATCTTTGCGCGCCATGGCGTTTTGCATGTTGCGGATATAAGATTCCTTGGCGTTGATGTTTTCCAAGGAACGGCTGATGCTCTCGGCCTGGGTCTTGGTAATTACCGATAACTCAGAAAGCTGGCTCACCAGGCTGCTGGTATTGCGCTTCATGGATTCCAGTTCCATCTGAAGGTCATGAATTTTAGATACCTGTCCGGATTTTTCACTCAGGCACTGATCCAACAGGAAGCGAATCTTGTCGCAGGAGTCGCTCAGGTACTCATACTTTGTTACCTGAGCCTGGAACTTTTTCTTGGATACGCAGGAAGAAAAGCTCAGCGCCAGCGCGGGCAACAGCAGAAACTGCAAGAAGGATCGGTTCAATGAATGGTTCATGATGTGCATGTGCTCAGGTTTAACAGCCGTTTGCAAAATTAGCTCCACAGGGTGTTGGCACTCAGTACAACTTCTAAGGAATGTCCAGAAATATAGACCCTTGGTTGGGTTTGAGGTTTGGCAGCAGCTTGTTTACTTTGCGGCATGCAGCGCGACACGCTTCTCTTCAGCCTGATCGAACAGGAACTACACCGCCAACAGGAAGGCATTGAACTGATTGCATCCGAAAACTTTGTCACCCGACAGGTGATGGAGGCCATGGGCAGTGTGCTTACCAACAAGTATGCAGAAGGCCTGCCCGGCAAACGCTATTACGGTGGATGCGAGGTGGTAGATCAGGTAGAACAGTTGGCCATTGACCGCCTGAAGGAACTCTTCGGTGCTGCCTGGGCAAACGTACAGCCACACAGCGGAGCGCAGGCCAATGCGGCCGTGATGCTTGGCGTGCTGAAACCCGGCGACCGCATCCTCGGCTTCGACCTGAGCCACGGCGGTCACCTCACCCACGGCTCGCCGGTGAACTTCTCTGGAAAACTGTATCAGCCTGCCTTCTACGGCGTAGAACCCGATACCGGGCTGATTGATTACGATAAAGTTGCCGAAAAGGCACGCGAGTGGAGGCCCCGGCTGCTCATCTGCGGCGCGAGCAGCTACAGCCGCGACTGGGACTTTGCCCGCCTGCGCGCCATCGCCGACGAGGTAGGAGCGCTGCTGCTGGCCGACATTGCGCACCCCGCCGGCCTCATCGCCAAAGGGCTGCTGAACAACCCTATGCCGCATTGCCATATTGTAACCAGCACCACGCATAAAACCCTTCGCGGCCCGCGTGGTGGCATCATCATGATGGGGCAGGACTTTGCCAATACCTGGGGAGAAACCACGCCTAAAGGTGAACCGAAATTGATGAGTGCCATCCTGGACGGAGCCGTATTCCCCGGCACCCAGGGCGGACCGCTGGAACATGTGATTGCCGCCAAAGCTGTTGCCTTCGGCGAAGCCCTCACCGAAGACTTTCGCATCTATGGAACTCAGGTGATGGCCAATGCACAGGCCCTTGCCAAAGCCATGGTGGACCTCGGCTACAAGGTAATCAGCGGCGGCACCGACAACCACCTGATGCTGATAGACCTGCGCCCCAAAGGTGATGACATCACCGGCAAGCTGGCCGAAAATACCCTGGTGAAGTGCGGCATCACCATCAACAAAAACACGGTACCCTTTGAAACCCGTTCGCCCTTCGTAACCTCCGGCATGCGCCTCGGCACCCCTGCCATAACCAGCCGTGGCCTGAAGGAAACTGAGATGGGACAAATTGCTACCCTGATTGACGAAGCCCTCACCCACCACAGCAATGAGTCGGCACTGGCCGGAGTTCAGAAGAAGGTACATCAGCTGATGTCGGGCTTCCCGCTCTACGCATGAGCTTGATTCCCTTCCGAAGAAAAACGGGCGAAGCCCTGCACATTGCAGGCGTTACTGCATTCCTCGGCATCCTGGGACTCAACCGCTTTTTCAACATCTACATCCCCAACGCCTTCCTCATCCCGGCGCTGCTGCTCATGTTGCCCGTGCTGCTGCACGACTACCTCGGCATCACGGTGTTGCGCAATGAAGCACCCGCCATCAGCGAAGACCAGGCCTTAGACGCGCCGTTCCGGCAGCAGCCGCAAAGCAATGGAACAGAAAGCAAGACGGAAAAAATCTTCGGCATGATCAGTTTTGTGGCCATCGCCGCTGCGTTGGGTGCCGAAATCCTGCGCACGCTGGGCTACGACATCCCCTTCAGCTCCATCATGCTGTTTGGGCTGTTGTTCATCGCAAACGATGTGCTGCGCCGGCTGGCGCGCAACAAACGCTGAACGGCACTTTTACGGTCGCGGTTCGACCCCTGCATGCGGAGGGGCAGGCAGCATTTCAGGTTACCCTGCGGCTGCGTGAACAGAATGTATCTGCAGCATGCCCTTGATTATGAATTAATACGTCAGCGTGAAGGTTCCCTTCCAGGAATGACGCTTACCCTTGGTATCCACCCCGGAGAGGCGGTACACATACACGCCGTCCTGAACCCTTTTGCCGGAGGCCTGTCCGTCCCAACCCAGCAACTGGTCGTTGGTTTCAAAAAGCTTCATACCCCAGCGGTTGTAGATGGCGAATTCATACGTGCGAAACTTCATGTTACCACGCCACAGGAACACATCGTTCAGGTTATCCGAGTTGGGAGAAAACGCGTCGGGCATCCAAAGGTACATGGGGCAGCTGTCCTTCACCTCCACCTGGTCGAAGGTCTTACATCCATCGGCATTGGTAACGGTTACACTGAAGATGCCGCTGGACGCCACCTGTATGGTTCGTGAGGTTTCGCCTCCCGGGTTCCAGGCGTAGGTAGCGCCATCGGGACCCGCATCGAGGGTGATGGGATTGCTGTTGCATACGAAGCGGTCGGCCCCCAGGTCAACCACCGGCGGCGCCGATTGCCTGATGGTGATTTCACGGTATTGGCTGTCGCACTGAAACTGCCCGGCATAGGTAACCACGCTCACCCCGATTTTTCCGGTTGAGGTGATGAGCCTGGTGCGGTTGCCCTTGCCACCGGGATTCCAGTAATAGGTGGCGCCGGGATTGCCTGCATCCAGCAACAGGTTCACGCTGCCGCACACCGTGGTGTCGCGCCCGATGGGGATGCTCTTGATGTCGCCATCAATCACTTCCACATCAATATATTGTGTGGTGTCCTTGCCGGTATTGAATTTGGTTACCACCACGGTGCGGTAAGTTCCGGCTGTGGGATAGGTGATGTTTGTGGGATTCTGCTGCGTGGAAGAACCCGGGGTTCCGCCGGGGAAGGTCCAGTTCCAGGCCACCGCATTACCTGAGGTGATGATGCTGAAATAATTAATGGACATACCCTTACAGATGGTAAGCTTGGTAACCTGAGCAGAAGCCGACCCGAAGAGGAAACCCGTAAGCAACAAAAGAAGCAGCCGTTTCATTTCACATACAAAGTAAGCCTATGCGAACGGTATTTTAAACGATTTTTGCAAGATGCGCTTCCCCCGATTCGTATGGCTGCTGTTATGCAGTCCGCTGAGCCTGTTCAGCCAGAACATCCCCAACCTCGGCAGCGATACCCTGCTGGAGGCTGCCTGCTGGAACATCGAGTGGTACGGGAACACGGGCTACGGCCCCAGCAACGAAGCCCTGCAACAGCAAAATGTCACCAAGGTATTGCAAAGCGCCGGCATGGATCTATGGGCCCTTAGCGAGGTTTCCGACTCCAACGCCTGGAAAGCACTGTTGAACAATTTGCCTGACTATGCCGGAGTAATCACCAACTACGTACAGGTGCAGAAAACCGCCCTGCTGTTCCGCAGAAACATGTTCGAACTGCTGCGCGTGCGCAGCCTGCTGCCTGTGTATGAACGCGAGTTTGCCAGCGGAAGGCTGCCTCTGGAAGTGATGCTGTCCATCAAGGGAAGCGCCCCTGACACACTTTGGGTGGTGGTTTTGCACATGAAGGCCAATACCGGCACCAATACCGAAAAAGCCGATGCCTATGACCTGCGCAAGCGTTCTTCCGAAGCCCTGAAAGACCTGCTCGACACCGAACACGCCGGGCATAAGGTGATGGTGCTTGGCGACTGGAACGACGACCTGGACCTGAGCATTTACAACAACCTCGCCACACCCTTCAGCAAAATACTGGCCGACACTGCGCGCTACCTATGGCCCAGCCGGGAACTAACCCTCAGCGGACAGCGCAGCACCGTGTCGTACAGCAACATGATTGACCATATGTTGGTGAACCGGCGGATGAAACCCTGCTATGTATACGGCTCTGCGAAGGTGTTCTACCTGCAGAACTACATCAGCGGTTACGGCACCAATACCAGCGACCACTACCCTGTGTATGCCCGCTTTGATTTGCGCCGTCAGGCGAAGCCCACCAGTCTGGAGGCCGACCCCAACCCTCCGACAACCCAAATCTGGCGCAGCGGAGCGAGCATCTTCGTGCGCAATCTGCCTTCCGGAGCCATACTCAGCCTGTACAGTCCCGACGGGCGTTGCCTGTATCGAGGCCCTGCGGTAGCAGCAATGCCTGCACCCGCTGAACGTGGTATTTTATATTGGGAAGTCATCAGCGCCGGCTCCCGGCAAGTGGGTAAGCTGGCTGGGGAGTAAGAGGTTGCTTGATTTATCTTCTTTGTTTTACTGTTTTTTTATTGATTTTTACATAAAACGCCCACTTATGGATACCCTCATCCAAACCATCCTCGGCAGTTCTATCGTCACTACGGTGCTCACGAGCGGCATTGCGTATTATTTCCACAAGAAGACCGAACGCGGCACAGCGGAGGTGAAGCGCGAATTTGAACGGCTGGCGCAGATACAAAGCAGCGACTTCGAATGGCGTAAAAAAGTCACCGAGCTGCTCGGGCAGGTATACATCCACCTGAACCGCTCGCGCATGGCCTTTGAACACACCTATTCCCGGCTGCAGGAATACGATGCGGTGTTTGAGGATGAAGTAATCTATCATTCCAACAAACTCCTCCGCGACACCCTGCTGGCCAACGGCAACCACCTGCCGCCCGAGCTGCTGGAACAGGCTTCCAAGCTCATCAAGCACTACGACGCCTGGCTGGTGAAGTACGAAAAGCTGCGCAAACAGCAGAAGGACAACAGCACCGTGCAGATTTACGTAGGCCCCGACGGCTATCCCTTCCCTATAGATGCAGAGGAACTGTTCAAGGAAAAGTACCAGGAATTGTTTCGGGAATTGAGACAGCCAGGAGGTTGAAATAAATTGTTCTGACTATTCATTAAAGGATATGCCGCACTCATGTGGCTTTAAGATGCAACAAGGCATGAGGAGCTTGTTCAATGTTTAAGGATTAATTAAATTGCTGCATAGCTAATGATATAATCACATTGTACACGTCAGAAAATACCGATCAGCCACGCCGCCTGAGGTTCAGGGCAGTGTTATTCTTCACGCTGTGCTTTCTGAGCATCCTGCCCATGAGCTCCTGCCGCGTGCAGTTATTGCCCTCGCATGATGCCGCTCTTCAGGAAGAAATTACCTCCCTCGCCAAGACGGTAGACAAGTTCTATCTGCACATGATGGAATCAGACAGCGCCGGAAGGAGTTTTACGTCTAATGTAGGCGATTACATAGACATTGAAGCAGAACTCCGCTCCATCTTGAACAAGAACAGGATCAAGCCATTGAATCAGAACGCCATCAGGATCAATGAAATCACGCTGGAAACCTGGATCAAGGAGAAAGAAAAGCACCGTGCGGCCAATACCCTTTCCAAGGGCATCATCAAACTGAACGCCATGACCTTCCGGGATTTCTTCTATGCCATGCTGGTGGCGGAACAAGCCAAGAAAATAATCGATAACGCAGGAAATTGATATGGGACAATTTGATATAAACGAAATCATGGCGGACATGGCTGCGGCCATCAAAGGTTCCGTTTCCGAGGACTGGAAAGAGGTAAAGCCCGTGGTAAACCAATTTCTGGAAAGGCGAAAAGAGCGGTTGTCTCTGATGGCAGAGCTTAGAATTACAGGGGAACTGAGTGCTGCGGAATTCACGTCCAGGCTGGAAAACGAAAAGCTGCTCCTGGAAGCCGAACTGCACGCCATCGCGGTCATTCACAAAGCCATTGCCCAAAACGCAGCCAATGCCGCCATCGAAGTGCTGGAAAAGGCGGTGCAGATGGCTTTAAAAAGTTTGTAGTACCTCGCAGGTTTAAGATTTTACACGAATTGAACTATTCGGACCTTCTCCGTGTAGCGCTAACTTTTCTACCCTGTACACTCAATACACCCTCCTGTTTTTTTTCTATCTTGCACCTATGCTGACAACTGCTGACATCGAAAAGAGGCTACATGCAGTTAAACCCATGCTCATAAACAGATTTCATGTTCAATCTAGAGGGTATTTCGGCTCGTATGCCACCGGGAAGCAACATGAAAAAAGCGACGTTGACCTGTATGTAGAATTTTCAAGGCCCATTGGATGGGAATTTTTTACTTTGGAACGATATCTCGAAGAGGTACTTGGCCTGCGCGTTGATTTGGTAACACCCAATGCCCTGAAGGATCGGATAAAACATAAAATTCTACATCAAATCCGATTCATTTGAAACCTTCTGATCGAGACCCGGTATTATACCTCGAGGATATCTTTCCATGAAAAGAGTTCAGGAGTACATTCAGGGGCTCGATTTCCAGCAATTTCGAATGGACTACAAAACCGTAGATGCGGTAATCAGGAATTTTGAGATTATCGGAGAAGCCGCGAAAAACACACCACGTTCATTAAAGGATTCCTACCCAAACATCCCATGGGATGAGATGTACCGTTTACGAAATCGCATTAGCCACGAGTATTTCGGAAAAGACTACGAAATTATTTGGGAAATAGCCATGCATCATCTCCCAATGAATTGCCTGGATGTATCATTAGTTTTAGCAACAGAAAAACAAAAAAGAAGCTAAGGCTTTACTTATTGCAACATGGTTCATCATTCAAAGTGGTAAGGTTTTCATTTCAACGCTTGTGTCATGCCTCAATCCTTCATTCTTCGTCCCTGGCAGGTGTCCGACCTGCGCGGCCTTGTACTCCATGCCAACAATTGGCATATCGCAAGATATATGACCGACCAATTCCCTTTCCCTTATACGGAAGAGGACGGCAGGGCCTTTATTGAATTCGCTACCAAGGATGAACCGATTCACATCTTCGCCATAGAGGTGGACGGACAGGCGGTCGGGGGCATTGGCATCCACCCGCAGGGCGACATTCAGCGCAGGAATGCCGAGCTGGGCTACTGGTTGGGCGAGGCGTATTGTGGCAGGGGCATCATCAGCAAGGCCATCGCACAGGCTTTGGCGTTTGCCTTTGACACCTACGACATAGACCGGGTGTTTGCGCGTCCTTTCGGCAGCAACCTCGCCTCACAGCGCGTGCTGGAAAAGAATGGGTTCACCCTGGAGGCGAGGTTCAGGCAAACGCTGATCAAGAGCGGCGAGTTGGAAGATGAATTGATTTATGCAATGAGGAGGGATGAATGGGCGATTATTCAAGCCAAGAAGCATCAGGTTTAACAACGCATGTTCGTATTAAATAAAACTGCTGTCCAAATCCCTTTTTATTGAATATTTAGTGTGCTGATTATCAAGGGTTTTGCTTTCTGTTTTTGATGATTTTGATTTTTACCCCCCTCGCTGAATCAACCGTATTCTATTCTATGCTCTTACTTTTTCCTTGATGAAAAAGTAAGCAAAAAATCAAGGCTGCTTGGATAGTGGTAAGGGATAAGTGGTATGTGGTAAGTGCTGGTTCCCGCCTGCCCCCACTGGATTGCGCAGCAAGACACCGTGGGGGTGGGGGAGCAGCTTCCTTTGCATTTAGCGGCTTCTTGCTGCGTTTAACGACTCCCATCATTTGAGGCCGGTCTTTTTGCTGCGTTGTTTGGATATGGTTGGTGGGCTGGTTTGGAATGAGTAATGCGTTGTGGTGAGCATATAAAGTCTGTCATGTTGAGCCGCCTGCCCCGCCCGAGCAAAGCGAGCGGCGGGGGCATATTAAGTTCTAGAAGAGTTGCTACTATTTTGGGAAGGTTCTGCATTTCAATGGCAGGACGCTATATGAACATTGGCTAACGATTATTTTGGACAGATGTGTTTAAATAAGCATCTTTAGCGTGAGGGATAGCAACGGAAAGCCCGGAATGAAGCACAGCTTCATGAGGACTTGCAGTGGATAGCCCGACCCCGCCTGTCGAAGGCAAGGCGGGGGCACGTCCAAAACATCCGCAGGGGCGGCTAGATTCTGTTCTTTTTTGCTGGAATGAAGATTTAATAATCCAGCAGGTCCTGCACGGCGCGGCTGATGCCGTTTACGCCCGGCAGGATAACCTGCTCGAGGCCCATGTTCAGGGGGATGGCAGGTACGTCCAGCGCGCCTACGGTCTGTACGGGTGCGTCCAGCCATTGGAAGCACTCCCTGCCGATGCGCCCTGCGATGGCTTCTGCGAAGGAATTATGCAGGGTTTCTTCGGTGAGCACGATGGCTTTGCCGTGGCGCTTCACGCATGCGTAGATGGCTTCATCGTCGCAGGGGTTGAGGGTGCGCAGGTCGAGGATTTCCAGGCTGCCGGGGAACTGCTTCGCCGCGGCCAGCGCCCAGTAAACGCCCATGCCGTAGGTGATGATGCCCAGGCTTCGTCCGCTGTTGCGTTGTTTTTCATCCGCTTCCAGCACCACGCGGGCCTTGCCGAGGGGGATGATGTAATCGGCATCCGGCTCAGGACAGCGGGCGGCTTCGGTGCCGGGCACCTTGCTCCAGTACAGTCCTTTGTGTTCGAACATCACCACGGGGTTGGGGTCGTAGAACGCGGCCTTCATCAGCCCCTTCATGTCGGCGGCATTGCTGGGATACACCACCTTGATGCCTTTGATGGGCAGGATGCTGCTTTCCACGGTACCGCTGTGGTAGGGACCGCCTCCGCCATAGGCGCCTGTGGGGATGCGTATGAGGGCGCCCACGGGGTATTTCCCCATGGTAAGGTAGCAGCTCTTGCTGAGTTCTGTCACCAGTTGGTTCACGCCGGGCCAGATATAGTCGGCGAACTGAATTTCTACGATGGGCTTGAGTCCCACGGCGCTCATACCCTGGGTGGATCCTACGATGTAGGCTTCCTGAATGGGCGTATTGAATACCCGCTCATCACCGTATTTCTTGGCGAGGGTGGCGGCTTCGCGGAACACGCCGCCGAGGCGCTTACCCACGTCCTGTCCATAGAGCAGGGCTTCGGGATGTTTGCCGAGGATTTCATCCATGGCAAACAGCGCTGCATCCACCATGATGACCGGTTCACGACCTTCGGGTTCGCGCACGCCGCGCTCATCGGTTACAGTTGTAGGGGCAAACTCGTGCAGGGTGGCGGTTTCCGGGGCGGGATCGGGGGCGGCGACGGCTTTTTGGAAGGAGTCGGTTATAAAGGTGTCGGCAGTTTTTTGGACGGCGGCAAGTTCATGTTCTGTAAACCCGTTTTGCAGCAGCAGGTCGCGCATACGTGGATAGGGGTCGAGGGCTTCGTGCTGTTTCATGTCGTCGCGATACCACTCACTGCGCACGCCGCTGGTATGGTGACCGAGCAGGGGCACTTTGGCGTGCAGCAGCATGGGGGCGCGTTCTTTACGCACGTAGTTCAGCGCGGTTTGTACATCATCCCAGCTTTTGGCAAAGTCGTAGCCGGTGGTGCGCATGCGGCGGATGCCTTTGAAGCCGAGGGCGTAGTCGAAGGCATCCATGGCGCGCATTTCATCGCCGCTGGCGCTGATGCCCCAGTCGTTGTCCTGCACGAGGAACAGGATTGGGAGTTTGCGCAGCACGGCCATTTGCAGGGCTTCTGCCACTTCTCCTTCGGTCACGGAGCCATCGCCGAGTGAGCATACCACGATGGGCTGCTGACCATCGGGAAGCAAGCCCTGATGTTCCTTGTAGCTGATGCCGTGGGCGCAGCCGGTAGCGGGGATTGCCTGCATGCCGGTAGCGCTGCTCTGGTGGGGAATTTTCGGCATATCGGGACGATTCAGCGAGGGGTGGCTGTAATAGCTTCTGCCTCCGCTGAAGGGGTCGTCGGCTTTTGCCAGCAGCTGCAGCATGAGCTCATAAGGCTGCATGCCGATGCCGAGCAGGATGGACTCGTCGCGGTAGTACGGATAGATATAATCTTCCGGCCTAAGCTGGAAGGCCAGCGCCAGCTGGATGGCTTCATGGCCTTTGCTGGTGCTGTGCACGTATTTGGTAATCTGTCGGTTTTCGTCGTAGGTACGGGCCATGGCTCTGGCTTCGCACATCAGTCGAAAGGCTTTGCTAAGTAGCTCTTTGTCCATCAAAACGGGATGCAATTTTACGGTAAAAAGAACAGCCGGGCATCCCGGGTGGGTAAAGAGATGCAACCTGAGGTGATGCGGGACCTGCCGGAAGCCTGTTTTTAGCCGAGGAAAAACCCTTTGGTCGGGTGGGAATAAAAGCTGGGCGAAAATCATTATTTTTGAACATCCCGAAATCCGGGCAACGTTTTAAAACTCATTAATGTCTAAATCCTGAACAGGAAGCCATGAAGGCAAGATTAACCGCTCTCTTTCTTCTGGCAGCATCTGCTGTCGGAACCCTTCGCGCCGACCATATTGTTGGTTCGGACATCACATATCGCTGTGTTCGCGACAGCGTATTTGAGGTGATTTATAACTTTTACCGCGACTGCAACGGCTGTTACGTTCTGGGGCAGAGTCCGAAGTGCGGCACCAGTGAGAACTGCAACAGCAACCTCACGGCGCCCACAGCGGTATCGGTAACGGGCAAGGGCACCAGTTGTAATACATCCTTTACCCTGGCGATGACCCGCAGCAGTATTGTGGACATCACCAAGACCTGTTCTAAGGAGCGCAGTCGCTGCGCGCAGCCCTGCGGAAGTTCATATCCCTACGGCATTGAGAAGCATACCTTCAAAGGCACGCTGGACCTGCGTGCTGCAATGAAGGCAGGCTGCTGCGAATTCACCATTTCCATGCTGCTGTATGTGCGCAGCGTGGGCATCACCACCGGGCAGGCGGGCAATACTTTCTACACCTGGTGCGACATCAATGCCTGCCGCGCCCCCTGCAACAATTCACCGGTACTTACCAACGACCCGGTGGCGATTGTATGCTGCAACCAGCCCTACCAGTTCAACAACGGCGCTTTGGACAGCGCAGACAGGGATTCACTATCGTTCAGCCTGGCCGGATCCTTCCGATCCCAGGGCAGCCTGGCTTCCTATAATTCTCCGCTGACACCCAAGGATCCTGTACCCGTGTACAAGGGCCCGACCGGCAAATCAGCTACCAACCCCAATGCCAAGCCTCCTATTGGCATGTATTGCGATTCCATCACCGGTGATTTGATTTTCACGCCCGGCGGCGACTGTCCCTGGGTGGGAATTATCGTGATGGAGATACGAGAATGGCGGCGAGATAGTAAAGGCAAAATGCAGTTGATTGGTGTCACGAGGAGGGACATGCAGTTCATTGCCACCAACTGTGGGCCGAACAACCCGCCGGAGATTGCCGGCCCTTACAGCTATGAAGTCTGTGAGGGGGAGCAGCTCTGTTTTGAAGTGGTCACGAAAGACGTACAGTTCACGCCACAGCAAACCAAGCCCGACACGGTAACACTTAACTGGAACCGCGGGATTCCCGGAGCCACTTTCACCATTGTAGACCCCAAGGCCCGGGAAAAGAAGGGTAAATTCTGCTGGACTCCTAAAGTAGGACAAGCCAGCGACCTGTTGTATTCCTTCACGGCCATTGCCCGCGATGATAATTGTCCTACACCTGGAACGGCCATCCGCTCTTTCCGCGTGAAGGTGAAGCCCCGCAGCGTGGCTACCCGTACTTATACCAAGTTGATTTGCGGAAAGCTGCGCATGCACAGCACACCGTCACTGAACTTCAAAGGGAAGCCCATCTTTCGCTGGCAGATCCTGGACAGCACCGGCAAGAATCCAATCTACCTAAGCAACGGCAAGCAAACGGATACCTTTCAGTTCAAGAAAGGCGGTAAATACATCATCAGCCACATGATCAACAGTGCGCTGACCAACTGTGCCACATTCTACTCCGACACGGTGATTATTCCACCGGTACTGGCCATTGACCTAGGCAAGGATACATTCCTGTGCTATGGCAATACCTACCGATTGAGTCCGATAATCGTAAACGGGGTTAGCCCCTACAAGTACCGTTGGGCGAATCCGCATACGCACAACCCGGCTGATACCAACACATTCCAGGATGCCGTAGTCACCCAGGATACGGCCATTTCACTGAGGCTTACGGACAAGAACGGCTGCATTGCCACAGATACCGTGCGCATTCTGATGAAGGTACTTCCCATTGTGGGTATAGGCCCCGATCAACGCATCTGCACCTACGAAAACACCACTTTTGATGCCGGTCATGCCGACACAGTGCGCTATCGCTGGTTCCCCACAAACGATACCACCCGCGTAATTACAGTACACAAGAAGAACATATATCGGGTGGAAGTTCAGGAGACGAAGTGGAACTGCATAGGCCGCGACACAGCTGATTTGTTTGTGAACGACACCGTGATTGCCGATGCGGGCAAGGATTTCAGTTTCTGCCTGCGCGATTCTGTTTCCATCACAGCTACTGCGAAGCCCGGCTGGCTCACGCCAAACTACTTATGGACCAATCTGGCAACCAGTCAGGCGATGGGCACCAAAGCATCGTACAAGGTATCACCCAAGGTAGATCAGTGTTATGAAGTGTATCTGAACATCACCGAGGTAGGACATTCCTGTGAGGACCGTGACACCATCTGCCTGAAGGTGAAGCCCCTCCCGGACCTAAAAACCACGGTTCCCAAGCGTTGCTACGATTACGGCGACCTGAATCTGGGCCTGGAATCAGGATTATTTACCAAGTTCGGCAATGCTGTGATATACAGCTGCCGCACCACGCCGTCACTGGTAGAACAGGTGGGCAACAGCTATTTCTACCGAACTAAGAACATCAGCAATGCCAGCCTGCAGGGCGGGAGGAATAAATCCGATGTGATTATCTGTGAATACACCGACCCCAAGACCGGCTGTTACAACAAGGACAGCTTTACGGTGGTGATTCAGGGCAATCCCATTGTACAGTTACGAGACCGCATCTGGTGTCAGGATATAGGCTGTGCGCTCATGGATTCGTCCATCATCCTGCCGAGGGTAAAAACAGGTGCTTTATACAACTGGACGGTACTGAAGGCCCCTTCGGGCGTACCAACAGGCAGCCTTGTTAAAGATAAAAACCAAGGTACAGGTCTCCCTGCCAACTGGCAGTTTTGTTTTGGTGATCCAACAGAAGACTATTATTCCGGTGATTACGAGATGGCGTTCTTCATTCAAGACCCCATCAGCGGATGCTTCACCCGCGATACTTCCAGCGTGAAGATCATTCCTGAGCCCAAGGTGAAGGTTCAGCCCTTCCCCACCTTCTGCCTGAACGATGATACCATTGACCTGAACACCTATGTAACGTTGAACGGCATGACCAATCCTCCGGATGGTCGCTGGATTGCCATCAGCAAAGACGGAGACCGAACCGATTCCAAACTGAGCGGCGCCGTGCTGAAAAATCACCTGTTTATTCCGGCCAACGGCGATGGGGACTGGGAATTCAGATACATACACGATGCTTCAGGCTGCTACACGGCCGACAGCGGTGTACTGGTGGTGAAGCCCCTGCCCAAAGTGACCATGCCTGCCGATATGAAGGTATGCAGCACCGATCCTGCCATCAACCTGGCTCCAACTTTTGTGAGTCCGGTGGGCGGCAGCGGAGTTTGGAGTGGTAAGCGCCTGAGCGGAAGCGGCAACAGCGTGTTCACGCCTGGAAGCGACCAGAAATCTACTGTTGAAGGCCCCTATACGCTGGTATATACTTATTCCGATCCCTTTGGCTGTAAGATGAAAGACAGCTTCGACATCCTTGTGCAAAGCAACCCTTCACTGAACATCCTGACCCCCGATCCTTCCAAAATGTGCGACGACCAGACCCTGAACCTGAACAGCAGGCTGTTGTGGTCACCCGGTGTGCAGTGGAGCAGCAGCGGCGACGGAAGCTACAGCAAACAGGATACCACGAGTGTATATACACCTGGCGCCAACGACAAGGCAACAGGCAGCGTGTGGCTGAAGGTGCGCAATGTGGCGCCCGCCGGAGATGTGTGCCCTGCTGTGGCCGATAGCATGCAGTTGTTTATCCATGCCTATCCGAAATTCGACTTTAGTGGAGACCTGTTGGCCGCTTGCGAGCCCCTGACGGTGAACTTCAGCAGTACGCTCACAAGCAGCAATATTCCTGCATCACAGCTTAGCTATGTTTGGGATTTCGGCAATGGAGGCAATTCCACTGATGCCAATCCACAGGGCATCAGCTATCCGAACTGGGGCAAATACAACGTAAGCCTTACCATGGTGAATACCGCCGGTCCTTGCAGCACCACGGTATCCAAGCCCGCCTATGTGGATGTATGGCCGGTACCTGTTGCTGATTTCACTTCCGACCCGAGCTACTATACCACCATCGCGCTTCCCAAGTTCCAGTTTTATACCAAGAGCCGAGTTGCCGACAACAGCATCCTGAAACACTACTGGAACTTTGGCATCGGTAGTGGCAAAGACTCGAGCACCAAACGCGACCCGGGCTTTGCCTACGGTAAGGATACGGCCATCTATCAAGTAACCTTGGTAGTGGTTTCAGATAAAGGCTGCACAGACACCATGGTTCGTCCGGTAAAAATCGGGCCTGACATCATCGTGTTCATACCCAACGCCTTTACGCCCGACGATGCAGGACCCAACGGCAATAACCGTTTCCTGCCCTTCGTGCAGAACTTTGATGCGTACCATATGACCATTTTCAACCGTTGGGGAGAAAAGCTTTTTGAAACCACTGATGCAACCATTGGCTGGGACGGCACCTATCAGGGTGTTCCGGTGCAGCAGGACGTTTATGCCTATGTGGTTGAAGTGAGCAGTGCAGACGGCAAGAGTTATAAGTTCCCCGGAACAGTAACTTTGCTGCGCTGAAGAAGAAGATGACGCTGAAACTGAAGTTCAACAGCATCAGATCGCTGTCGGAGGCGCGCTATGCCGCTGCAGTGCTTGCCGATTTTGTGGGGTTCCGCATGGATCCGGCACATCCGGAAACCTTGGGTGCTGCGCAGATACAGGGCATTATTGCCTGGATCAACGGGCCTATGTGCACCGGAGCGTTCCCCGAAGGAAGTTCAGCAGAATTCATCCTGGACAGCGTGAGCGTTTTAGGCATGGAAGCGGTGGAAGGAAGTCCGGAGTATGACATAAACCTGCCCTGGATACTACCCTATCATCCTGGCATCATCCCGGCATCACCGCACAGCATCCTGCATGCGGCCAGCGTGGAGGAGTACCTGCAGCATAAGCATGGATACCCGCTGGAAACCCTCTGGATGGTGAACATCACCCAAGCCGACCCCAATGATACAGAGTGGATAAGACGCGATCAGCCTTTTGCTGTGAGCATAGATGGTATGGGCGAGGATGTTCCCGGCATGGCCGACTTCAGCCTGTGGGATACCTGGATGGATGCGCTGGAGCCCTTCAGGGAAGCCTGAAGTTGAGGTAGCGTATGGTTCGGCCTTCGGCCAGCCACATGCGCTCGTAGAATGTTTGTATGGCGAGTTCGGGTTCAGGTGTTCCATGAACATACACATCCCGCACAATACGCTGGGGTTCGATGTTCAATTCGGCAAGGACCTCGAGGGTGGATTCAAACAGCAGTTCGCTGTCGGTTTTCAGGTGGATGAATCCTCCGGGTTTTAGCACCTTTCGGTATCGTTCCAGGAACAGCGGATGGGTTAGGCGTTTGCGTGGCTTTCCGGGTTGCGGGTCGGCGAAGGTGATCCAGATTTCATCTACCTCACCAGGAGCGAAGTAATCTTCCAGGTGGTCTATCTGTACGCGCAGAAAGGCACAGTGGTGCAGTTGTTCTTCGAGGGCGGTTTTGGCACCGCGCCACAACCTGTTGCCCTTAACATCCACGCCAATATAATTGCGGTCTGGGTGCAGGCGCGCCAGGCCGATGCAATAATCGGCTTTGCCACAGGCCAGTTCGAGCACAAGGGGATGATCGTTTTTAAAGTACCCATGCCATTGGCCTTTCAGCGTACAGCGGGCATCGAAGGTGTTGGGAAATGCATCAAATTCGGCAAATTTCTGCAGCTTGGCCTTGCTCATGAAGGCGCAAAAAAACAGCGTGGCCGACATATTTTCGCGGGCTGCTGTAAAAACCATGGATGAGTTGAACCCCAATATGGTGTTGTATGCCTATACCAAGGGTATGTTTCCCATGGCGCACAGCGATGAGAACCATGCTATTTACTGGCATGAACCTATTATGCGGGGCATCATCCCCCTGGAAGATTTCAAGGTATCGAAGAACTTGGGGCGTTTGTACCGCAGCGGCAAATTTGACCAATATATCAACCGGGACTTTGAGGGGGTGATCAGGAATTGCGCTGCACGCGAGGAAACCTGGATCTCGGAAGACATCATTGAGGTGTATGTACAACTGCACGAGCTGGGTTATGCCCATAGTTTCGAGACTTGGCATGAAGGGAAGCTGGTGGGCGGTTTGTACGGTGTGGCTATGGGCAGGGCTTTTTTTGGTGAGAGCATGTTTCATGTGATGACAGATGCATCGAAGACGGCGCTGGTGTTTCTTGTATCGTTTCTGAAGGAGAAGCAGTTTACGCTGTTGGACACGCAGTACATCACGGATCATTTGCGCAGTTTTGGCGGCATAGAAATCCCGCAGGCGGCCTACATTGAGTTGCTGGAAGAGGCATTGATGTAGGCCTGAGAGACAATCCTCACCGGTCTTTGGCAAAACAGCCTGAAATGCTATATTTGCAGCCCCATAAAGGGAGATCCGTTCCCATGCGTGGGCAGGCAACTGTCCGGAATACCAGGAGTTCAGGAATGAGCAAACAACATCGGGATGTGGCGCAGCCTGGTAGCGCACTTGCATGGGGTGCAAGGGGTCGCAAGTTCGAATCTTGTCATCCCGACCAAAGTAGCACAAGGCTTTCAGACATCTGGAAGCCTTGTTTGTTTAGCGGCGGTTTACACTTATTCGCCAAAACCGTCAACCCGTTTTGAATCTTTGAGTCTCGCAGTAAATTGAACCCGAGTTTTT
>CANHRE010000025.1 GCA_947463095.1 Flavobacteriales bacterium | reverse complement strand
TGCGCAGCAGGTGCATAGGCATTGCTTACATCCCAAACCTGAAAACCACTGCCCTGGAAGCGCCATTCCTTTTTTTGACCGGGAATTCTATTCAGCAGAGCCACATCAAACTGACTGCCTGAAAAAACCAGATTGCGGCTGTAGTGAATTTCGTACCAGCCTAAATATCCATAGGCATTGAAATTAGGTCGGGCGTAACTCAGTGTAAACTGCCAGTTTCGCGCGGCAGTGAAGCGGCCTTCCCATTCTTCATCAATATAGCTGATATCGTTGATATTCAGAGCCGAAATAGGAATGAACTGCTGCCTGCCGCCTGCGTTCAGGGTGAAATACCCCGAGCCTCCTGGATTACGGCCGGCAAGCCTGAGTTTCATCAGGAGCGAAGAGCCGGATTGAATTTCCTTCAAATCGTGATTAAAGGTATAGGCATCAGTTTGTCCGCCGAAGCGTTCGCCAAGCCATTCCTTACCCGATATACTCAGGTTGTATTGATCGCTTTCATGAAACAGCATGGCGGCCGCAATGCTGCTTACCGAATCAGACTGAACGGCAACACCGGCATCCAGTGAAGACATACGCAGCCCCTGTTTCCCGCCAAATGTCAGAAACACATGGGAAGCTTCATCATATAAATGTTGTACATGCTCATAGCGGCCAAGTGCTGACTGATATCGCCACACATGGGGCCCGTTTGCATAAAAGTAAATCTGATCAGACTCATCCAGAACACCATCGGACTCACCAACTACCATCAGCGGCAACTCTGGCGGATCTAAGCGCACCGATGCGGCGGGGAGTTCATCCAGCATCCCTTCCTGATGTCCATAGATTCTGATGGTTTTGGGATCCAACCCGGATGTATTGATGCCCATGCTCCGCAGGTCGGCTGCCGTGAGGCGATAAACCCCTGAGGTGCTGATGCGCAACTGAAACCAATTGCCCTGGGAAAGCACACTTTGAGCCCCCGCGTTGGGCAGGTAAAAGAATAAAAACAGGTAGAAGCAGATCCGACGCACCATGTACTTGTTATAGCTTTTAAACAATTTAACCTCCAAATATCCGTTAAATGAACGCATTCCGATAAAGAATGTTGTCGGATAAAAGATTTTAAAGCCAAAAGAAAACAACATGCACAAAAAACACATTTTGTTGTACTTTTGTCCATTAGCAGAAATATCATCTATGATGAGAACCTATACCAGAAGCGCTTTCTTCATGGTCGGCATGTTGGTTGCCGGCTCGCTCAAGGCTCAGGATCCTGAACTTTCCCAGTTTTATGCCGCACCTATGTACACCAACCCTGCCATGGCCGGTTCGGCATTTTGTCAGGCCGGTGCTGCCGGAAGGGTTGCACTGAACTACAGGAATCAGTGGCCCTCACTTCCCGGAACATTCCGCTCCTTTTCCGCATCTTGGGATCAACACATCCCCGACCTGGGTGGAGGATTAGGCATTATGGCTTTCAGGGATGTAGCCGGTACCGGTTTGCTTACCACCACCAGCTTCAGCGGGATTTATTCCTACATGCTGGCCGTGAATAAGAAGCTGTACATGCGATTCGGCTTGCAGGCAACCTTCACCGACAAGCGCATAGACGTTACCAAGCTCCGTTTTTCGGATCAAATTGACCCCACTCAGGGTTTCGTTCGCAACACGAATGAGCAGTTCCCCACAACCTCCGTTGGCTTTCCCAATTTTGCCGCCGGCTGGATGATGTATACTTCCAAATTCTATCTGGGTGTTGCTGCTCATAACATCGTAGAGCCAAACCAGTCGTTCTTCAAAAACCCTGATGGCAAGTTGCCCCGCCGTTATACCTTCCACTCAGGTGCAATGATTCCACTTGGCCCAAGCAGAAGAGAGCCCAACGGCTTCTTCTCTCCCAACGTGTTGTTCATGATGCAGCAGAATTTCTCTCAGATGAACCTAGGGTTCTACATGACCAGAGGTCCTTTGGTAAGTGGATTGTGGTTCCGCCAAACTTTCGGCAACTACGGCACATCTGATGCCATTATGGCTCTGATTGGCTTCCGCAAGGACCGCTTCAAATTCGGCTATTCCTTTGACATCACCGTGAGCGACGGCAACAGTGCCATCCCCTACTCACATGAAGTGAGCGCCATTATTGAATGGTGTGTACCTCCGGGCCGCAGACCCTTCCGACCTTTGCGTTGTCCGGAATTCTGATGCCAACAAGGTAAAATCGTTATAATTGCACAATTTTCAATCAAACTGAACGTTTCCAACTGAACAAACAAGACTGCAAAGCAGCATGAATATGACACTTCGATCTCTGCTCACACTTTTTGCCGCATCCGGACTGCTTTTTACGGCCTGCCAGAAAAAGCAAAAAAGCGCTGTTACCGGACAGGGTTACAACGACCCGAAATGGGGTGGTTTCTTCAACCCTAAATACAAAGGCCAAGAAACCGGTCCAGGATTGGTACTCATTGAAGGTGGTTCTTTCACCATGGGTACTACCGAACAAGACATGACCGCCGACAACAACTCCGTTGAAAGGAAGGTTACCATTAACTCCTTTTATATGGACGAAACGGAGGTAAGCAACGTACACTACCGCGAATACCTTTATTGGGTGATGCGTGTATTCAGCGAATATCCTGAGGTTTACCGCAACGCGCTTCCCGATACCCTCTGCTGGAGGAGTAAACTTGCGTACAACGAACCTTTCGTGGAGTATTATTTCCGTCACCCCGCTTACAAAGACTACCCTGTGGTAGGCGTAAACTGGGTACAAGCCAGCGATTTTGCTGCATGGCGCACAGATCGGGTGAACGAAATGATTCTGGACCGCGAAGGCATTGTGAAGTTTGACGTGATGTCAGACGGAAACAACGACAATAACTTCAACACCCGCTCATATTTGTCCGGTCAATTTAGCTTTGCCAAAAAAGGTAAGCACCTTCCCCGTGACTACACCAAGAAAAAGGGTGTTCGTGAGCGTGTGAGCTCTGAAGATGGTATCCTGCTTCCCGACTACAGGCTTCCTACCGAGGCTGAATGGGAATATGCTGCCCAGGCCAATATCGGCAACACCGTGGCCAACAACGTGGATGTGAAAAAAATCTATCCTTGGAACGACTACACTGTGCGTGTGAAAGATGGCAAGGAACGCGATCGCGGCAAGATTATCATGAACGCTATGGTGGGTAAAGGTGACTTTGGTGGTATCGCAGGCGGACAACTCAACGACGCAGGCTTTGTACCAACCCCGGTTTATTCTTACTGGCCCAATGACTACGGTCTTTATAACATGGCCGGCAACGTGGCTGAATGGGTTATGGATGTATATCGTCCACTTTCACTGGAAGATATGGATCAGTTCATGCCTTTCCGCGGCAACGTATATAAAACTGTACAACTGAATCAGTATGGCGAAATCGAAGATAAAGATAGCCTTGGCCGTCTGCGCTTCAGGAACGTTGAGCTTCAGGAAAACATCAACCGCAGGAACTATAAAGTTGCTGATAACATTGGCTTTAAAGATGAGCCCGGTGCCAGCGCGAACGATGATTATTTCTACGAATACGGTTCTACTACCTTGGTAGATAATAAGGCCCGTGTATTCAAAGGTGCTTCGTGGTTTGACCGCCTTTACTGGGCTTCACCCGGAACACGTCGTTATCTGGATGAAAAACAGAGCCTTTCAACACTGGGCTTCCGCTGTGCCATGATGCGCGTAGGTGCTCCTGTGGGCAACAGCAAGAAGAAATACAACGGTCTGCCCTCCAGTGGTATAGACAAAAAGACCAAGCGCAAGCGCTAATCGGTTTTAAGAATCTGACTAAAAGAAAAAACCCACCTCAACGGTGGGTTTTTTCTTTTAATACCGAATAAGAAGGATGTGCGAATCAGCAATAAGTTTCAAAAGCCTGCTCCAGGTTTTCGGCAATCATGTCAGCGGTGCGACCTTCGATTAGATGACGCTCTACGAAGTGTACCAGTTCACCATTTCGGAACAGCGCGATAGCAGGTGAGGAAGGCGGATAAGGGGCAAAGAATTCACGGGCCTTGTTCGTGGCTTCCAGATCCTGGCCTGCAAAAACGGTCAGCAAACGATCGGGCTTAATGGCCCCGCTGATGGAACGCAGCACACCGGGACGGGCGCTGCCGGCAGCACAGCCGCAAACGGAATTCACCATCACGAGTGCAGTGCCTTCCTTTTCATTCAGGGCTGTTTCTACCTCTTCCGGGGTTTTCAGCTCTACAAAACCTTGTGAGGTCAACTCTGCTCGCATGGGAGCAACCAGCATTTCAGGATAGGGCATAATTAGTTGTTTTATTAATGTGCAAAATACATGACAAAGCCTGTTCCGCTTTTAACTATGTGAATTTCCGTCTATTTTTGCAGAAATTTAAACAGATGTCAACTGAAACTATGTCACTTCCTTACAAAGTAAAAGACATTACCCTTGCTGAGTGGGGCAGAAAAGAAATTCGTCTTGCCGAGGCAGAAATGCCCGGTTTGATGGCTATTCGCAACAAATACAAGGCCGAACAACCCTTAAAGGGTGCCAGGATTGCCGGTTGTCTTCACATGACCATCCAAACTGCAGTTTTGATTGAAACCCTTGCCGATTTGGGTGCTGAAGTTCGCTGGAGCTCCTGCAACATCTTCTCTACCCAGGACCATGCCGCTGCTGCTATTGCTGCTGCCGGCATCCCTGTGTTCGCATGGAAAGGCATGAACGAAGAAGAATACGACTGGTGCATTGAGCAAACATTGTACTTCGGTGATCAGACCAAACCCCTGAACATGATTTTAGATGATGGCGGTGACCTCACCAACATCGTTCTGGATAAATACACCGATCTGGCTCAGCACATCAAGGGCATTTCCGAAGAAACCACCACCGGTGTGAAGCGTTTGTACGATCGCCAGAAGGCGGGAACCCTTCCTATGCCTGCCATCAACGTGAATGACAGTGTAACCAAGAGCAAATTCGACAACAAATATGGCTGTCGCGAGAGCCTGGTAGATGCGATCCGTCGCGCTACCGACGTAATGCTTGCCGGTAAAGTGGCGGTGGTTTGCGGTTATGGTGATGTAGGTAAAGGCAGCGCCGACTCTCTGCGCGGAGCCGGTACTCGTGTGATTGTTACAGAGGTAGACCCCATTTGTGCCTTACAGGCTGCCATGGACGGCTACGAAGTAAAAACACTTGAATATGCGCTGGCGGAAGCCAACATCGTAGTTACGGCCACAGGAAACTGCGGAATTGTGCGCGGTGAGCACTTCAAGAACATGCGTGACAAAGCCATCGTATGCAACATCGGACACTTTGACAATGAAATCGACATTGCCTGGTTGAACGACAACTACGGAAGCAGCAAATACACCATCAAGCCTCAGGTTGATGTTTATGAAATTGACGGTAAGGAAATTATCGTATTGGCTGAAGGCCGTCTGGTAAACTTGGGCTGCGCCATGGGTCACCCATCCTTTGTGATGTCAAACTCCTTCACCAACCAAACCCTGGCTCAGATGGAACTGTGGAGCAACCACGGCAAATACGAGAATCAGGTGTATGTGTTGCCAAAGCACCTCGACGAGTTGGTTGCCAGGTTGCACCTTGAACATATCGGCGCGGAGCTTACGGTATTGCGCAATGAGCAGGCAGATTATATCGGCGTTCCAATGGAAGGCCCTTATAAGCCTGAGCATTACCGCTATTAAGCATCTTCAACTTCTAACAAAAAAGCCCCTTTTTCAGGGGCTTTTTTGTTGCTTTATGTCACAGTGAACTGAGGCTGGGTTTAAAATCAATGTTTACCGTCGAATCACAAAATACTGCTCCATTTCACCGAGGTTTTTCACCGGTATTTTACCCCGACTTTCCAGGCGGTATTTGTCATTCAGCAACTGAACAGTGTACTCCGAAATATTCACTTTTCCAGGCACACCACTGCTCTCCATTCTGGAGGCGGTATTCACGGTATCGCCCCAAATATCATAGGCAAACTTCTTGCTGCCAACGATGCCAGCCACCACCGGACCTGAATGCACTCCTATTCGGATATCAAATGATGGAAGGCCGAGCGCTTTACTTTCCTGCGCATGCTTAGCTACGAAATCCTGGATATCCAGAGCCGCTTCCACAATGCGCAGTGCATGGTCTTCTGACTCTTGTGGAAGTCCTCCTGCGCACATATACGCGTCGCCGATGGTCTTGATCTTTTCAAGCCCGTGGCGGCTGATGATGTTGTCAAATTCAGAGAAACAATGGTCTATTTCTTTAACCAGATCCTCCGGCGACATACTCTTGCTGATGACGCTAAAGTTCCTGAAGTCGGTGAACATGACCGACACATTGTCATATCTGCGGGCGCGAGCCTTGCCGGTATTTTTTAATTCATTAGCTACCTCATTTGGCAGAATGTTGAGCAGCAACAGATCGGAGCGTTCCTTCTCCCGGGCTAGTTTTTTAGCGTGCTTGCGGTAATTGAAATACATAATCAACAGTATGCAGGAGATACCTAAACCCAACACCGAAATGATGCTGTATAACCGGGACTCCTCCTTCTGCCGCTTCAGCGTAAGCTCTTTAAGTTCATTATCCTTGGCAAGTGCCCTGAGTTCGGCGGCCTGGGTCTGTGCCTGCAGAACTGCCAGCAACAACTCCGTATCTTTCAGAGACAGCAGGCTGTCCTTGGCCAGCAGGGCTAGCTCCGACTGCAACTTTCCCGAACTAAGCTCTTCGAGTTCCTTCCTCAACAGTTCCTGATTCTGTTGCTGCGCCTCCATAGCAGCCCGTTGCCTGGCCAGTTCTGCCTGCGTCAGCTGATTGCGTTGCTCCAGGTCATCCAGCCGGCGACCGTCTGGCGCTGTTGTTGACTTGCCTGCCGTTGAACCTGATTCGGAAAGCGGTTTTCTGGGCTGCCGATCTGCCTCAGTGGTAATTCCGTATTGCAATGCCCGGCGTCCGTATCGCAGATAATTGGGTACATCCTTTTTCGCCTTGTAGATTTTCGCCATCAGCGCATAACCCATGGCCATCCCGTTGCGGTATTTGGCGGCCTCTGCAATCCGCGTACCTTCCTGAGCATATTGCAGCGCTTTGTCCAGATTCTGATTTTGCGCTTTGTAGAAATGGGATGCGGCATCAAGATGAACGTCGGCCCTGCAGGAATCGTCGCGGCAAAGGGTCAACTTCTTCCTAATGTCGTCGTCCTGATAACTATCTTCAGAATGAAGCACAGCAGCGTTTAGCAACACAAACAGCAGCAAAAAGACAGGGCGAATCATAGGTTTACGAATCTAAATGATAGCCCTGATAGTTTTAAAAAAAAGGCAGCCCTGTAAGCCGGATTCTGTTACACCCTAAGGCGCATCCGTCATTTATCTAGCCCGCCCCGAAGGACGTGGACGTTCGGCCTACCCTCCCCTCCATCATCCCGGTTTGCGCCGGAATTACTCGGGCGAGTAACCCTCAGTGAGGGGTATATTTGGCCTTTCAACTCCCGGGGTTTACCCATCCTGTCGTTACCGAACAGGCGCGTGAGCCCTTACCTCGCGTTTTCACCCTTACCGCAATGCCCTAAAGCAACACGGCGGTTTGTTTTCTGTGGCACTTTCCGTCACAGGCGGCTTGGGCCAACCTGCGCCCCCGCTTTCACGGGGCGGGATACTCTGTGTTGCCCGGACTTTCCTCCCTGCAACCGAGATTGCAGAGCGACAGATAGGGCTGCCTGGTTTCAAAGATACTGCCACCGCATGGTACCAGCCGCGGCCAGATTCATCATTTCGCAATTACATTTCATCGGCATCACCACCGGACCATCAATTGTACCAGAACGATGCCGGTAAGCGTTCAAACAAAAGAGACATGGGGTCTAAAAATATACAAGCCCGATCTGAAGGACGGACTTGTGTATGCAACTGCGGGAACTTTGAGCTCCCTGAAAACCAAAAAAAAGGCAGCCCTGTAAGCCGGATGATGTTACGCCCTAAGACGCATCTGTCATTCATCTGACCCGCCCCGAAGGGCATGGACATGTGGCCTACCCTCCATCATCCTGGCTTGCGCCGGAACTACTCGGGCGAGTAACCCTCAGTGAGGGGTAATATTGGCCTTTCAACTCCCGGGGTTTACCCAACCTGTCGTTGCCGAACAGGCGCGTGAGCCCTTACCTCGCGTTTTCACCCTTACCATGCTGCCCTAAAGCAACACGGCGGTTTATTCTCTGTGGCACTTTCCATCACAGGCAGCTTGGGCCAACCTGTGCCCCCGCTTGCGCGGGGCGGGATACTCTGTGTTGCCCGGACTTTCCTCCCTGCAACCGAGGTTGCAAAGCGACAGATCGGGCTGCCTTGTTTCGAAGATAATACCCGTAAACTCGAGCAAGCGCAGCCGGATACATCATTATATATTTGCATTTCATGAGCGTAGCATATGAGGCAGTGATTGGCCTGGAAATACATGTACAGCTAATTACCCAAAGTAAGGCATTTTGTGCAGATAGCACCGCATACGGGGCGCTTCCCAATACCCAGGTAAGTCCCATCAGTCTGGGACACCCCGGCACATTGCCCCGCCACAACCGCAGCGCTGTTGATTATGCCCTGAAAATGGGCTTGGCCCTGGGCTGTAACATCACCAAGGAAAATCATTATTCCCGCAAGAACTATTTCTATGCCGACTTGCCCAAAGGCTATCAGATTACACAGTTCAACACCCCGATTTGCGAAGGCGGGGGCGTGAACATTCGCCTAAAGGACGGCAGCAGGAAAACGGTTCAGCTCATCCGCATCCACATGGAAGAAGACACCGGTAAGAGCATGCACGACCAGGACCCGCGCGACAGCCTCATCGACTATAACCGAGCCGGCACGCCGCTGATTGAAGTGGTTACGGCCCCGGATATCCGCACCGGCGAGGAGGCCTATGCCTTTGTTACCGAAATACGCAGACTCGTGCGCTACCTGGATATCTGCGACGGCAACATGGAAGAAGGCAGCCTGCGCTGCGACGCCAACGTATCTATTCGTCCTATTGGCACCAGCACCTTTGGCACCAAGGTGGAAGTAAAGAACATGAACTCCATTTCAAACGTGCGACGGGCCATTGACCATGAAATTGAAAGGCAGCGAGGCATCCTGGACGCAGGTGGCGCCGTAGCAGGAGAAACCCGTGGCTTCAATGCCCTGAACGGCACCACCTTTTCTATGCGCAGCAAGGAAATGGTGAACGATTACCGCTATTTTCCCGAACCGGACCTGCCGCCGCTTATCCTGAGCGACCAGTATATCGCAGCGGTGCATAAGCTGATGCCCGAATTGCCCGAAACACTGTTCAACAGGTTCACCGCCGAATTGGGCCTTAGTGAATACGATGCAGGAGTGCTCACCGACGACAAAGCCACCGCAGCCTATTTCCTGGAGGTGGTGAAACATACCGCCAACTACAAATCGGCCGCCAATTGGGTAACCGTGCACATCCGCGGCTATTTAAATGAACACGCTGTGGGCATAGACGATTTCCCGCTCAGCGGCAAGCGTATTGCCGACCTGATTGCGCTCATCGATTCAGGACAAGTGAGCAACAGTGCTGCCGCCCAAAAGCTCTTCCCTGCCATGATCAGCCACGATGGCAAATCGCCGCTGGAGCTGGCAGAATCACTGAATTTGCTGCAAACCGGCGATGCCGACCTGATAGAATCCATAGCCGACGAGGTGCTGGCTTCCCTTCCCCAGAAGGTGGAAGAATACCGCCAGGGGAAGACTGGACTGCTTGGTTTGTTTGTGGGTGAAACCATGAAACGCAGCAAAGGCAAAGCCGACCCCAGAAAGGTCAATGAAGTATTGCTGAAGAAACTCGGTGCTTAATAAGGCCTCATCGTTCACAACTAAACCGGAACAGCCCCAACGTATATGGTTTTCTCAAGCCTGATATTCCTGTATCTGTTTCTGCCCTCCTGCATTTTGCTTTATTATGCATGGAACAACCGAACCTACAGGAACGCATTGCTCACCCTTTATTCACTGGTATTTTATGCCTGGGGTGAACCCATCTGGGTAACGCTGCTCATCTTCTCTGCCAGTCTGGATTATGCTAATGCCATGCTGATTGAGAAATACCGGAATACTGTATGGGCCAAGGTAGGACTGTGGCTGTCAGTGGCGCTGAACCTGGGCCTCCTATTCCTGTTCAAGTACAGCGGTTTTATCTACGAGAATGTAAATCTTTTGCTGGGCACTCATTTCAGCATCCCGGAGTTTGCCCTGCCCATCGGTATTTCCTTCTATACATTTCAAACCATTTCCTATGTGCTGGACGTTTACCGCAACGAAGTTCCCGCTCAGCGGAACTACCTGAACTTTCTGCTTTTTGTAAGTCTGTTCCACCAGTTGGTTGCCGGCCCAATTGTACGCTATGTGCACATTGCCGACGAAATAGACAACCGCAAATTCAACCTTGCCGACATTGCCGGAGGCGTACATCGCTTTTGTATAGGCTTGTTTAAGAAGGTCTGTATTGCCAATGTTGCAGGAGAGCTTGTGGTGAAATACCTGGACAGCGACCTCAGCAACCTGAGTGTAGCCGGAGGCTGGTTCGGACTGTTGATGTTCACCCTGCAGATTTACTTTGACTTCAGCGGCTATTCCGACATGGCCATCGGCATGGGTCGAATGTTTGGCTTCCACTACCACGAAAACTTCGACTACCCCTATATCGCCAAAAGCAGTACAGAATTCTGGAGGCGCTGGCATATTTCGCTGGGCACCTTCTTCAGGGATTATGTTTACATACCCCTGGGCGGCAAGATGCACAAACCCTACCGCAACTTGTTTATCGTATGGTTCCTCACCGGCTTTTGGCATGGTGCCAGCTGGAATTTCATCCTCTGGGGTTTGTATTTTGGGGTGTTGATTGCCTTAGAGCGGCTGTTTCTCAAGAAGATACTGGAAGCTTTGCCTAGGGCAGTAGCGCATCTGTACCTGCTTTTTGCGGTAGTGATGGGCTGGGCGCTCTTTTATTTCGCCGACCTGCAGCGTCTTGGAACCTTCATGAGCATCCTGTTTGGCGCCACCAACAATCAGGGCTGGAACCTTGATATCGCCTTGACCCTCAAGGAAAACATGTTCTGGCTGATGTTAGCTCTGCTGCTGTGCACCCCGATTTACCTTCTGGCATACAAGAAACTGTACCAACGTTTGGAACAGAGCTCCCTGAGCGGAGGACAACTGATACTCACCTTTGTGAACATCCTATTGCTGCTGGGCAGCACCGCCATGCTGGTGGGGAAAAGCTATAACCCCTTCCTTTATTTCCGATTCTGAGGATGAAACAAAGAGCTTATTACCTGCAGGTTGTTTCGTTCACGCTGTTCCTTGCCGGCCTTGGTGTGTATTCCCTGGTAGAGCAAAAAAAAGCAGTGAGTCTGGACGAGAAACGCGCGCTTACGCCGCTGCCTGCCTACAGTTGGCCATCGTTGAAACACGGGACCTATACCGACAGCCTTGAACTGTATTACGCCGACAACTTCCCCTGGAGGCAAAGCTTCTTAAACACAGCGTTTGCCATGCAGCATGCACGGGGCAGAAAATCGGAAGAGGTGAGCTTTTACAGCACGGAGAAAAAACCTGGCATGGCGGCACCACACCTTAAGCAGGAAGTGCAGACTAAAGATTCCGGCGATGATGCCAGCCTAACGGCAGAGGTGAGCAAAGGCCTGATTATTTATAACAATATGGCCATGCAGGTTTTTGGAGGCTCTGAAAAGATGGCCAAAGCTTGCGCCGCCGGCATCAACAACTTTGCAGCAGCTTTATCCCCCGGCGTAAAAACCTATTGCATGGTGGCACCTACAGCCGGTGAATTCTACATACCTGCTTCGTATCGAAAAATGGCACGTTCAGAAAAGGACAATATTGCCACCATATACAACAACCTCAATCCTGAGATAAGTTCCGTAGATGCCATCAGTGCGCTGGCTGCCCACAAGCAGGAATACCTGTACTTTAACACAGACCACCACTGGACGGCACTGGGCGCCTACTATGCCTATCGCGCCACCTGCGATAAGATGGGCATCATCCCCAATGAACTGGAGTCGATGCAGAAGAAAACCATTAATGGCTTCCTGGGCTCTTTGTATTGGCTGACCCGCGACCCCAAACTACTGGAACGCAAAGACTTTGTGGATTACTACCAGGTTCCGGGACAATACAGCACCAAGGTGTACACCAAAACCAGCCCTAACAAGCCCCTAAGCAGCTCGCTGCTGGCAGGTTTTGCTTCAGGCCCCAATGCCTATTCCGTGTTTTTGGGAGGGGATTATCCGTTAATGCAGATTAAAACCAACGCCGAAAGCGGCAGGAAGTTGCTCATCATCAAAAATTCTTACGGCAATCCTTATTCGGTGTTCTTCGTACCCCATTTCGATGAGGTGTACATTGTGGATTACCGCTATTACGAAAAAGGTGTGCTGCCACTTATTAAAGAAGCGGGGATTACCGACGTACTGATCACCTATGGCTCTTTTTCTGCCAATACATCCTGGCATATCAAAAGGCTGCAGCACATCATGCATTCCAAAGCAGCTTCATCGCCGGTCAACAGACCAAAACCACAGGCCCCGGCAAAACCTAATTCAGATTCTTCCCAAAGCGCATCCCCCCAATAATGATCCATCCGATCCATCCAGTTAAGAACGTATTCCAAAGCGCGCTGCGGAACGGTCTTTGTTCCTGCATTGGCATGCCTTCAAAAGGAAAACGACTGCTTTTAAACCGATTGCTGATGATGCAGGCCTTGTTTCTTGTCGCGGCTGAACCGCTAAAGGCGCAGACCTTGACGGATGCCTATCCTTGGATAGACCCTGAATTGAACGCCATTCAGTTTTATCATCGCGATGCCATAGAGCGCTTTTACCGCGCATGGGAATCGGCCGATTCAACCCGTGTGAGCATTTTGCACCTCGGTGATTCACACATACAGCCCGATATTTTCCCTGGAGTGCTTCGGAAGCGTTTCCAGGACCTCCTTGGGCAAGGTGGTCGAGGCCTGATGTTTCCCTTTTCCACGGCAAAAACCTATTCCTCGGTAGCCTATTCTTCCAGCCATCAGGGCGCCTGGACGGCCTCCCGAAGCATCGAACCGCTGCCTAAATATACACTTGGCGTTTGCGGTGCCACCTGCCGCACCAACGATTCCACAGCCAGTTTCAGCATCCGCTTCGCCGAAACGATTCCCGCCCACTACAATACCTTGCGCATTTTTTGCAAGAAATCGCCCTACAGCTATTCTGTTTGGATCAGCACAGACGAAGGCGAAGAACTATATCGCTCAGATATTGAAGGCGATACCATGCCTTATATCGAAATCAACAACCTGCCGCCCCTGCAAAACGGGTTCAGCCTGAGGGTAGAGAAAACCTCGCCCCTGCAAGAGGAATTCGAGTTTTACGGCATGAGTTTGGAGAGCAGCCATGCCGGAGGGGCCATCATCCACTCGGCAGGCATTGGTGGCGCACGCTTCAATGCACCACTCTACCAGAAACTCTTTATGAACCATCTGCCCACCCTGGACCCCGACCTGGTGGTTCTGGATTACGGCACCAACGACTACCTCTACGACGACCATATAAAGCCTGAACTGGAATCGGAAATTGTACAAATTATCGCCAACATACGCGCTGTCTGCCCACAGGCCTGCATTCTGCTTACCACCACGCAGGACATGATGCGCAAGGGCCGCAAGCTGGAAGCAGGAGTGCAGTTTTCAGACCTGATTCGCAAAATAGCCCGTGAACAAAACTGTGCCCTTTACGACTGGTACTGGATAGCCGGAGGCAACAGCAGCATTGCACGTTGGGTGAGCAGTGGCCTGGCCCAGCAAGACATGATTCATCTGACAAAAAAGGGATATTCCTTAAAGGGAGAACTGCTGTTTGATGCCTTTCTGAGAACCCAATCTGTTTTGCTCGATGAAGAACTGTACGACTCGCTGGTATTCTCGCTTGATAGCATCCGCAAGGCGCTACCACCCACCGTCGATTCCAGCGCGAGCAATGCCGTGGTCACCGTGCGGCCACCGCAGAAAGTGGTTACCTATGCGCCTCAGGTGAAGAAGAAACAGGTAATCCGCCATAAGGTTAAGAGCGGTGAAACACTTTCCTACCTGGCGCGTAAATATCATGTTACTGTGAAGCAGTTACAGCAATGGAATCGAATATCGGGAACGCGCATCCGCATCGGACAGACGCTGCTTATTTACAAAACGCGCTAGCTTCAGATTTTGCCGCTGAACTGATAAGCCAGCATGCCCACCCACTCTTTCACAAGCAGCTCCCAGTGGAAGAGCACTTCAGAAGAGGGTAAGAACCAGTCTTTAAATTCATAGCTGCCGGAAGTACGGCTCAAGAAGTGCACCGGATAAGGGTTGAAATCCATACCTGCCTTGCGAAAGCAGGCGGCAGCGCGGGGCATATGTGAGGCGCTTGTTACCAGCAGGTACGGACCTTTCAGATGAAGACTGTCGCAGCATTTTTTACTGAACCGAGCATTTTCGAAGGTATTGCGGCTGGCCGCTTCTATGATGATATCACTGTCGTGAACACCCGCGCGGAGCAGCAGCTCTCGGCTATACAGGGCTTCGCTGCGCTGACGCTGCATCAGGGAACCGCTGCCTCCGGTGAGCAAGAGCTTGCGCACCTTCTGCTCATGATATAAAGCTATAGGGTAATACAGCCGATCTGCGGCCTCCGACAGCTGAGCGCGCTTTCTACCAGCATCCCAGGCGGCATAGCCACCCAGTACCAGGGCCACGCTGTATGGTTTATCCGATTTCATCACGCTGCTGTCCGCCTCTGCCTCCCAGGCATAGGCACATTCGTTGAACAATACACCGTTGCCAAACAGGAACAACACCAGCACGGAGGCGATAAGCAGGTTTCGCCTGCGCTGCGGATTGCGCGTAAAGATGGCCCAAAGACCGCAAACCATCATCCAGGTAAGCGGCCGGATGAGAAAGACCAGCAGTTTAGAGAGCACGAAAAACACAGGTCGAAATTAATGTTTTGATATGCATTGGCATGGCATACGTCAAACAGGGTTGTTTTTTCAGCGCAACGCAAGCACAGAAGGCCGCAGCAACGCTGCCGAAGGCTCAGCCCAAATATGGATAACTGGAGGATAAACTATCGGATGATGGTGTCATCTTTGCCATTATGTCTTTAGAATTGAAAGGAAGGGTAGTCCAAGTATTGCCCATGCAACAAGGCGAAGGCCGCAACGGCAACCAATGGAAAAAGCAGGAGTATATTCTGGAAATCCCCGGACAATACCCGAAAAAAGTATGCTTTAATGTATGGGGCGACAAGGTAGATTCCTTCAACATCCGTCAGGATGAGGAGTTAACCGTAAGTTTCGACGTTGAGAGCCGCGAATACAATGGCCGCTGGTATACTGAAGTTAAGGCCTGGAAAGTAGCCCGCGGAGGCGATGCTCAATCGCAGCAGCCCTATCAGGGCAGTGCTTCATATGATGCACCAGCCTATCCACCTGCTACGCATACTCCCGCTGCACCTGAAGACGGCAGCTCGGTGGAGGGTCCAGGCATGACCGAAGACCTCCCTTTCTAAATCGCTTTTCTTTTTCAGGCAGTTTACCTGCCCACCTTTGCTTCTAAGGCCTGCAGGCGCTGTTCCAGCGCATTGATGCGGCTTTCCTGTTCCTTGATGACCATCAGCAGATAAACGGGTAAACGATCGTAATGCACCGAATAGGGCACCATATTGTTCGGATTGGTGATTTCCCTGCCCTGCGCATCTGTAGCAGCCACCCCAGTTTCCCCTATCCACTGGCGCTCCGGACCATAAACAACCAGGTCAGGCATCACCTCTGCTACTTCTTCTGCAATCAATCCTACTTCCTGCTGCCCGCCCAGGGCCGGCTTCAGATTATATACTACAGGCCGCAGGCCAAAAAGCGCATTCTTGGACATCTGCAGGTCGCGGATATGATCCTTCACATGTCTTGTTGAAGATTGCGGTCGAAGCTCCCCTGCACTGGTGCGCACCACTGCGGTGCCTGAACCTGTAGTGCTGGAATTCATCACATAGCGCTGGTTGGTTTCGATGATGCCATTAGCCATAATACCGCCGGTGGCAGGAGCTGTTGTAGTACCCACCCGAATGCCTGAAGTTACGTAGGCATCACCGTCCACCTGGAGCTCGTAACTCGTGCTGGTGGTAGAACCTATCCTCAGCCTTCCGGCAATATTCGATGTGGTGGTGCTGCCATTAACAAGAAAACCAGCCGTGCCGATGCTCAGGTCAAAGGAAGAACTGGGCGACGTGGTGCCAATACCCACCAGCTTCCCCGAAGTGATCCAGATGGCATCGGTACATTCATAACCACTGCCGGTGCCGCGCACTGTATAGGATGTATTGGAACTCGAACTACAAGAAATAGTGGTACCTGCGCTGACCGTTCCCGGCGCCCAGGCTGAGCCGTTCCATTTGAGCACATCATTGGTGGATGGTGTATTCGAAGATATCGGATTATCCTGCAGGCGGGAGGCATTCCAAAGTGCTGTTCCGGTTAACGCATCAAGCGTATCGCCGCTTTGGGTCAGTCCGGTGCGCGCTACCGGCGGGTTGATGCCTACGAGCCGCGAAGGTTTCCAGGCGCTTCCATCCCATTGCAACACATCGCTTTTGGCGGGTGTGGAAGATGAAATGCCGAAGGACTGCAAAGAACCTGCGTTCCACAAGGGGCTGCCGCTGCGCGCATCGAGGGTGCTGCCATTCATCACCAGGCCTACACCTGCGGTGAAGCTGCTGCCTGTGCTCAGGGTAGCAGGTTTCCAAACACTGCCATCCCACTGAAGCACATCATTCTTTGCCGGAATGGCTGTTGAAATCAGGCCTGAACGCAGCGAAGCAGCATTCCAAAATGGCTGGGAAAACGCAGCAAACAAAGTGTCTTTCACCTGAAACAATCCTTTGCCCATGATATAGTTCGTACCTCCTCCGGTTCCGGTTAGGTCTTTGGCGGGCGCCCAAACCGTACCGTCCCATTTCAGCGCATCACCGGAAGCCGGAGCCGTTGAAGAGACATTCCTGCCCTGCAAAGACTGTGCATTCCAAAGGGCTGCAGCATTGGCCGCCTGTAAGGTATCACCGCTGCGCGTAAGCCCCCTGCCGGCAATCACCGCCGGCGTTTTATCGGCAGAAGCAGCCCGGGCTGCATAGAGCGCGTAGGGCACACTCATCATGGGTACAGTACTTTGAATTACATAGGAGGCTCCACCCTTGGGATCTATTCCTGTTTCCATGAAATAGGGGCCTTTAGACCAGTCTATGGCTGATAGAGACCCTGCCTGTACGGTTCCGCTGCCTATTTCAGCCGTTACCAGTCCATTGCTGTTTGAAGTGAGCACATGCGTTTCGTGGTAATTCACTGTGCCGGTGGCTGTTCCCTGGCGAATTTTCACCTCAAGTCCGACGGACTTATTGCTGAGCAGGGCTCCGGCTGCATCGCGCACCACGGCCTGGTAGGAGAAGCGCTGGGGAGCCTGGGCCCGCAGGCCTGCAAAGCAGCTTGTAAGTGCACTGAATAACAGGTAAATTTTCTTCCTCATAAACTTTTGATAAGTGTTGCGGTATGAATGAGCGTTTGATGGCTGTAAATCTTAAGAAAATAGCTTCCGGACGGCAGGCCCTGCAAGGATAATCCGGCAGCATACCTGGGTCTGATTTCTTCCCGGCGGAGCAGAGAACCCTGCATGCTGAACAATTCAAGATAACCCTGAACGGGAACGGAAGACCCCGTCAGATAAAGATGATTTCCGGCGGGATTGGGAAACACCGTAAGGTTAAAATCGCTGAGCGGTTCCCACACCGGCGAGGGCAGCAGGATCCAGGGCTGTTGTACCCCCTGTTGCAGCGAGCCCGCACTTTGAGTGGCATTGGTATAATTCATCTGACCAACAGAGTAAGACACTGACCCTGAAGCATGAACTGCGGTTGCTCCGGAAGACAGCAACGAATGCTGTGCCTGGGCAGTCGAAATGCCGCTGATGAGAAGGAACAGCCGGCATGCACAAAAGTGATGAACCCTATTCATGGTATGATCAAACATAGCGCATTTGTCCGGAAAAATACCGCAAAACAAGGTTTTCAACCCTAAATGTGAACTCAAGGGGGAGCAAATGTCCGGCGATGCATCAGGCACTTACTTCGGAAGGAAGTTTTTTGGCTGGGGCCTAAAACAACACAAGGCCACCCATGGTGACCTTGTGTTCGTGATTTCGCTGGGACTCGAACCCAGGACCCATACATTAAAAGTGTATTGCTCTACCAACTGAGCTACGAAATCATCCTCAAAACGAGGGTGCGAAAATAAAAAGGCTTTCCCCACCCTGCAACTATTTTTAAAAATTTTCCGAAGTTGCTAAAAAAGCCTGCTCAGAACACCTTCCGATAGGTGTTGTGAACCTTGATGGTTCTGCATCCTATGCTTTCCAGCATACTCAGCATTTTGGGATTAAAATCGCCTATCCAGGCAAGTTCTGAGCTTTCAAAGCGGTTGTCTTTCAACACTTCTTCGCGTAATTTCATGATCAGACCTGTTTCAAGACCCAGATTTTGATACTTAGGGATGATGCCGAAGATGATACCCCGGAGGCGGTTTACCTTGCGGCGATACCACAGGAATAAAAGCTTGTGCCAAAGGTTTAACGTTCCTTTAAGGTGCAACCTGCGAAACACCTGGTTCACATCAATTACGTTGATATAGAATCCCGCAGGTTCTCCATCGGCATAAACAAACCAGGCATGTTCCTGAATCATGATGGGGCGGAGCTTGCGCAAGTGCATGCGCATCTTGCCTTCCGTCATCGGCTTGAAGTTCTCGTGGTGGGCCCAAGCCTGATTATAGATTTCCACGAAGTCTCTGGCAAAAGCTTTGGCCTCTGACCAGAGAAAATGCCTGTAGGTATATCGCGGATTGCCAAATACCCTGGAGGCCAGCTTGCCAAACCGCTCGGCGTTAAAGGAGTTGCGGTCAATTTCGCTGGTCTGTTGACCAATAATCATCTCAAAGCCGTATTGCTCAAAGAAATCCTTGTAAAACGGCGGATTATAGTTTTCTCGATAGGCCGGATTTTTAAATCCTTCCACCATCAAACCCCAAAAGCTGTCTCGGTCGCCAAAATTCACCGGACCATCCATATAGGTACAACCCTGTTTTTTGAGCCATTCGGCGCAGGTATCAAAAAGCAGAAAAGCTGCCTCTTTGTTATTGACGCATTCAAAAAAACCCATGGCACCCTGTTTGGTCACGGCATCGGCGTTCATGGTATAAAAAGCGGCCACGCGACCTGCAGGCTGGCCGTTTTCATCCAGCAGCAGCCAGCGACGTGCGTCGCCTTGTTCGAAGTGCACGTTGAATTCGCGGTCAAAGATGTTTTCTATATCCACATCCAAAGGGCGGATATACTCCGGATCTCCGGCATAGAGCAGGTCACCGAGTTCCAAAAACTGACGCACCGTTGCTGCATCTTGCACCTCTTTGATGTTCCACCTAATCCCCATTTAGTGCAAATAAACCTGAAAAACTCAAATACTACAGCCTTGTTTGTAGGTATTTAAGCATTCCTTTAAGCCTTCGGTGTATTCAAGCCCGGATTACGGAGGCTTTCACCGCGCCCGCGAACAATGGAAGTTTAATTTTGGGTAGCTTTTGTAAGCAAGGGTGTGAGAAGGCTGAGCATATTTCTGGTAAACACTGCGCTTTCGGGTATTTTTTTCCTTGGCGTGCAACCGGCTGTTACTGCTCAGGATTCCACCGAAGCAATACCGAAGAAGAGCCGCCTGTTGCCACCCGGACAAACGGCCAGGGGTTTTCTCACGCCCACCGGCTGGGGAAGCCGCCAAAGCATGGCCTATGCATTTTTAGCAGGCACCTTTCCACAGGTTTATTCCAGAAACAGCGATTTACTTGCCGGTATAGGGGCAGCCTGGGGCGACACCTGTCATGCGTTAGGGGTTCGACTGGCACTAAACGTCAACGATGTTTCGGAGTTTGATCAGTTTTCCGGGAACCTGATATTGAGTTTACGCCTGGACAACAGCAGCAGCATCAGTGCCGGCGGGCTGCACATGGGTGCCAATCGCGAACTTTCGGATGCGGCTCCAACCTTCTATATAAGCTTCAGCCATGCCGTACAATCGATCAGGCAGGTTGTTCCCGGAGTGGCTTCCCTGTCCTATACCATTGGGGCGGGCAATGGCCGCTTTTACACAATGAGCAAACGGGACCGCGAACTGGGGCGATGGAAACACGGCACCGCAGTTTTTGGAAGCCTGTCGGCCAGCATTACAAAAAATTTGGTCATCACCGCCGAATGGACCGGCCATAACGTATGTATCAGCACCAACTGGAGGCCCTACATACCCACCCGCCTGCCTTTCCGTCTGCCGTCCATCAGCATCGGGATGGCTGACCCCTTTCGCTTTAGCGGCGAGCACCTACGACTGGTGGCAGCCTTGTCCTATGGTTTCGCCCTGCCGTGGCCGAAGGCAACCTGTACCCCATGAAGAACTATCTACTCCTCTGTTTATTCTGCACAGGCAGCATCTTTAGAAGCTTCGCGCAGTCCAACATCCAGTCCATAAACCACCTCCCGGTGGAAGAGGGCGGAACGCCACCCTGCATCAACACCCTCAACTCGGTGCAATTCAAAGAATGCGTGGTGTATAAAGCGGGGATGAAGACGTCTGACTTGGTCATCCGATTGTGGAATGCAAAGAGGTGCACCCAGTATGAACCTATCAGCTATAGCCCGGAATCGCTGAAGCTCAGCTTCGGCGCCAAAGAAAACTTCAAAACCGTGCTTATTACGGTAAAATCGAGATCAGGCAAGACCTTCGAAGGGAAAGTACTGATACACAAACAATCCAAAGCACCATGCAATGTGGCACCCGTAGCGGTTAATGACCAATTTATTGCAGGTTTGGATAAGCCACTAACGGATAAGGTGGGCAGTAATGACAAGGACGATGATCAGGACTTCCTGGTGTTCAGCCTCACCGCTAAACCACAACACGCGGCACAGTTCACCCTGAATGAAGACGGATCCTTTACCTATAATCCGGCTAAAGGATATAAAGGAACGGATATGTTTAAATACAAGGTAAGCGATGGCCTGGAAAGCGCCGAAGCCTCGGTTTACCTGAAGGTGCTTGAATACGGCATTGATATTAGCCTCGCCGCAAGCATAGAACTGGGCTGCCCGCGTACACCCCTGGAGCTGCGTGTTGTTGCTACCTCTGAGATTCCACTGCTGGTGAAACTCACGGTGACTCCGGGGTTTCCGGAGCTTACCCTTTGGAATGCGGCCACAGGCGGTAAGCGCATCAATATAACCTCCTGGAAGGCCGGCGAACAACCCTCCACCCTGTGGATCGATGCCAGCGGAGCAAATGAGGTAATTGCCACAGGGCAGTTGTTGGCCGAAGGCAGCGTGAAGGCCGAGGATAAGAAAACAGCTAAAACCCATTCGGTATGGCCAAGACGATGGTGCGTGCCCAACGGCAATCCGGAAGGCAGCCATGGCATCACACGCAAATCAGTTGAAATCACTTATGATCTAGACTGGAATCCAGAACAGGGCGATCGTATTGCTCACCTCATGGATACATTGAGGCAGGCAGGACTTGAACAGTTGAAAATGGATCCGGACGAACAGGGTGCGTTTAGCGAAGATGCGGCAATTGGAGCATTAAATTTAGGGCACAGCATTGAGGGGAAAAAAATCGCGGAAATCGCCGTGAATCAATGCACCGACAAGACCAACCATACCGTTTGGCGTGTGGAGCTTACGCCTGTGTCCAAAACATTAGAAATAATCTGGGAGAATACCATTTCCTTACCCGTTTGGAAACAATTACATCAGAAAGAAGTCAAACTAACCCCAAAAGCGCAAGATGAATGGAGTAAATTCACCAAGGCCTTAAGAATACACGAAGAGGGTCATAAACGCTTGTTTGACAAATACTATGAGAAAAGCCTCAAACTGATTGACATCTTCGTAAAGACAAAGTTCATTGGCGAATCATTAAGCCTGGGTTACGATGCCAATTTCAACGGAGAAGCTAAAGAAAAAGCCGGAGCAATGGCCATAGCTTCCTTCGACTCTGCACTATCGGCACTCAACAATGAACTCAAGACACTTAGAGAAGCATATGATCTCGAACAGAGCAATTATGACATACTAACAGAACACGGCATTGCGCAATTCAAGGACCCGGAGACCAAGAAGAACTATCAGGATAAAATCAGCACCGTTGTAGATGGGAATATACCCTTGCTGCCGCCCCCCCCTCGACAAAAGCCCAAAGAACAGGTAAAGCCAACACAACAGAAATCTAAAAAACCGGAATCCCAAAAAACTGAGCAGCAAAAGCAACAGCCCAAAGCGCCCGTTAATGTAAATCCACCCAAAAAGAAGAAATAATCCCGGCAAGGTGGCATTTCGCTCATGCTGCAAAAAACCGCGCTTGTCTGCATATTTGAAACCCAATTACGTGCTCATGAATATTGGAGATAAACTCATTCCGTTCAAGCTGCCTGCCACCGACGGGAACACCTGTTCCAGTTTTGATTTCGCGGACAAACACGCCTTCCTGATTATTGTAACCTGCAACCATTGCAAATATGCCCGGTCATACTGGAAAAGGCTGATTACCCTGTGTGAGAAATACGAAGAGGACAATCTGGGTGTGGTAGCCATCAACGGCAACGACGCTTCCCAATATCCGGAAGACAGCCTGGAAGGCATGCAGCGCATGACCGGCCAGTTGAACCTTCCCTTCTCCTACCTGCACGATGAAAGCCAGGAATACCTGAAGGCGCTGGGTGCCACCCGCACGCCGGAGGTATTTCTGTTCAACAGCCGCAGGGAACTGGTGTACCATGGCGCCATTGACGATTCCTGGGATAACGAAAACGCCGTGATGCAGGTGTACCTGGAAGATGCCATTGAATACTGCCTGGACGGGCTGGAAGTGGATTATCCCGAAATCCCTCCGGTAGGATGCAGCATCAAGTGGAAAGCAGATGCCTGATTTCAAGCGCGTTTGCATCATCACCGGCGCTTCTTCCGGGATTGGCGCCGCATTGGCTATAGAAGCAGCCCGCCGGGGCTACAGACTGGCACTCAGCGCACGCAATACCGCCAAACTAAGTGAAGTGGCCAGTCAATGCCGTGTTTTGGGCAGCGAAGTACTTGAAGTTACGGCCGATGTGGCTGTGGAAGCAGACTGCCGTCGCCTGATTCATGAAACGGTAAGCATCTTCGGCCAGATTGATGTGCTGATCAACAATGCAGGCATCAGCATGCGTGCGCTTCTGCGCGACCTGCACGTTGATGTGCTGCGGCAGGTGATGGATACCAACTTTTGGGGAACCGTATACTGCACTCATGCCGCCCTACCCTATCTGCTGGAGCGCAAAGGCAGCGTGGTGGGCATTTCCAGCATTGCAGGATTTAAAGGCCTTCCAGGCCGCACGGGATATTCCGCCTCCAAATTCGCCATGCACGGTTTTCTGGAATCACTGCGCTGCGAGAATCTGAAAACAGGACTGCATGTACTGATTGCATGTCCCGGATATACCGCTTCCAACATCCGAAAAGCGGCGCTGAACGCCGATGGTAATACACAAGGGGAAACACCGCGTGATGAGGCGCGTATGATGCAGCCCGACGAGGTGGCCCGTATTGTGTTGAACGCTATTGAACAGCGCCGTATGTATTCAGTGATGAGCTTCCAGGGGAAACTGGCGGTTTGGCTGAACAAATGGTTTCCCAGACTTGCCGATGTGTTGACCTATCGTGCCATCGCAAAGGAGCCGGATTCACCATTCCGCTGATTCAATCGTTGCTATCAGGATTGGGCGTGTATCCAGGTTCGGGCTGCTTCCAATGCTGCGCCAAGGCCTGATACTAGCTTACCTCCGGCCGTAGCGAAGAACTTCTGTCCACCACCTCCGCCCTGAATATGTCTGGCCCAATCGCGCACCAGCCCGGCGGCATCCCAACCGCGACTGTCCACCAAATCTTCGCTGATGATCAGGGCGATGCCCGGCTTGTCCTGAGCCGTGAAGGCCAAAACCCCCACAAATGGCTGTTTGTGTTGCATCAGGTTAAAGCAAATCTGACGCGCTGCCTCTGCGTTGGGTAACTCCACTTGTTCCGCCAGCCAGGTGATATTACCCTGCTTGTGCAACTTCTCTGCCAGCATAGCCTGCAGTTCATGCACCTGCCTGTGTTCAAATGCTTCCATTTTTTTGCGCAGCACAGCCTGATCGTCCAGGTTTTTCTGTAATGCCAAAACAGGATCGGAAGGATTTCCCAGCAGCTCGAGGATGCGCTCCCACTGCTGCTGCTGCTGTTCAAGGTGAAGAAAAGCACCTGTGCCGGTTACTGCTTCTATGCGTCGCACGCCGGCAGCCACTGATGCTTCAGAAGTAATGCGGAACAACCCGATGGAAGCGGTATTGGGCACATGGGTGCCGCCACATAATTCGCGGGAGAAATCGGCGCCAAAGGTGATTACCCGCACTGTATCTCCGTATTTTTCACCGAACAGCGCTGTGGCACCGCTTTCCATGGCCTCGGCCACCGGAACGTTGCGGCGCTCTTCTAAAGGTACCGCCCTGCTGATCTGTTCGTTAACCATGCGTTCAACTTCTTTCAGTTCATCTGCGCTGAGTTTGGCAAAGTGCGCAAAGTCAAACCGCAGATAATCAGGATTAACCAAACTTCCCTTTTGCATCACATGATTTCCCAGCACTTTTTTCAGGGCGGCATGCATCAGGTGGGTGGCGGAATGGTTTGCTGCGCTGGCCTGGCGGTATTCCCTGTCCACTCTTGCGGTGAAAACGCCTTCAGGTATGGCAGGCATACCATCCAGCAGGCATATATGCAGTTGATTTTCCTTAACGGTATCCAGCACGCGTGCTATGGAACCGTCCACAGCGGTGAGCGTGCCGGTATCACCAACCTGTCCGCCGCTCTCTGCGTAAAAGGGGCTCCCGGTAAGCACCACCTGAATGCGCTTTTTGCCTTTGGCGCTGATTTCGCGCCAGCGGGTGATGCGCACCTGTGCTTCCAGAAAATCGTAACCGATAAAATCTTCTTCACCATCTTCAAACACATAGTTCCAGTCGCCGGTTTCGCGGGCGGCATCGGCTCGTGAACGGCTCTTTTGTTCCTGCAGACGCAAGGAGAAGCCATCCAGGTCTACATGCATATTGTGTTCGCGAGCGATGAGCTGAGTGAGGTCCAGCGGGAACCCATAGGTATCGTAAAGTTCAAAGGCGGTATCGCCGTCAATGGTTTCGTTGCCTGCTGCCATATAGCGCTCCAGAATTTCCATTCCTCTGGAAAGGGTTCTGTAGAAAGAAGCCTCTTCCTCCCTGATAACGCGGGCCACAAAGGAAGCCTGCGCCTTCAGTTCCGGAAAGAAGCTGCCGGTTTCATCGGCAAGAACCTGCACCAACTCGTGAAAAAACGGCTGTTCCAGTCCCAGGTAACTGTAGCCATACCGCACGGCGCGGCGTAAAATGCGGCGCAGTACATAACCGGCTCCATTGTTGGAAGGAAGCTGACCGTCGGCAATGCAGAAGGAAACGGCGCGGATGTGGTCGGCAATAACGCGGAAGGCAATGTCAGCTGCTTCGTCTGTTCCGCCGTAGTTACGGCCGGCGCGTTTTGATGTAGCTGCAATCAGGCCACTGAACACATCGGTGTCATAGTTGCTGTTTTTCCCTTGCAGGGCGCGGGTAAGGCGTTCAAAGCCCATGCCGGTATCCACATGCCGCGCGGGCAGTTTTTCCAGACGGCCATCGGCCTTACGGTTAAATTCCATGAACACGAGGTTCCATATTTCTATCACTTCAGGATGGCCTGTATTCACCAGGTTGCTTCCATCGGTTTTGGCACGTTCATCAGCGCTGCGCAAGTCAACGTGAATTTCTGAACAAGGTCCGCAAGGGCCTGTATCGCCCATTTCCCAGAAGTTATCTTTTTTATTTCCGTTGATGATGCGGGCAGGATTAATAAACTGAGCCCAGCGGTCATAAGCCTCTTTGTCAAAGGGAATCTGATCCTCTGCCGAGCCTTCGAAGACGGTAACATATAGCCTGTCAGGATCCAGTCCGTAAACATCGGTGAGCAGTTCCCAGGCCCAGGCAATAGACTCCTGCTTGAAATAGTCGCCGAAGCTCCAGTTGCCCAGCATTTCAAACATGGTGTGGTGGTAATGGTCAACGCCTACTTCTTCCAGATCGTTGTGTTTACCGCTTACCCTCAGGCATTTCTGTGTATCGGCTACCCGTGGATGTACCACTTCGGCATTACCCAGGAACAGGTCTTTAAACTGGTTCATCCCCGCATTGGTAAACATGAGGGTGGGATCGTTCTTCACCACGATGGGCGCAGAAGGAACCAGATGATGGCCTTTAGACGCGAAAAAGTCGAGGAAGGTCTGTCGTATTTGTGCTGCGCTTAAACTCATTTCTTCTTATAAGGAAACTACTGGTTTTGCCGTAAGTTTGCAATGGGGGCAAAATTACCCACGCGTCCGCGAGTGGCAAAGAAAACCAAATATTTCTTCAACCCGAAAAGCCTGAGCTTTGAGAAGGTAAGCACCAACATCCCGATGTTGCTGCTGCGCGCCTTTGGTTTTCTCTCACTGGCTTCGATTGTGGGCATCGGTCTTTCTTTCATTTTTGCCCGAACCTTGGCTACCCCGCGGGAAGCTGCGATGATGGATGCGAACAAACGCATGAAGAATCAGATTAAGGCCATCAACCAGCACGTAGCGGAACTAGACCGCAAGATGAACGAGCTTGCCGAGCGCGACAACCGGATTTACCGCATGATTTATGAAGCAGAGCCGCTGAAGCCGGATGAAGAAAAAATTAATGCCTATGCAGAGTTACTCAAAATGCCCGAAGGGGCATTGCTGGCCTCCCTGCGCACGAAGTTGGATCAGTTGAGCGGGCTTGCCGAGCGCCAGCAACGCTCCTACGACCAGCTGGAGAAGATGGTAAAAGTCAAGAATTCCATGCTGAACAGCGTTCCAGCCATCCAGCCGGTGGCCAACCGTGACCTGGAGCGCATGGCCAGCGGTTACGGATATCGAATAGATCCCTTCTACCACACTACCAAGTTCCACGCCGGCATGGATTTCACGTCGCCTCCCGGCACCCATGTGGTGGCTACCGGTGATGGCGTTGTGCAACAGGTGCGTCAGGATGAATGGGGTTATGGCAACCACATCATGATCAGCCATGGGTACGGCTATACAACCCTCTATGCTCACCTGAGCGGCTTTAAAGTGCGCGCTGGGCAGAAGGTGGTGCGCGGCCAGCTCATCGGCTTTGTTGGCAATACTGGAAAGAGTACCGGGCCGCACCTGCACTATGAAGTGCGCAAAAACAATAACCCGCTGAACCCGGCCTTCTTTTATTTCAATGACCTGAGTGATGGAGATTACGCCCGGATGATTCAAAAAGCTTCTAAAACCACCAAATCCTTTGACTGATTTTATTTATGAAGCACACCTGTTTCATCATTGGAATGTTTACGCTCGCCGCCTGCAGCAGGGTTGGTGAGGCTATAGAAAGTGGGGCTGAACAAGCAGGAAAGGCAGCGGGAAACCTGGCACAACGGGTAAGCTCGGGTGTGGAACAGGCACTCGAAATCAAACCAGACGTTTCGACAGATTTGACCCGCAGTGGTTTGCAAACAGGAAAAGTGCTGATTGGCAATGAAGGTGAAGGCACGGACAATAAACTCAGCGTCTATTTCATCGCCGGCAAGCACATCGATGCTTCCATCACCGCACGCGTAACAGATGTTCAGAATCGCGAAATCGGCAGAGCCGCAAGCAGGTTACAAATAGATTCCGGTCAAGCACGGTACCTGGATTTTATCTTCGACAGGTACACCAATATAGACGGCAACTCCAGGGTTTTCCTTGGTTTTCAGTAAGTACTATGGAAGAGCCAAACCAGGAAAAAGCGTTTTACCGCATCAGTGAGGTGGCCAATATGTTGGAAATCACCCAGAGCATGCTGCGTTTCTGGGAACAGGAGATACCCAAACTGAAGCCCATCAAAAACCGTCGCGGTGAGCGGCTGTACACAAAAGACCATATCAGCCTCATCAGACAGATTATTTACCTTACACGCACCAAGGGCTACACCTTGGAAGGCGTTCGTAAACACTTATCAAAACCGGCCGTTAAAGAAGAAATCCAGGCCTCCTTGCTGGAGCGGCTGCGCATCCTTCGCGAAAAACTTATTGCCTTAAAGGATGAACTGGACAAGGCTTAGGCCGTTTTCACTGTATTACCTCGTTTTTCAGTTGATTCCCTCTGCGGAAGGCCAAACGCTTGTAGGTGCTGGAGCAAAAGGCCTTGGAGGCATCAGCGCCATTCAGGCACCCGGCACCGTCGGCATATTCAACAGTCCGGCAGCAGGTCGCTGGGATAGCTCGCACACGGTTCTTTGCGACTACCGAAACCTGTTCGGGGTGAATGGCCTTGGCAGCGCATCCATCGGATACAGCACAGGTATCAGGTCGCTGCGTATGGGCTTACTGTGGAACCGTACAGGCAGTGCCTACTTCCAAAGACAGGAATTCAGACTTCAGGTTGCCGGCCGCCTGAGCGAACTGCTCACCTTAGGTTTAGGCCTGCACTACCGGCGCGTTTCCATGAGTGGTCAGTACAGCAGCAAAGGGTTGCCGGTGATACAACTGGGCATGGGATTAAAAGCCGGACGAAAAACCGATGTAGTTATTGACTGGTACAATGCCATCCCTATGAAGCTGAACGACGCTGTTGCTCAAGCGGATATTTCTCAATTCCGCGCAGGCATACGGCATCGGGTAAGCGCTCAGGCCGGCTTGCTGGCAGAGGTGCATGCGCGATACGGAGATTATCCCAACAAAACCATCCTGAGGGGTGGTCTTTGGTACCAAACCGGCAGCATCACCTTTCTGGCCGGCGCAGGCAATGGCCCCGAACCTTTGTCGTTCGGCATGTCCATGAACAGAAAAAAACTCCGGCTTGATTTGGCCAGCGCCTATCACCCCTCCCTGGGTTTCAGCCCGCACTTCAGCGCCAACTGGATCTGGTAACAGCATGAACTCCCGGTATATTTCATGCAGCCGCCTGTTTCAGGCAAGATGGTTCAAGATCTTCTTCTTGCCGCTGATGCTGGCGGGTACGGCAATTCATGCCCAAATACCGGATGAGGTGCGCAACAACCTGGAACGCTTTCTTGAAAACCAGGGCAGCGGTGCCGACTTTACTGAAATCAGCGATGAACTCAGCGCCTTATACCAGCGCCCGCTGAACATCAACCGCGCAAGTGTGGATGAATTGCTGGCCTGTCCGTTGCTGGACCCCCAACTGGTGCTAGGCATCATAGAACACCGCAGGAAATTCGGCAGTCTGCTGCATGTGAATGAGTTGCAACTCATACCCGGCTTCAGCCGAGCGCGCATCCTGGCACTGATTCCGTTTATCCGGCTGGAAGAGCCAGGGGAACGCGGATGGAAAAACCTGAAGCAATACTGGAACCAGGGTAATGCAGAGGCCCTTTGGTATACCCTGGTTAATTCAGGAACACAAGATCCCCGCTACAGCCTTCCTGATACTGGCGTTAACAGGCAGCGTGTTTTCCTGGGAGATCCCCTGAAATCAAGTATGCGCTTGCGCTATTACAAAAGCGGAATCTACAGTTTGGCGCTGACGGCAGAAAAAGACCCTGGAGAACCATGGTGGCAGCGACAGGGTCCCGACTTCATCAGCGGCCATTTATGCGTAGAAGAGCTAGGCCCCTTTAAGCGCGTCATCATTGGCGACTACCTGGCCACCTTCGGGCAGGGCTTGCTGATGGGAAGTGGTTTAGCCTTCAGCCAGTCGGCCAACGTGATGAACATCAAACGCACCCGCAACGGCATACGCCCCTACCGTTCCGTAAATGAGATACGGTTCTTCAGAGGACTGGCCCTAAGCAGCGAAGTAAAAGGCTGGCAGTTCAACTTGTTGCTCTCCAACAACAAGGGCGACGGCACAAGGCTTAACGACAGCACCCAGCTGGAAGAAGGACTGTTGGCAGACTTTTACAACTCGGGCCTGCACCGCACAAGACCGGAAATAGCTGCGCGCAACCGTTTTAACATGCCCATGGCCGCCTTGGCGCTTGAAAAAAAACTGCAACGTGGCAACATCGGGGTTAGCTATCGCCGCGACTTCTCCAAATTTGTTGATGGCAGCAGCAACGGCCTTTATCAATGGTACAGCCAAAGACCGGCTCAAGCCCGGCTGCTCTCTGTTTACGGCGATTATACCCTTAGAAACGTGCATGTTTTTTTCGAACAGGTACGCAATCCTATAAGCCCTGCCAAACCGCTTGCCAGTGTTGCCGGAATCCTGGTGAGCCTGGCATCCAACCTGGACGTTTCCATGCTTCACCGCAACTACAGTAACCTGTTCAACAACAGCTTGTCCATAGGGTTCGGCAATAACCAGAGCGATGAAAAAGGCTGGTACCTGGGGCTGCAATGGCGCATCAAAAAGAACATCGGATTTTTGTGCTATCGCGACGTATGGAAATCATCCTGGTTGCGCTATCAGATGGCTGCGCCGTCGGCGGGGGGCTCTTGGATGGCTGAGTTGAACTACACGCGAGGGAAACAGGTATTGATCTATGCGCGCTACCGGGAAACAGCACAGCCGCGGAATGTATCGTCAGAGCTGGTTTTGGTTGATGTCCCTGTGGCATCATCAGTACAGCGCTTCCGGATACACGCCGATTATCCAGCCGGTAAAGTAGTTTCCTTTTCCACGCGTTTTGAATGGGCACGGCAAGTCAGGGAAGGGCTATTCCAAAATCCTGGAAGCATCCTGTTCCACGAGGTTCAGATGAACAAGGCCATTCGCGGCTTTCGCATCTCCGCGCGACTCAGTTTTTATCAGGTGTCGGATTATGTAGCCCGTATCTATGCTTTTGAAGGAGACCTGCCCTATGTATTCAACGTAAACGGTTTCTATGGAAATGGGCGAAGCTTTTACGTAATGGCGAGAAAGAAAATATCTGCAACCTGCGATGTTTATACTCGGTTTTCCTCAGATTTGAATCCCGGAAGATCCCAGAAACAGCATACCCTGAGCGGCATGATCAAATGGAGTTTTTAACATGGTTAAACTGAGTGTAAACATCAACAAATTCGCCACCCTGCGCAACGCACGGGGCGGGAACAGGCCGGACGTGATGCAGGCCGCAATGGACGCGGAAATGTTCGGCGCAAACGGCATTACCGTACATCCCCGGCCTGATGGGAGGCATATTCGCTATGAAGACGTTTATGCCCTGAAACCGGTTATAGGAACTGAGTTCAATATTGAAGGCTATCCCGACAAACGTTTTATGGATCTGGTACTCAGCGTTAAGCCCGAGCAGGTAACCCTGGTACCCGACCCTCCGGATGTGCTGACCAGCAATGCAGGATGGGATACGCGCAAGCACGAAGCTTTTCTGAAGGATGTGGTGGCTGAGCTCCACGGACAGAACATCCGCACAAGCCTTTTTCTTGACCCTGACCCCGCGCTGGTAGAAGCGGCCGCGCGCACCGGGACAGATAGGATTGAACTGTATACCGAGGCCTACGCCAGTGCTTATCATTCGAACAGGGAATCAGCTTTAGCTCCCTATGTATTGACGGCCAAACAGGCAGTGCAGGCGGGTTTAGGCATCAATGCCGGGCATGACCTGGACCTTGAAAACCTAAGCTGGCTGTCGTCACAGCTGCCGGGACTGCTGGAAGTTTCCATTGGACACGCCCTGGTTTGTGATGCCCTTTATTTCGGCTTTCACAACACCATACAGATGTATCTGAGCAAATTAAACAGGCACCATGCGTAACATTTGGTTGTGCATGCTGCTCATATGCGCTGCGCCTTTCGCTTGCAGGGCCTGGGGCTTTTATGGTCATACCCAGATTAACCGTCTGGCCGTTTTTTGCCTGCCTCCGCAATTGTTCGGCTTCTACAAGCAACACATTGATTACCTGGGCCAGCACGCCATAGATCCTGACAAGCGCCGCTATGCCATTGCAGAAGAGGCCTGCAGGCATTATCTGGACTGTGACCGCTACGAACATAATGCGCCGTTGGACACCCTGCCGATGTGGTGGAACAAGGCGGTGGCAGCCTATGGTGAGGATACGCTGAAATCACATGGCATCGTACCCTGGTATTGCCATCTCATGCTGTACCGGCTTACAGATGCCTTTAAAGAAAAAGACCTTGCAAAGATTCTGAAGCTTTCGGCAGACCTCGGGCATTACATTGCCGATGCCCATGTTCCCTTGCATGCCTGCGGAAACTACAATGGTCAACGCACCAACCAGCAGGGCATTCACGGTTTATGGGAATCGCGGATTCCTGAGCTGTACCTTAAAGACTATGATGTGCTCACCGAAACTGCCACCTACCTGGATAAGCCGATGAATGCCATCTGGACCTCCGTTGAGCAAAGTTTCGCCGCTTCCGATACCGTTTTGCGCAAGGAGCGCGAATTAAGCCTTCAGTTCCCCGGAGATGCAAAATATACTTACGAAACGCGGGGAAGTCAGTTGGTTCGGGTTTATGCCCCGGAATTTTGCAAGGCCTATGATGCCTCCATGGATGGAATGGTAGAACGCAGGTTTCGCCAAAGCATGAATATGGTAGCGGCATTTTGGTTTACCGCATGGGTGAATGCCGGACAGCCGGATTTGCCAAGCATCAAAACAGATGTACAACTCAGTGAGGAAGAAATGGCGCAGGAGCAAAAATTCAAAGAAGGGCTCATACTGGGTCGCCCCGAAGAACACTAAATTATTTTTTCTTCTTTCGCTTGAAATCTCCGCGCTTCCATGCCTCAAAAAACTGTGCCCAGGCCAGCGGGCTCATGATGTTCATGGGAGGTGCCTGCCCCTGATAATACATAACTGAAGCGCGTTGCTGCATGAGTGCCTGATAACTTTGTCGGGCATCGGCCTGTTTCAGGCGCATTTGTTCCTTGAGCTCCTCTGCTTCCAGATTTTTCCGCGCCCGCTCTAACTCATCATCGGGGATATCGCGATGCACAAAAACGTGGTCAAATGCTGCGCGGGTGGGAAAGGGACGAATCACCATCACAGGCAAGTTGATGGTATCCTGTGTAAGGAGTTTCACCATATAGTATCGATTTCCCTTCACCGTATCGGGTATACTTACCAATGAAGACTCATATTCTACATGCCAAAAGTAAATGGTATCACCTTTAGCCGCTACAAAAGAGAAATAGCCACTGATGTCGGAATATCCCACAACCCCGTGATTGCCTCGGGAGATCACACAAAACGGGATTGCCTTCAGACTGTCTGAGGTAAGTACCAAACCGCTGAATTGAATCAGCTCCCCCCGATTCTGTTGGGCTGTTAACCTATTAGGAACGAGCCCTGCTAATCCTGCCAGCAGCCAGGTGAAAACGAGTGGAACAAATCGCCTCATGTACTTATAAGTAGTACAAACCTAATACCAAAAATGGCGCTTCCGCTGCCATCAGCCGGCAATAAATCCTATGGCCACAACAGCCACAACGAGCAAGGGCGTGGGCCATTTTGAAAATTGAATAAAGGCAAAGGCTCCCAGCAGCACTAACCACCATAAAGGATCGCCTGTTACTTCTGGCTTGTTCACCACAGACAGGGAACTCATTTCAACCAATGCAGCAAGCACGAAGCCCACAGATACGGCGATGATTCCATCCAATGAACGCTCTACGATGGGATAGCGCTTCAATCGTCCCCATATGGGATAGACGAAAAAAACAAACAGAATACCAGGAAGGAATATTGAAACAAATCCAATGGCGCAGCCCATCAACTGTCCGCTAAAGGAATACCCCATGGTTTTCATGGCGATGCCATTGAAATATATGGCGAAATTAAAAACAGGCCCTGGCATGGCTTGCAGAAGGCCCATTCCAGTTTGGAATTCTTCTGCGGTCATCCTTGGTTTATGGTGTACATATTGTTCCAGCACCATAGGGGCCAGAGTATTCCCTCCTCCAAAAACCAAACTACCCATGCGAAAGGTGTTTTCAAACAGGGTAATGGGTTGTGTAAAGCCATCCATACCCGGCATGAGGTGTGCAGTTTGACCGAGAATTCCTATAAAAATAAATATCGCCAGGTATAAAGTGAAGTTGGCCCATCGAATGCGACCAAATTCCTGTTTATTGGGAACGAAGGTCCTATTACCGAATAAGGCGCTTAAGATTCCACCCAGAACAATACCCAGTGGGAAAATCCATGGTGCATTAATGTACATTACAGCCAAACATGCGGCGATGCACGTAAACCAATAAATTGTACCGCGGCGAACCTGTTTCAGCATCAGCAAAGTGCCTGAAGCTAAATAAGCCAACACCAGAGGTGAAAGGTATTGCAGTTCTGATTTACCCAGAAAACGCGGCGACAGCGTAAGAACAGACATAACTATGGCACCTGGAAGAGACCATAACAAAAGGGTGAGGAAAGCCAACCCCGGCCCGCCCATGTTAAAACCTATTACGGTCAAGGTCTGTGTGGAAGAAGGGCCAGGCAAAACCTGACAAAATGCATTTATTTCTGTGAGTTCACGATCTGTCAGGTACTTATGCGAACCGGTTAGTCTTTTTTGAAAGAGGGATAAATGAGACTGGGGACCACCAAATGCGGCAGTGCCCAAAAAAAAGACATCTTTTAAAAATTGCCTCTTGTTGCTCATCCTTATTTTTGGCCCTGATTAGAGAGAACAATAATATGAAATTCAAGGATTTATTGGTGCTGGGTGTTGCAGCTAGTGCATGCGGTGGACCCAATGCAGGGAACGAGGAGCAAATTGCCCAATTACAGAGGGTCGATAGCTTATGGGGGCGATTTAAACAGGTGAAAGAATTGCTTCGGTATGATGTATGGACCATCAATGAACGAAGGGAGGAGATGGACAGTTTGTTGCAAATTACGCGGTTTTTCAAAGCCGAAGAATTGAATGACGAAGAGAAACAACTGTTAAACGGGTATGCAGCCATTGCCCGAGTATATCAGCCTACTGC
>CANHRE010000024.1 GCA_947463095.1 Flavobacteriales bacterium | reverse complement strand
GGACCGAGCACCACCACACGTACCCTCATATTCGTGGGTTTCTCACATGGAAGGATGGAATCGGACCACAGTTTTACCTGTGTGAAATAGGGTCTTTTGGCGTTTTTGATATCCAGAGGATAGCTGATTACAGGAATCACGGGGATTGGATCTCCGCAACGCAGTTGACCGCTGGCATTAACCTTCAGATAGCTGCCTGATGCATAATCACAGGTAGTACGCACACGAAAGCTGATGAGCAATTTATTTTTCGAGGTATCGGTTGTTCCTTTAAAACCGGTGGCCAACAAGGAGCTCAGCGCAGCCAGGTCCCATTGATAGGTAATACCACTAAGTAATTTTGGTGTAGGGATGCCCACAGCAGATGACTTAAGCGGATAACGCAGGCTTACAGAACCCGGCACCACTTCCATACCTACCGGCAGATTTAGCTGAACCTTTGGGCTATATGCCGTGGTTGCATGTACGTTTTCCATGAGGATGCGGTAAGGCGTTTCTGCGCAGAGATCTGCAATACTGATGGAATCGGTAAGGGTTAGCTGCAACCGGGTGTTTTGAGGTTCAAGAAATAGCGTGGTTTGATTTGGTGAACACTTGTAATCGGTTAACGAAGACGGGTATCCGGTGCAATTCCAACCGGCATTAATGCTGATGGAGTCGCGGGAACAACTGGTATATACTGCCCGCACCTTGAAACGCCGGGTCTGGTTCACCCCCAATGCACCTGCGCGGAAGATGTTGTTTACCGGTTTTATGACCGTATCGCGCACCGCATCTCTAATTTCCACAACCCTGATGCTGCCTCCGCTGGCCGGACTCAGCCACACATTCAGGGCCGCAAAACTTGACGAAGAATTAGTGTAGCGTACCTCCCACTCGGCTGTATCCTGAAAGGCGTAAACCGTGGGAATAGTAGCCTGCAATGACAGCGCAGGCTTGTTGAACTGAAGAAAATCATTGTATGCCGGATTTCTGGAATTCACGGTATCATAACCCTTGCCCAGATTTCCCATTCGCTGCATAATGAAATCGTAATGCACCGGCTGCGCCATCGCAGAAAGCTCGCAAGAAGGTTGTATCAGTGCCTGGAAATACCCATAAAAACCGTCATCACTGGGATACAAGCGCCCCCCGGAATCGGCATACAGTTTTCCGATATCAAAAACTATGGGGTTGATGGACCCCTTTGAAACCTGCAAGGTGTCGTATCGCTCCAATACACTGGCATTGGTACCCGTCGTTCGGTACTGACCTATTTGACCGCGTATGAGACTCGCACCTGTCGGTAAGTAAAGCCGCACCGACTTCAACTTGCTCCAAGAACGGTATTCAAATGGGAAATGATTACCGCCGGCATAGTTGGAACAACATGGTCCAATACTCAAATAAAAATACTGATTGATATATAACTGGTTACATGATGTTGCAACGTAGGTTCCGGGATTCCAATTTAGATAATATGAGCCCGTTACCATCATAATGCCGGAGAAACTATCACATTGAAATGACTGACTTGCATTAGGATTGGGTACAGAGCCAAAGTAAAAGCGGTTTTCAAAACGTGTGGGGTAAACAGCATTGCCAATATTCTGCGCTACACGGTATTTCACTACCAGTTTAATGCTGTCGTTGTTGCTGTACAAATAGGTTGAAGACAAACAACCACCTGCTGCAATGCTGTCAATGGTAAAATCGAAACGGAAGGTTGCATTTAAACCAGACACGGTTTTGCGCCAACGCACCCTGTTGCAATTGCCGGAGATCTTGCTTCGACCTTTGTAAACTTCAATTTGGGCGCTCACTATATCTAAAACGCTTCCATAGGTAACTACAGACTCTGCATAGCCGAAACGCCACAAAAAGGTTGAACTGCTACGCTGCACTTTGCCATAAAATACGGAAGTAATGGTATCACCGAACATGGCGCGTTCCGCACGAATTTTCGTTTTGTCTATGGTTCCGGTGCCGTCAGGCTTGCCGTTGTTGTCATTATCCGGCAACCCGTAACTGGTTCGTTCCACCGAAAAATTCCTGAACAGCATTCCGCCGTTACAGGCGCTGCCGCAGTGCAGCCGCACCTGGGTTGTGGTACAAAAATTCCGCAGCCAAAGTCCCGGATGACAGCTGAAATTCGGGTTGTACATGAAAGTAACACCGACAGATTTCATGCTGTTTCCGCTTGCTTTTGAGCAATCAGCTTTCAGGTAAAACATCAGCTCGCCATTGTTGAGCGAAAATGGCACCGGTTGTTTAAAAAATGCCCTGACCGTATCTCCATATTGCCTGACAGAATCCGGTTTCCATGTGGCAGTCAGGTTTGCATTCTCAAAGTAAATATCATTAACACTGAGGCTATGCGTGAGTCCGACAGGAAGAACCAAATCCACGCGATAACGCGCTGAACTGTGCGTAACCAGAAAACTGTTGCTTGGCACCTGATAACGAAACAACTTGCTTTCTGTTTTTACAATATCCGTTGGGGCAAAAGGAGAAACAGAACTTCCGGACCAGGTTGGCACATAACCCCAGGCCCAACTGCCAACCACACTGCGTTTGCACTGATCGGTATGCACGGTGCGGTATTGCCAGCCCATACTCCAGAATGCCACGTTACACGCCGTGGGCAAACAAGTGTACATATCCCAGTCCAGATAAAGTGTATCACCGGGCTTCAGCGTTCCGGCGTTGAACCGGAACATACCCGGTTGAGGGGGGCCAAAACAATTAATGCTGGCCGACAGGCTGTTAATGCGTATGGAATCAATTTTCGGCTTGAATGGCTTCCCATTAAAACCCCAGCGCGCCCAAACACTGGATGTATCAATCCTGCTGTACAACCCATTTACAAAACCACTGCTATTGCTTTGGGCTATTTCAACATATACATCTGCTGCAGCCATCTGTCCGCGGTTAAACACACGCAGTTGTTGCTTGCTCGCACTTTTCCCATCGTAGCAGGTACTAAGCGTTCCATTGGCAAGAACGGTGATATTCGGTGAACGTGCATCCAGTGTTACTGCACCATTGCTCTTCACCAGCTGACAATTCAGCCCGTCGCAGCCCCAGGTCATTTCTACCGCAGTGGCCAACCTGCTGCAACCGACAATCTGCATGCTATCGGCAAAAACAAAACTCTCGTTCTGTTCCAGCAGGGTATCCCTGTCCCCTACAGTTTGAATCTGCGCTTTCCCTATCAGGGTAATAACCGTATCGCCATTAATGAAATTGCTCCCGTTGCGCACGCCATTGGTGCGCACATCACTGCCGTTTATACGCACAATGCGCAAAGTTGTAAGGGGTCCTTTACCGTAATTGGTAACCGTGAACGTCCTGACAAACCGGTCACCTATATTCCCACTGAACGTTTGATTCGCAATGCTTGCAAATCCCGGCGAAGGAAGGTTTGCAGAAAATGGCGCTGATGAAGCCGCATCAAAGCTACCCAGATAATCTACGCGGGTAAGGACTACCGGAATGCCACTGGCGTTCAGAAATGTAAGCAGACTGCATGAGGCACGCAGGTGATAACGAAGGCTGAACCTTTGGCCGATGGTCATTGTCGGCCCGGAAAACACCGGCTTGTTCAGGTTGCTGATGTTCGATTCTGTTACCCCGGTGCCATTGAGTGAACCGGGAACATAAAAAACGCCGGGCGGCAGGGTGAGCGTAACCTTTACATTGCTGATGGTACTTGAGCTAATGTTAAACACCGTCAGCCTGGAGGTATCGGTTCCGGAGCATATGTTCAGGTTGCGCGGAATACCGGCGCTGATGCTCAGTTTATTACCCTGAGCAAACGACTGCAGGGCAGCACAAGAGAACCCGGCAAGCAGCCATAATTTTAAAGAAAAATGCCCCACAACAACTTCAAATTTAGGAATTTATAAGTAAAAGGGGTAAATGAAACAGGGGCGCTACCTTTGCAGTTCAATTATGAACAGGATAGTAGCCATTGTAGGCCGACCGAATGTTGGAAAAAGCACCCTGTTCAACAGGCTTACAGGCGAACGAAAAGCAATTGTGGATGACGTGAGTGGCGTAACGCGCGACCGTCATTATGGGGAAAGCGACTGGAACGGCACCTCATTCATGGTGGTCGATACGGGCGGTTTTGTGCCCGAAAGCAACGATGTATTTGAAAAAGCCATACGGGAACAGGTGCATATTGCCATTGAAGAATCGGCAGTATTGCTTTTCGTGGTAGATGTTACCACGGATATTCATCCACTGGATGAAGCCTTCGCCGATGTGCTCAGGCGCGCAGGAAAATCTGTGCTCATGGTGGTAAATAAGGTCGATAGCCCTAAGAATATTCCACAAGCGGCTCAATTTTTCACCCTCGGTTTTAAAGATGTATTTGATATTTCGGCCATTACAGGCAGCGGAACCGGTGAACTGCTCGACCGCCTCGTAGAATTAATTAAGGAAGATGAAGCCGAACAACTTCCGGTTCCGGAAGAACAGGCCAACATCCCAAAAATTGCGGTGGTAGGCAGGCCAAATGTGGGAAAATCTTCGTTTGTGAATGCGTTGATAGGTCAAGACCGCAACATCGTTACCAGCATTGCCGGAACCACCCGCGATAGCATCCATACACATTACAAAGCTTTCGGAAAAGACCTGTTGCTGGTAGATACCGCAGGCATCCGTAAGAAGAGCAAGGTGCAGGAAAATATCGAGTTTTACTCTGTGATGCGCTCGCTGCGCGCCCTGGAAGAAGCCGATGTGGTTGTGATTATGCTTGATGCCACCCAGGGTCCGGAAGCGCAGGACCTGAATCTGTTCTGGCTAGCACACCGCAACGGGAAAGGCATTGTTATTCTGGTGAATAAATGGGACCTGATAGAAAAGGAAACCAATACCATGAAGGATTATCAGGAAGACATCCGCGAAAAGCTGGAACCCTTTACCGATGTGCCTATCATCTTCATTTCTGCGCAAAACAAACAGCGCATCTATCAGGCTTTGGAAGAAGTGATGCATGTTTATGAAAACATGCAACGCCGCATTACAACCAGGGTGCTGAATGATTTCCTGCTACCGGTTATTGAACACTATCCCCCGCCAAGCAGAAAAGGCAAGTTCGTAAAAATCAAATACGTTACGCAGCTTCACAGCAAGCGTGTAGCCTTTGCCTTGTTTTGCAATCTTCCCCAATACGTGGCCGATTCATACAAACGCTACCTCGAAAACAAGCTGCGCGAAGAGTTTGATTTCACCGGCGTACCCATCAGCCTGTTTTTTAGAGAGAAGTAATCCGTTAAAGAAGCATCAACCGATGTTCCGGTGTAAATTCGGTAATGTTGGATGCTCGGGATGGCGGTCCAGAAAGCGCTCCATGATGAACACATCATGCCAGGCATCCAACTTATATCCTGAATTTCTCAATATGCCGGCGGACTCAAAACCGAGGTGCTCGTGCAAAGCCACACTTTCCGGATTTGGCAGCGTAATCACGGCATATACATTGATGAAACCGCGCTGCTTCAATTCCTGGAACAAGTGCCCGTATAATCGTGTAGCCAGTCCCTTTCGGCGAAAATCCGGATGTATGTATACAGAACACTCGCAGCACCACTGATAGGCGGCACGCTCTCTGAAACGCACGGCATAAGCATAGCCCGCCAGCTTCCCCTCATAAACCGCAACCAGCCAAGGGTAATGCAAGGTGACGTACCTCAGCCGATCTTCAAATTCAGCTATTTGCGGCACTTCATATTCAAACGTGATGGCTGTATCCCGAACAAAAGGAGCATAAATATCCAGCATGGCCGGCACATCGGCAATAGCAGCAGGCCTGATGTTATATTGATGGATCAGCTCCATGCGCGCATCAGAAAATCATTCATGGGCTTGCCTGCCTGATAGGCTTTCATCACAAAGGATAGGCAATCCTGATCAATCAGCGTTTCAGGTTCAAATTCATAGGCGTAATACCATTGCTTGTGCGCAATCAGCGGCTCCTTACTTGCAGCTGCTGCCAGGCTTGCAGCCATGCGCTTCTGAGATTCGCCTTGTATCCTGCCGAAGAACTTCTTGAAAAGAGGTGCTTGTAATTGCTTTTTCAGCTCCTCCGGATTCGCTGCGAGGTGCTGCCGGATTCGCTCCACAGTAACTGGGTCAGGATTGTAGATACCCATATAAACAGCACACTGCTCTACCCCAATCTGAACATAAAACCCAGGGTGCATCATGTCCTTTTTTCCCATTGGTGAAAACGCTGCGGCCATATGCAACTTATAGGGTTCTTTATTTTTTGCGAAACGTATATCCCTGTTGATGCGAAAGATTAGGTCAGACGTTCTTTGCTCTGCATAGGGAGGTCCCAATTGTTCCTGCATTGCCGAAACCAGTTCGTGAAATGGTTGCTTTACCCATTGCTCATACTCAGAGCGGTGTTCATCAAACCACGATTTGCGGTTATTTTGGGCAAGACCGATGAAGAATTCGAAAAAATCAGCGCTTATCAACCCTTTCATCGGATCCAAATATAATCACTTCCTGCTTTGGCGTTTCAACTGTTCCACCAGACCACTTTCGGCAACGGTTTGATTCTGAACATGAAGGTAGTCGCCACCGCCGGCTGTTGCCACCTGTTGCAAAAATTCCAAAGGTTTCAAGGCGTTTCCAAAGCCTATGGCACTGAGCATAATTCCCTTGTTGCGGTAATCGGCTACCAGCTTCAGTAAATCGTCATTGCTCATGGTTCCTGCTGTGAACACCCCATCAGTAGCCACAATCACCTGGTTGTTTCCGCCTTCAATCTTTTCTTTGAGCGCTGTGGCATAAGCCAGGCGGATGGCAGCGGCTCCATTGGTGCCTCCCGCAGGGGCCAACCGATCAATAAGTTGCAGCAGGCTGTCGGGTTTTTGAATCCAGGTGGGCGAAAAAATCATGGAAGCGGTTCCGGCCATGGTAATGAGGGTTACCTTATCCATGGGACGCAAGGCTTGCGCCATCCTGCTCATGGCAGTTTTCAGGTGTATAAGCTTATCCTCTTTTTTCATGGAATAACTCACATCCAGCACCATCACAATGTTGTTGGCGTGATGCAGGCGGGGGTCAAGTTTCAGCGGAACCTCGTCATAGCTGTCGTTCTGGGGTTTTGATTCCACCGGTATAGGTTCCGGGGGTATTGCGGGCAGCACTTCACCTGTTTTTATGGGCGAAGGTTCAGGCACGCGTTCAATAGGTGGAGAAAGCACCACTACCGGAGGTTCTTCCACGGGATCCAGATAAACCACCATCAGCTTGCGGTAGGCTTCCAGAGTAACCGCTGCATAGTAATCCGAATACCCCTGTTTGCGCACGTCCACCAAATACTGGCCTGGGGGAATCAACATTTCATATGTGTAACCGCTGCGCTCCAATGCTACGCGCCTGCCTGATTTGTATTGAACAAGAATATGTTCAGGTTGCAAAATCTGGTCTGTAAGGCGGTTGCGCACCTCAATGGTAAACACTTTGCTGAGGTCATCGCTGCTTGCTGCGCCGCTGTTCACCGTAGGACAGCGCAATTGAGCGTCTGGGTTAAACCCTTTGATCCATCCCTTTAACTGGAAGGTGATGGGCTCATTCCTGAGGTTCACATAAACAGGTACTTCGCGGCTGAAAGGTCCCTTTACCCTGGCGTAATAAATAATAGAAACCGTTCCGGTTTCGCCCGGCTCAAGGCTTTTGGAAGAAAAGGTAACCCGATAGTCTTCGTTGTAAAACACTGGAAGAAACACCAATGGTTTCATACCCGCATTTCTGATCTGAAAACGTGCTGTATCGTTCTTCCAGAAATTCACCGAGCCGAAGTCCCACATGTTCCGGTCTATGGAAATTTGCTGTGCCTGCGCAGCAAGAGCGGCCATAAACCCAAGAACCGTTAGCCATAGTCGAACATTCTTCATCAGCAGCAAACCTTACATATACCGTTGGCAAAAACCAGACCGATAATCCATCAACGCGTTTTTATTGTGTCTAATTGCAGCGCCAGAGTTTCAAATTCCTTCCAGCCAAGTTGTTCCGCGCGAAGCCGCGACAGTTCAACCGGTAAATCAAGCGCCAATGGTTTCAATGCATTCGACAGTGTTTTACGGCGCTGGTTAAAAGCCGTTTTCACCACCAGTTTCAAGGATTCCCAGGTGCAAGCCGGAACATCTGTTTCCTTTCTAACACAAGCAATCACACCTGATTTTACCTTTGGCGGAGGTGTAAATGAACCCTCGTGGACCGTAAATTGATATTGGCACTGATAATACGCCTGCAACAACACGGAAAGGATGCCGTATTCTTTTGAACCGGGAGGTGAGCAAAGCCGCCTGGCTACTTCCCGCTGAAACATCCCTCCAAACCAAAATACCTGCCCGCGGTGTTCCAAAACCCTGAACACTATCTGACTGCTGATGTTATAAGGAAAATTTCCAACCACCGCGGCATGACCCGTATTTCCCAGGATGGGGCCTAAGTCGGCGTGAAGCATGTCGGCTTCCAGGAGCTGAAAGTTGGAACGATAGGATACCGCTTGCAGCCATTGCACAGATTCTTTGTCCAATTCCACACACCACAAACGTTCGGGGAAACGGCCAGCCAGATAGCGCGTCAACATTCCGGTACCGGGACCAACCTCCAAAACCCGCTCACTAGAATCAGGCACCAATGCTGCAATATCCCCTGCAATAGCCTCTGAATTCAGGAAATGTTGTCCGAGATGTTTCTTGGGTTTTACCCTGTTCACGTTATCTGTTGGGGCAAAGGTGACGTTTTGGTATGGAAATTGTATTTCTTTGAGCCAAAAATACACTTAGTCCTATGAAGAAAATACTAACATTCGTGGCAGCAGGCATCATCGCTGCCGGTGCATTGAATGCACAAAACACCCCGAAAGCCGTTCCAGTAGCTGCTCCTAAGGCTTCCAAAGCAAAGGCCAAAGCAGCACCCGCTTCTACCAACAATCCCAAACCCGCATTGGTGGCCGGACCCAGCATTGCCTTTGAAAAAATGGAACACGATTTTGGTAACCTGAACATGGGCCCACAGGCGATTGTTTCTTTCAAATTCAGCAACAACGGCTCGGAAGCCGTGGTATTAACTGATGTTCACGCTTCATGCGGATGTACCACACCCGAATGGCCCCGCGAGCCCATCGCATCCGGTCAAAATTCTGAAATCAAAGCGATTTACAATACAGCCGGCAGACCCGGATACTTCGAAAAGACCATCTACGTGACCTACAGTGGCAAAACCGTTGAACTGAAAATTAAAGGTACCGTGCAGAATAACGGCAGCGATACACCCAACGGCAGCGGTCAGTTGCATTAATCGCCTCAACAAAAGATGTTTGCAAATCCTATGAAAAATATCCTATTCTCCATTGCCCTCCTGGGTTTCGGTTCTTGCTCTTTTGCCCAAACCGAAACAACTCCAAACAACCAGTTATTGAAATTCGAGACATTGTCGCATGACTTTGGAACCGTGTACGAAGGCACCATTGCTACCTACGATTTCAAGTTCACCAACACCGGACAAGCGGCTGCGGTATTGTCTAATGTTCAGGCTTCTTGTGGTTGCACTACGCCCAAATGGCCGCGTGAGCCCATCGCTCCGGGTCAGACTGCCGTGATCACTGCTCAGTACAACAGCGCAGGTCGTCCGGGTTCTTTTCACAAAACCATCAGCGTGTATTCCGATGCCGGCAATTACACCATCACCATCACCGGTAATGTGATTCAGAAACCCGAAAAACCTAAATCACCTGTCATCGTAAACTGAACTATTACACTCAATAAAAGGCCTTCCACTTGGAAGGCCTTTACTTTTAAACCTCATGCTGCGCGCCCTAATACTGCTGATTTTGTTTATACCTGCCGCAGGCAAGGCACAAGATACCGCTATGGTTCGGTTTTTATGCCTTGCACAAAAGCTGTATACTATGGATACCATGCAGGAAGGTGCTGTTACTGAAGCTGTATTCCGCTTTGAGGTGTGCGATACGGCACCGGTTGTTATTCATCAGGTTTGGCCGGGCTGCGGCTGTACGGTGGCAGCATATCCTAAGGACACCCTTTATCCTGGAAAACCATACCTCATCAGCCTACAATACTTTAGCGAAGGCAGGCCAGGCTACTTCCTGCGCAGTGCGCACGTATTGTATCACAGCATCAATCCCCTGGAAGCATCCCCCTATGCAGAAGCACAACTCAGCATTACTGGCTTCGTAATACCCAAACCGCAGACCGTAATTCCTGAAGCACCGCGACGTCAGCGGAAAAAATCCAAGTAGCGCCTGCTGAACAGGCCCAGGGTTCCTCCAGTGTGCAGAAACACCACTCGAGTACCCGGATTAAAAAAATGACCGTCCAACATGGCATGTAATGCCATCCAGGCTTTCCCGGTATAAACCGGGTCAAAAAGAATATTGGTTCTTTGTATTTCAGCGCCCATAAACCGCATCAGCGACTCATCGGCCCTGGCAAATCCTCCGCGTTCAAACCCAGTTTCCAGAGTCCAGTTTTCATACCCCTTCGCCTCTAAGGCAGCCCTTTGTTCCGGTTCATTCATCAATACGGGGATTCCGATAACCTTCGTGGACAATTTGCGTTCATCCCTTCCCATTAATACACCCTGCATGGTGGTGCCGGTTGCAGTTGCCAGCAACAATGCATCCGGAACGAAACTGAACTCATCCCAAATACTAGCACATCCAGCAACACCCAGATCACCCGCACCGCCCACGTCAATAAACATCACATCCTTTCCCGGGTGGTGTATGTTCACCCATTCCAAACGCTGTTCAAACTGCTCGTGGTTCAGGAATACAGACACCAAACCATATCGGGCACCAATCAACCTATAGTGGTTATCGGGTTGCTGCCGGCCCCGAATCAGGGCGGTGCATGATATACCTGCGGCAGAGCACAGGCAGGCCGTAGCCAGAATATGATTGCTGAATGGTCCGCCGGCGGTGATGATGTGGCGTATTCCCTGTTCCCGCGCAGCTTCCAGGTAACAACTCAGTTTGCGCCATTTATTCCCGGAAATAAGGGGATGAATCAGGTCATCCCGCTTCATCCATACCTGGCAATTGCCCGGCAACGGGATTTCCTGCAAAACAGCATTTCCCGTATCGGGCATCATGATTTCACACCCAGAATCTCAGCAATGGTTCCAGCGGAAACCGAATGATAACCTGATTTGGCGCGTCGGAAGATTGCTCTTCCCAGCTCAAGCCCTTTCGGTGTAGCACTCAGGGCTTCATAAACCGGCTTGAGAAACTTCCTGCGTCCAACGCGAACTAAAAAGGCTTCCATTGGAGCAAAAGCCGGACGATACCAAACCCTGGCAGCCAGGGTAAACCAGTCGCATAATACCTCAGCATTGCCGCTCTTGCTGAAACCAAAAGACTGGTCCAGCGCATCAAGTTCGGCAGTGCTGATATCCTTCGGCATATTTCTCAGGAAGTGCTGATACTGCTGTGTTACCCAGCCTTTAGCCATCAGCGGGTCAGGTTTCCGTGTTGTTTGGTATTTCAAAGCAGCCTCACGTGCCTGTTTCATCCGTTCTGATGCGGGTTTGGGCGCCTGCGCCGGCAAACCTTCCCCATACATCCAGTCCTTTAGTTGCGCATAAACAACTTCTTTAGCTGTTTGGAACAGGTGCTCGTGCAGAAAGTCTTTAAACGCCTCCGTATTAATGGTTTTGAACGAATAAACGCGGAAATACTCTTTAAGGAAGTCATCCCATCGATGACGACCAACCAATTGTTCCAAATGTTTTAAAAAGAGGAAGCCTTTGATGTAGGCAATATCTGTCAGTCCATCGTCTGGATTTCTGCCTTTCAGGTTGAGGGCCAGGCGGGTGTCCTTGGGCGCTTCGCGCATCATGCGCTCCAAGGTGCGCTCCAGCTCTCCCACTTCCAGTTCGGCGCACATATCGGCAAAATCTTTACCGTAAACCGCCTCAACGATTCTGTTTTCAAAATACACCGTAAATCCCTCGTTGAGCCAAAAGTCATTCCAACTGGCGTTGGTAACAAGGTTGCCGCTCCAGCTGTGCGCCAGCTCGTGTGCAACCAGGCTGGTGAGTGAGCGATCGCCAGCAATAATGGTTGGCGTGGCAAAGGTGAGCCTGGGGTTTTCCATGCCACCGAAAGGAAAACTGGGAGGCAGCACCAACACGTCATACCGACCCCAGGGATAATCTCCGTAAAGGGCGGACGCTTTTTTAATCATATTGGGCATATCAGCCAACTCCCAAGCAACCGAGTCAAGAAATCCCGGTTCTGCATAAACACCACTCAGGCTGTCCAGTGACTTAAAGGAAATATCGCCAACAGCCAGGGCCATCAAGTAAGAGGATACAGGCTGAGGCATGTCAAAATGGTAAATGCCGCTGTCGTTCCGCTGCTGAGGATTAGCGGCGCTCATGAGTGCGAGCAATTCCTTTGGACAGGTAATTTTTGCGCTGTAGGTGAAGCGCACATCCGGCCTGTCCATCAAGGGAATCCAGGTTCTGGCAAGGATGGCCTGCGACTGGGTGAACAAAAAAGGATGTTGCCGGTCATGAGTCTGAACAGGGCTCAGCCATTGCAGCGCCTCAGCTGTGGAATCCGTATGGTATCGAAGATGCACTTTTTTCGTTTCGGGCTTCAAGGGAATGAGCACCGCTGTGCCGAATAGCGTGTCTTCAATGCCGAACCTAAAATTTGCGCTGCTGCCATCGTCCAACAGCACCTCTTCAATCACTAGTCCACGCGAGTCCAGTACCATCATGGTATCTGTGCTCTTGTGCTCAATGTGGTGCGTGGCTGTTCCACTCAGGCGCTTTTTGTTAAAGTCCACGGCCAGTTCCAGGTGCAGGTGTGTGGTGCGCACCTGTTCTGCATTACCATAAGAATGATCGGTTCGCAAAGGCACCGAAACGCGTTGCACAGAATGCTTACCTGGGCCACAGGCTAGACCCAGAAGTGCAGCAAGGCCAAGAAAGGTGTACGGGAATCTGGACATGTGAGGCGCAAATTACGCAAGGATGCGCAATCAGTTCATTTCAACGTATATCTTCGCGCTTTCCAATCAAGCACATCAATTTGGCAACGTTTTTGAAAAGGAACCATCTGCGAAACATAAACACGGGCATGAAACACATCAAACTGATCGTTTTCTCATGCATCCTTGGGGTTGCTTCACTGCAAGCGCAAGATGATGGTGGGGGTGAATTTAACACTTACGGGGACACTACCTCGATGGACACGAGCGCTTTGGGTTATGGTGAAGAAGGCGAAGCATCTGGTGTAAACGGACCGATGCGTTTTGAAAAGCATGAACGCTTTGAAGCACCTTACGATAGTTTGAGGGAACTCATCTTTTACAGCAATGTTGTTGAAGACCCCAACTGCAATGAATGCTCTGCCGACAGTTTGTACATCCGTGCCTTGCGCTACCTGAAAGGTCGTTTTGGCGAAAAAGTACTGAAGGAAATAACGCTCGAAGCCAAACCCGGAAACAAACTTGCTGTTTTACTTAAAGTACCCCTGGTGACCAAACCCCAGCCCAACGTGGTAATAAAAGAGGGTTTCATTGAATACAAATTGGTTCTTCGCTTTCAGGACAACCGTTACAAGTACGAAATCAGCAATTTTGTCCATATCCGCGATATTCAGGGAGCCGCTGGCGGGCAATCACGCACCTATGCTGAATATTACAGGCAGGCCAAAACCTTTACCCGTGCCAACGACCTATATCTGATAGGCATGGATATGGAGGTTAAGAAAACCTTGGCCAACCTCACTAAATCCCTTAGGGAAAAGTGGAAACCTGAAGACGAAGACGATTGGTAGTCAGTCGTTTAACTTTCGTTTATTCAAGCTTTTGTACAAACAAACTCCTCAGCGGCAGCAGCAATCTGATAACCGCTTGTTCTTGTTCGTCTTTTCTTAAGAGGCCAAATTTCTCAAACCAAAAAATCTTCTTATGCACTATTGGCTTAACAAAACAATTTGTCTATTTTTGCCGTCCCAAATTTTTACACAATTTATAGACCGTGAACACGCTGAGTTATAAAAGTAGGATGCTGAACAGCGAAACCCGCGACAAGAAATGGTACGTGGTAGACGCTGAAGGACAGGTACTGGGAAGGCTTTCGTCCCGCATCGCAATGATTATCCGCGGCAAGCATAAGCCCGGTTACACCCCTCACACTGATTGTGGAGACAATGTGATTGTGCTGAACGCCGACAAGGTGGTGATGACGGCTAATAAAATAGCCAACCGCACATACCTGCGACACACTGGTTTTCCCGGTGGGCAACGTTCCAGAACCGCACAGGAAATCCTAAACCGCAATCCTGAGCGCCTCATCGAGCACGCTGTAAAAGGGATGCTTCCCAAGAATCGTCTCGGTCGCAGGTTGTTTACCAATCTGTATGTGTATACCGGAACTGAGCATCCACATGTTGCTCAGCAACCCAAAGAACTCAAGTTAGACCTCTGAAATAAAGGATCATGATCAATACATCCGGAAGGCGTAAGGCTGCAGTTGCCCGAGCATATGTGCAGGAAGGCAACGGTGAAATCCTGGTAAACGGGCGCCCCATGAACGAATATTTTCCTGTGCTAACCATGCAGGCCAAGGTGAGACAACCCATTCACCTCGCAGGTCAGGAAGATAAAGTGACCATTAAAGTAAATGTTCGGGGCGGCGGAGTTTCCGGCCAAGCTGGTGCAGTATCTCTGGCAATCGCCAAAGCACTGGTTCAAAGCAACGAAGAAATTCGCAGTTCTCTGCGTCAGCACGGTCTTCTTACCCGCGACTCACGTGAAGTGGAACGGAAAAAGCCCGGTCAAAAGAAAGCAAGAAAAAGATTCCAATTCAGCAAGCGCTAATCCTATATGGCAATTTCCCAACAAGATCTTCTGGATGCAGGTGTGCACTTCGGGCACCTCACCCGCAAATGGAATCCCAAAATGGCTCCCTACATTTTCATGGAGCAGAATGGAATTCACATTCTGGACCTGAAGAAAACCGAAGCCAAACTCGAAGAGGCCCGCGGATCTATCCGCAACATCGTGAAATCTGGCCGCAAGGTGCTGTTTGTAGCTACCAAAAAGCAGGCTAAAGAAATCATCAGCGAAGTAGCTCAAGGTGCTTCTATGCCCTTCGTTACTGAACGCTGGCTCGGTGGTATGCTCACCAACTTCGCTACGGTGCGCAAAAGCATCAAGCGTATGCAGAACATCAGCAAAATGATGACTGACGGAACCTTCCTGAATATCAACAAGAAGGAACGTTTAATGCTCACCCGCGAAAAAGCAAAACTGGAACGTATGCTTGGCGGCATTGAAGAAATGTCTAAACTGCCCGGTGCCCTGTTCATCGTGGACATCAAAAGGGAACATATCGCGGTTGCAGAGGCCAGAAGGCTTGGCATTCCTACCTTCGCCATTGTTGATACAAACAGCGATCCCACTACCGTTGACTTCCCCATTCCTGCAAACGATGATGCCAGCAAAAGCATCTACATCATTGCACGTGAAGTGGCTGACGCCATTAACGAAGGACAGCAGGAGCGCCGCAGAGAAAAAGATGAAGCCGCAGCAGAACAACCCGTTGCAGAAGCTCAAGCCTCTTAGTAGAAGCAGAAAACAGACTCATGTCCTCAACAATTAACGCAGCAGACGTAAACAAACTGCGCCAAATGACCGGCGCAGGAATGATGGATTGTAAAAAAGCCCTTTCAGAAAGCAATGGTGACTTCGAAGCCGCCATCGACTTTCTCCGTAAAAAGGGTCAAAAAATCAGTGCCAACCGCGCTGACCGTAAAGCCTCGGAAGGCGCAGTTATTGCGCTGACCAATGCCGAGCGGACTAAAGGTGTGGTTATTGAACTGAATTGCGAAACCGACTTCGTTGCCAAAAATGAAGACTTCGTGAAAACCGCTCGCAGCATCGCTGAGGCGGTTCTGGAACAGGAACCCGCCACCCTTGAAGATGTTCAGAATATGAGCATCAACGGTGTTGCCCTGTCTCAGCGCCTGCTTGACGAGATGGCTAAAATCGGAGAGAAGCTGGAAGTGAGCAAATACACCATCCTTAAAGGAAATAACGTAGTGGCTTACATCCATGCAGGAAATCGCCTGGGCGTTTTGGTTCAAATGAGCAATGCTCCCAGCGAGGCTAACCTCCAGGCCGGTCGCGACATCGCCATGCAAATTGCAGCCATGAATCCTGTGGCTGTAGACCGCGACGGTGTTGATACCAGCATTGTTGAACGCGAAATGGAAATTGGCCGTGAACAGGCACGCGCAGAAGGCAAGCCAGAAGCCATGATTGAAAAAATCGCGGAAGGCAAGTTGCAGAAGTTCTTCAAAGAATCAACACTACTCCAGCAGGAGTTTGTGAAAGACTCTTCCAAAACTGTGGCAAAAATGCTTACGGATGTGGAACCGGGTCTTGTTGTAACTCATTTCGTCCGGGTAGCACTCGGATAATTCAATTGATTTTCTGAAAGTCCCTCAATCGAGGGACTTTTTTTTAGCCTAAACCTATGAAATACAAACGCATACTACTGAAGCTTAGTGGAGAGTCACTGATGGGAAGCCAGTCTTTTGGCATCAGCGCAGAGGTGTTGGAGCAATATGCTGCAGAAGTGAAAGCAGCCGCAGAACTTGGAGTAGAAATAGCCGTGGTCATTGGCGGAGGTAATATCTTTCGCGGGGTTAACGGCTCAAAAGGCGGTGTAGTAGACCGCGCTACCGGCGATTACATGGGTATGCTGGCCACGGTAATCAATGCCATGGCTGTGCAAGGTGCCTTTGAAAAAGCCGGTCTCGTAACGCGATTACAAACGGCCATCAAAATGGAACAGTTGGCGGAGCCTTTCATCCGTCGTCGCGCCATGCGTCATCTTGAAAAAGGCAGGGTGGTAATATTTGGTGCCGGCACCGGAAATCCGTATTTCACTACAGATACGGCAGCTTCGTTGCGGGCCATAGAAATTGAAGCCGACGTAATCCTCAAAGGCACCAGGGTGGACGGTATTTATTCTGCCGACCCGGAAAAAGATCCCCACGCCACACGCTTTGAATCCATCAGCTTCTCTCAGGTATATGAACTCGGTTTGGAAGTGATGGACATGACTGCTATTACCCTTTGCCAGGAAAACAAGCTGCCCATCATCGTTTTTGATATGAACAAACCTGGTAACCTCAGCAAATTGCTTCAGGGTGAATCCGTAGGAACCCTGGTGTCATAAGGGTTTAAAAAAGGTATTTCCAGGCCATCTGCAGGCCTGCAAGGATAAACACGGCGCCAACAACCAGATCAAGCTTGTGCAAGCGCGCAGGCGTTGCCCAACGTCTTAATTGCTGGGCAGCATAAGAAATCCCCGATTCGGTGATGAAAATGGCCAGCAGGCCCGCCACGGAAAATTGAATTTTCTGGCTCACTTCCAAAGTAACTGTAAGCGGATTGTTTAATGCAACCAGCCAGATAATCAGGTTCCCGGGGTTGACCAGGTTCAATAAAAAACCCTTAACCATACAGGCTGGATAACTGAGTTCATTCTTGGCTGCTTCTATACCGGTATGGGGTGGTTTTCTCAAGACCTGTATCAGTCCTAGAGTTACCAGTGCCAGACAGCCAATCCAGGCCATGGTTCCCCGATGTTGGTTGTAAAAATTGGAGACCGCTTCGCTGAAGCCCAGGGCTAAAATCAGAAATAGGACATCGCATACCACCACACCTGCGGCAATGGCTACGCCGTACTTATAACCCTGATTTATACTGGTTTGAATGAGGGAGAAGAATACCGTTCCCAGCATCAGGCTCATGGTAAAACCGGCAAACAAGCCCCACAGAACCGGATGCAGCGAATTCATAACCTTAAATAGGTTCCAGTTTGTACTCCCAGTTGGAGTTCTTGTCGCGGTATTTCAGCATCTTCTCTTTGAGCATAATGATTTCAAAACTCATTCTGCCCAGTGAGTCGTAGGAAACATCCAGGTCGGTACCACCGTTATTCAACTGCCAGTTTCCGAAGTATTTCCGATTGCCAATCTGATAAATGGCGGTGCCCTTATCCGTATACTCTACCACATGGTCGTTGAAGATTTTTGTGGTGTCTTTGGAATTGATGCTTACACTGGTAAACTGCCATTTGTTGGCAACACGTTCCTTTCGCGGCCACAAGGAAACCATGGGGCCTTCGTCATACTTCTTGCAGGAAGATGCCGATGCCGCCAAAACTGAAATAGATGCTAGGATAATCGCTGCGCGCATGGTTCAAAGATAACTGAGGATGATGAGATTTGATTAACTGTCACCGTCCAACAGGTTGCCTAATCCGCCGAGTATACCGCCTTCCTCTTTGCGTTTGTAGGTGCCATATTCCAGAATCCGGGCGGCCAGCCTGCTCACGGGCAGTGTTTGAAGCCATACTTTACCGGGCCCGCGCAGCGTGGCGAAAAACAAACCCTCCCCACCAAAAACAGAATTCTTGATTCCACCCACAAACTGGATGTCGTAATTCACCTCTTGGGTATAGGCTACAATGCATCCGGTATCCACCTTCAGGATTTCTCCCGGAGCAAGTTGCTTTTCCATGATGTAACCTCCCGCATGCACAAAGGCCATTCCATCGCCTTCCAGCTTTTGCATGATAAAACCCTCACCCCCAAATAAACCCGTACCTAGCTTTCGCTGGAATTCAATGCCCACACTTACTCCCTTGGCCGCGCATAGGAAGGCGTCCTTCTGACAAATTACCTTACCGCCCATCATCGATAGATCCAGTGGAATAATTTTCCCTGCGTAGGGGGCTGCAAAACTTACCCTTCTTTTGGTATTGCTCACATTGGTAAAGGCCGTCATGAACAAACTTTCTCCGGTAAGCAGGCGCTTGCCCGCACCCACCAGTTTACTGAAGAATCCTCCCTGTTGTTTGCTTCCGTCGCCAAAGATGGTTTCCATCTGCATGCCATCTTCCATCATCATAAAAGAGCCACTTTCCGCCACAACGGTTTCCTGAGGGTCGAGCTCCACTTCTACGCATTGCATCTCTTCTCCATAGATGCGGTAGTCTATTTCGTGATTGCTGATCATTATGCCTCAAAAATACAGTCCGGAAGAAGAAAGCCTTTAATATGAAGCCTAAAACATGGGCAGAATCGATGAATCAGGTGGACTCCGGGTGCGCTTTTGAAAATATTTTGCAGGAAATCCCTTATAATCGTGCTCATAAAATTCAGCAACATGAAGAAACTTGCACTTATCGCCATCGGCGCCCTGTTCCTGACCGGATGCTCCAAGGAAAAAGCTCTGGAATCTAGACTTGACAATCAGACCTGGAATATTGCCAAATATGAATACCAATTGAGCAACAATGGCGTGGTTGATCCCGGACAATCTATTTCCATAGAGAACGTAGGCACCGTTGACCTGAAAAAAGACGGCACCGGCACTTTTAAAGTTACAGCCAATGGAAGCACTGACAGCTATACCATCAATGGCTGGACTACAGGTGAAAATTCTGTGACCATGGACGTGACTGATGATGATACCAAAGGAAAAGCTACCTGGAGCTTTACGGTAACTACCAACGAAAAAAAGAAGCAGGTGTGGATTCGTGAAGTTACTCAGGGAAAGTTCGTGTTTAAAGACACTTACACCCTGACCCGATAAACAAAAGTTAACCTTTGCACAAAAGGCTGCCCCAACAAAGGCGGCCTTTTTTCGTTTCACAGATAAACCTCAAATTTGTTCCATTCAAACATGACCCCTAAAGGCATTTTTTCAAGGCTCAGGAATCTATTTATTCCGGCCCTGCTGTTCATTTCCCAAACCCTACAGGCGCAACAGCAACTGAACACGTATGAAACCATCCGCAGCAGCGACTGGGAATACACCAACTGGAGCAACGACCCGCTGAAAACCAGGTTCTACAAACTCCAGAATGGCCTGACCGTCATAACTTCCGTAAACAAAACAGCGCCGCGCATCCAAACGATGGTGGCGGTGAAAACCGGTAGCAAGAACGACCCCGCCGACAATACTGGACTGGCGCATTACCTCGAGCACATGTTGTTTAAAGGCACCGACAAATACGGCACACAGGACTGGCAGAAGGAACTGGAGTTCCTGGAACAAATAGACAACCTCTACGATGCGTATAACCAAAGTCGCGACACCATTGCCCGCAAGCGGATTTACAAAGCCATTGATTCTGTATCGGCCTTAGCAGCGCAGTTTGCTGTAGCCAACGAATACGACAAGATGTGTCAGAGCATTGGCGCCAGTGGCACCAACGCATTCACCAGCTTCGAACAAACGGTGTATATCAACGACATCCCTACCAATTCGTTGCATCAGTGGATTTCCCTCGAAGCCGAGCGCTTCAGGAACCCTATCCTGCGCCTGTTCCACACAGAACTGGAAGCGGTGTATGAAGAAAAGAATATTTCACTGGACGACGACATGGACCAAGCCTGGGAAACCCTGATGGCCTCACTGTTCCAGAAACACAACTACGGCCAGCAAACCACCATAGGCACCGTAGAACACCTAAAAAACCCGTCCCTGAAAGCCATCCGCGACTACTATAAAAAATACTACGTGCCGAACAACATGGCCATCATTCTGGTAGGCGACTTTGACCCGGACGAAGCAGTAAGCATGATTGATGGCCACTTCGGAACGATGCAAGCCGCGCCGGTTGCCAACTACCGCTATGAACCGGAACCATTGCGGGCAGAACCTGAGGTGAAGGTGCTGTATGGCCCTGAAGCTGAGCAGGTGATGATAGGCTTCCGCACGCCCGGAGCCGGCACCAAAGAAGCCGCCATCGCCCGACTAGTGGACCTCATCCTGAATAATGCCGCAGCCGGACTGATTGACCTGAACCTGATCAAGCAACAAAAAGTGCTTTCCGCCAACAGCATGTCGGAATCGCTCAAGGATTATGGTTTATTCCTGCTCACAGGCCGACCCAAGGAAGGACAAACACTGGAACAGGTGCGCGACCTTTTGCTGAATCAGGTAAAACTCGTTCAGCAGGGTTCTTTCGATCAGGAACTGCTGCGGGCAATCATCCTAAACGAGGAAATCTCCGAAATCAACAACTTGAAGGACAACCAAGGCCGCGCCATGATGCTCATGTCGGCATACACTTCAGGTCTTCGTTACGACGCAGCCCGCAACGAATTGTATGAAATGAGCCGCCTGAGCAAGGAAGAAATCATGGCATTTGCCAGCGAATACCTAAACGCAGACCATGTAGAGGTTTTTAAGCGCCTGGGCGCCCCTGCCAACAGCGCAAAAATCCAGAAGCCCGAAATCAACCAGGTGGCGCTCAACCGCGACAAACAGAGTGTATGGACCAGTGAGTGGCTCGATGAGAAATCTGATAGCATGAAGCCAGTATTCATTGATTTCGAGCGAGATATAACCAAAACCAGCAGCAAGGGCCTGCCTGTATGGTATGTTCAGAACAACGACAACCGTTTGTTTCATCTTTACTATGTGCTGGATATTGGCCGACTCCACAACAAAGAGTTGCCTTTTGCACTCAATTACTTCAAATTCCTGGGCACCACGAATTTGAGCAATGAAGCACTCAGTAAGAAATTCTACAGCCTTGGATGCAGCTACAGTATTTTCTCGGGCGACAAGCAATGTTACATCAACCTCAGCGGCCCTGAAGAGCATTTTGATGAAGCCCTGGCCCTATTGGAAACGTTAATCAACAACCCCGCCGCAGATAAAGAAGCCCTTAAGAATCTGATTCAACGCAGCATCAAGCAGCGCGAGGACTCGCGGTTGGACAAGAGCACCATCAGCCAGGCCCTGGGCAGCTTCGCCCGATACGGGAAAGACAATCCCTTCCGCTACAATTTGAGCAACCAGGAACTGAAAGCGCTGAAACCCGAGCAACTAATCGGTACCATTAAATCCCTGAATGCCTACCCGCACAAGGTGTATTACTTCGGACAGCGCAACCTACCCGAATTGGTACAGACCCTGGATAAACTGCACCGCGTTCCTTCAAAAAAACTACCCATCCCTGTGGTGAAACAGTTTGTAGAAAGGCCGCAAACTGCCAACCGGATATTCTTCACACATTTTGATATGGTTCAGGCGGATATCCGCTGGCAAAGGCAAACCGGAGTTTATAACCGGAACCTCGAACCAACCATCAACCTATTTAATGAATACTTCGGGGGCGGAATGGGCAGCGTGGTATTCCAGTCCATTCGCGAAAGCAAAGCGCTGGCCTACAGTACCTATTCCTATTTTGCAACCCCCGATGAACCTACAAAAAACAATCAGGTACTGGCCTTCGTGGGCACCCAGGCCGACAAGCTTCACGAGGCCATTGCCGCCATGCAGGAACTGCTGGACAGCCTGCCCATGGACCCCGGAATGCTTGATCTGGCAAAAGCTTCCATCCGCAAACGTATTGAGTCAACGCGCGTAGTTGAAGACCAGGTATTTAGCGAATATGCTGAGGCTTTGCGCATGGGCCATACGGAAGATCTCCGCAGGAAACTTTACAAAGAATGTGGCACCATCAGCCCCACAGAAATACTTCAGTTTCACCAAACATACTTGAGCGGAAAACCCTTCAACATCACCATCGTAGGTTCTAAAGAGCGCATTAAGGCCAAAGAGCTGGAGCGTTACGGGCCCGTTGAGGTGGTTCCTATGGAAACCCTGTTTCCGTATTGATTTTAGAGGGGCTATGCTTTGGAACAATATTTGGATTTCTTCCCATGACCTTTTAAGCATCACGTCATGAATACCGTAAAAAATACCTTCATCGCGCTGTTGGCCCTGGGAATTGTGCTCAGTTCCTTCAACCGTCAGAACGCTGAGCGCCCCTCAGACAACGGATTCAGTTTCCGCAAGTTCCCTAATACAGCGTTCAAAACCGGCGAGAAGCTTACCTTCAGAGCCCACTACGGGTTAATCAACGCGGCCCGCATCATCATGAGCGTAGATCCCGTAATGCAACAAATTGGCACCCGCAAAGCCTTCCTGGTGCGCACCGAAGGAGAGACACTTAAAAGCTTCGACTGGATGTATAAGGTGCGCGATAAGTTCGACAGCTACCTGGATGAAGAATCACTGGCACCACTGCGCTACAGCATGTCCAAGAGGGAAAATAAATACAGCGCTTCAGATGCCGTAATTTACTACCACGACCAGAAGAAACTGCGCAATCTGAAAGGCGAAATGGCTATGCCAGTGTACACCCAAGATATTGCATCTGCCATCTATTACGCACGTAACCTGGATTTCAGCACAGCGAAGCTCAACCAAAACTTTCCTGTGGATGTATATCTTGACAATAAGGTATATAACCTGCAGTTTAAGTTCATTGGCCGCGAGACACTCAATACGGATATAGGCAAGGTACGCTGCATCAAGCTCCGCCCGAAACTCGTGGTGGACCGCGTGTTCAAAGAGGACGATGACATGACCATCTGGGTGTCCGACGACAAGAACAAAATTCCAATCCGTGTGGAAAGCGCCATCCAGGTGGGAAGCATAAAGGTGGACATCACCGCATACGAAAACCTGAAGAACAGCTTCGATGCGCTGTTGAAGTAACAGAAACAGGATACAGCAACGCACTGCCCTCAAGGCGGTGCGTTTTCATGTTCCAACGGCAAAGTGTTCAGGGCGTAACCCCGCCTGCGGCGCGGTCGGGCTATACGCTGCAAGTCCTCGGCCCTGAAATGCGGGCCTGTGGGCTATTCGCTGCTATCCCTTACGCGGGTAGCGAAATGGACGGAACCATTCCCAGCTGCGCCAGGATTAATGAAATTTCAAACTTAAATTCAAACCAGCAATCGCACCGGCTCTTCGAGCAGTTGCTTCAGGGTTTGCAGGAACTGGGCACCGCTGGCGCCGTCCACCACGCGGTGGTCACAGCTCAGGGTTACTTTCATCACCTTAACCGGCTGGATTTGTCCGTTTACCACGCCCACTGTGTCTTTCACCGCGCCCACGGCAAGAATGCAGGCATCGGGTGGGTTGATGATGGCCGTAAACTCTTCAATGCCAAACATGCCCAAATTGCTGATGGTAAAGGTATTGCCTGCCCAGTCCTGAGGCTGTAGCTTCTTTGCCTTGGCGCGAGCACCATAGTCCTTCACTTCGCTGCTGATTTGGCTTAGGTTTTTCTGGTCGGCAAAGCGCACCACGGGAACCAGCAGGCCTTCTTCCACCGCCATGGCCACACCTATATTGATGTGGTGGTTGTAACGGATGGTGTTGCCCAGCCAGGAGCTGTTGATCTTTGGATGCTTGCGTAATGCGGCGGCTGACGCTTTGATTACCAGGTCGTTCATGCTTATTTTCACTTCGCTGATCTGGTTCATCTGCTCGCGCGCAGCCACGGCCTTATCCATGTTTATTTCGATGGTCAGGTAGAAATGGGGGGCGCTGAATTTGCTTTCGCTGAGGCGCGCGGCGATGGTTTTACGCATCTGCGATACCGGAACCTCTTCATAGCTTTCAGTTCCTGCAACAACAGCAATGGCAGGAGCAGAAACCGTTGCGGGCATACCCTGGAAGGCCTCAACGTCTTGCTTTACAATGCGGCCATTTTCACCACTGCCTTTAACCGCGGCAAGGTCAATTCCTTTATCGGCAGCGAGCTTCTTAGCCAAAGGAGAAGCAAGAATTCTGTCGGTGCTCAGCGGTGCAGATGGCTGTTGTACCGGTGCACTAACCGCAGCAGGAGCCTGGGCGGCAGGTGCTTCCACAACAGCGGCTACCGTGGTATCTGCCGCAGGAGATCCGGACAACAGGCTCTGGAAATCTTCTCCGGGCTGACCAACTACGGCCACCACGCCATCCACGGGCACAGATTGCCCCTCTTTTACCGCTATATACAAAAGGGTTCCTTTACTGTAGCATTCAAAGTCCATGGTAGCCTTATCGGTTTCTACCTCAGCAATGATGTCACCGGATTTTATCTGATCGCCCTCTTTCACAAGCCATTTCACCACAACCCCTTCGGTCATGGTATCGCTCATCTTGGGCATTCTGATGATTTCAGCCATAGTTACTGCGGCAAAAATAAGGCAAAAGGCTTGCTGTGTAAAAGGAATAATGCCTTAAGCACAAAGGCAGCAAGTTTTTGATTCGCCACTCTAATGAAATCTGGAATTTGCTATGAAAAGTACTCCTTCTTAAGGCCTATATGTGGGTATGTTATAATTTCCTTAAAATAAACTTTACCATTTCATAACAAACCCAAAATTACTTTGATGCACCAATATCAAAGACATGAAAAACAAACTCAGAACCGGGGTTTTGTTGCTCATTGGCCTGTTTACAGCTAAAGCAACATTTGCCCAGGACAACTTCGCTTCGTTCAGCGGTGTAGTCACAGACGTCTCAGGAAAACCTTACGTAAATGCAGCAATCACCGCCACCCATCTTCCTACTGGTACGGTTTATTTGGCCAACAGCCGCAGCGACGGCCGTTACAACATACCTGCGGTAAAAATTGGCGGACCTTACACCGTTGAATGCAAAGATGCCAACGGAAAAACTACCGACAAGGCAGAAGACATCACGCTGACACTTTCACAAATCTTCGTACTTGACTTTACTGTAGGACAAATGGAAGCGGTAACGATCAAAGCGGTGCGCAACCGACTTTTGAACAACCAGAACACTGGTGCATCCACGGTTATTGATAAAGATGCCCTAACATCGCTTCCCACCATCAGCCGCAGCTTAAATGATTTCCTGCGCTTAACCCCACAGGCCCGTTCATCATCTGTGGCAGCCACCACCGGTTCCGGTATATCACTGGGCGGGCAGGACAGCCGATACAACAACCTCACTATTGACGGATCCATCTTCAACAACAGCTTCGGGCTTGCTTCGGCTCCTGCAGGACAAACTGCCTCTACGCCAATTTCACTGGATGCACTTCAGGAAATCAGCGTAAATCTTGCCCCTTATGATGTTAAAAATGGTGGATTTACCGGCGGCGGAATCAACGCAGTAACACGCAGTGGTACCAATCAGGTGGAAGGTTCTGTTTTTTACAATACACGCAACCAGAACCTCACCGGTAAAAAAGCCAATGGCGTAGAGGTTGTAAAGAACGATTACAACGTAATGCAAACCGGCTTCCGTGTTGGCGGTGCCATTGTGAAGAATAAGCTATTCTATTTCTTCAATGCAGAAATGGAAAACCGTGAGGATCCGGCTACTTCGTTTCTGGCAGCCCGTCCTGGACTGAGTGGAAGCAATGTAACCCGTGTTCGCGCTTCCGCACTTGATTCACTGAGTAACTTCCTGAAAAGCCGCTACGGTTATGACCCCGGAGCATATGAGAGCTATTCGCTGAAAACAAACAGTCTGAAATACCTTGCTAAGTTCGACTGGAACATCAATCAGAAGCACCGCGCTGTTTTGCGCTACAACCAGTTGCGCTCCTCCCGTGATGTGCTGATCAGCAATTCTGGCGTGGTAAATGGCAACCGCCGCGACAACCTGAACGCGCTCAACTTTGCCAACTCGAACTATGTAATCAACAACGATATTTACTCCATCATCGGCGAACTGAACAGTACACTGAACCGCCAGACACACAACAACTTCATCATTGGCTATACGGCCAACCGCGATTATCGCTCCAGCAATGGTGGCGTATTCCCGCTGGTTGACATTCAGGAGAACGGAACTACACTGACCTCTTTCGGATACGAGCCATTCACGGCCAACAACATCCTGAACACCAATACCTTCCAGATTCAGGACAACATTACCCACTACACAGGAAACCACACCATCACTGCGGGTATTGCATTTGAGCGTTTTGCATTTGAAAACACCTTTGCACCGACGTATTACGGTCAGTTTGTGTTCAACAGCCTCGAAGACTTTTACAAAAGCGCCAATGGCGATACCGGTGTTTCCACCCGTCGTTACGCTTTAACGTATTCAGCGCTGGAGGGCAAAGCCCTGCCAACAGCCAGCCCGGTAGTAGCGCAAACTTCTGCTTACCTTCAAGATGCCTGGAACGTAAACAAACGCCTTAAGGTAACAGCCGGTATTCGATTCGATTTACCCATGTACCAGGATCCTTCGTTAACCAACGCTAAGGCTGATACCATGACTTTCCGTGATGAAAACTATAAGGCAGTGAAATATGCCACCGGCAAGCTCCCTGGCAGAAATATTCTCTGGTCGCCCCGTGTTGGATTCAACTGGAACGCCAAAGGAAACAGGGAAATCCAAGTGCGCGGTGGAACAGGTTTGTTTGCCGGGCGTCCCGCCTTTGTTTGGATCAGCAACCAGTTGGGCAACAACGGTATCCTTACCGGCTCCATGCGCATTGATAACTCCAAGGCTTATCCATTCAGCCCCGACGTAACCAAATACATCCCTGCAAACCCCACAACACCTTCTTCCTACAACCTGGCTCTGACAGACCCTGATTTCAAGTTCCCTCAGGTTTGGAGAAGTGACCTTGGTGCTGATTTCAAGCTTCCCTACGGTTTTGTAGCCACTACCGAGTTCATGTACACCAGAACCATCAACAACGTGGCTTACCTCAACGTGAACCAAGAAAAAGCTGCAGGAACCTTTAACGGCCCTGACAACCGCGACTACTTCCCCGGAAAAGGTTTGACCGGAACAGCCCAGAACAACGCCATGCGCGTACAGAATAACATCACCGACGCCATTGTGCTGACCAATACCAACAAAGGCTACAATTACAGCGCCACCTTCAAGCTGGAAAAACCCTTCAGCAACAACTGGTCTGCCATGGTTGCCTATAACTTCAGCGAAACTAAAGACCTGATCTCTGCCGGTTCTATTGCCTACAGCAGTTGGAGGGATAACCGCGCCGTAAACGGCAACAACAAGCCCGAAATTGCTTTCAGCGACCAGGATCAGCGCCACCGTATCATTGCCAGCGCTACCTACCGTATGTCATATGGCAAGAACGACAAGATGTCAACCCTGCTCAGCCTGTTCTATCAAACCGGAAACCAAGGCCGTTACAGCCTGTTTTACAGCAATGACATGAACTACGACCAGTTGGCTAACAACGATTTGATTTATATTCCCAATAAGGCAGAAGACCTGAAGTGGAAAGCTACCACCGTGGGCGGTGTAACATTTAGCGAAGCCGACCAGGTTGCAGCGTTCAACAGCCTGCTGGAAAATGATGATTACCTGAAAGCAAACAAGGGTTCCTATGCCGGAAGAAACGGCGCTCTGCTGGGTTGGATTGGCACCATGGACCTGAGTGTGCAGCAAAACTTCTCCGTGGGTAATCCCGGCAAGAAACACACCCTGCAACTTCGTTTGGACGTGTACAACTTTGGTAACTTTCTCAACAACAAGTGGGGTGTGGCAAAATCTGTCAACTATAACAACCTGCTGAAATTTGAAGGTGTGGTAAGCCCTACAGATAATACACCCATCTTCTCTTTGAACCGCGACCGCAGCAACAAACTCATTTCCAGCATTACGGATACCAGAGCTTCTCTGGAAGATGTATGGCAAATGCAGTTTGGCATTCGTTACATTTTTAACTAGAGGAAACATTTCTATACCCAAAGACCACCCCGTAATGGGGTGGTTTTTTTTTATCCCTTCCGTACTTTCGCCTCATGCAAAACAGCGGTCAGTATGAATCCTTTCTGCACCATGTGTTGGAACATGGCACCGACAAATCTGACCGCACAGGCACAGGTACCCGCAGCATGTTGGGTGGTCAACTGCGCTTCGATCTGCAACAGGGTTTCCCGCTGATTACCACCAAAAAGGTGCACCTGAAAAGCATCGTCTACGAGTTATTGTGGTTTTTGCGGGGCGATACCAATACCGCGTTCCTGAAAGAACACGGCGTAAGCATCTGGGATGAATGGGCTGATGCACAAGGAAATCTGGGACCGGTGTATGGCAAACAGTGGCGCAGCTGGGAAACAACAGATGGCAGAACCATTGACCAGATTTCCGAGGCTTTGCACCTCATAAAAAACCAACCCGACAGCCGTCGCATCCTGGTGAGTGCCTGGAACGTGGGCGAACTGGATCGTATGGCCCTGATGCCCTGCCATTGCCTGTTTCAGTTCTATGTAGCCAAAGGCACTCTGAGTTGCCAGCTGTATCAACGCAGCGCAGATCTGTTCCTCGGCGTGCCATTCAACATCGCCAGCTATGCGCTGCTCACCATGATGATGGCCCAAGTTTGCGGACTGAAGCCCGGTGAATTCGTCCACACCTTTGGCGATGCGCACATCTACAACAACCACTTTGAGCAGGTTACCCTCCAATTGTCGCGCGAACCCCGCCCCTATCCTGTGATGCGACTCAACCCGGCTGTTCAGGACCTGTATGCCTTCACCTACGAAGACTTCAGCCTGGAACAATACGACCCCTGGCCCGCCATCAAAGCCCCTGTTGCTGTTTGACAGTTCTGCGGGTGATTTTACCCCGATAGAAATAAGTGTTCATCGCAACCAGTAAATTGCACCAATCAAGTGTATTTACCTATGAACAATCGTTTTCTAAAAACCATTACCGCTGTATTTATCTCAGCCTCCTTGCTCAGTTCCTGCGCAAGCAATTTCTCCCTTACCAAACGCCGCTACAGCTCGGGTTATCAAGTGCAGCTGAACCTATTCGGTAAAAACCACAAAACAGCAGTTGCTCAAAACCCAAAAAGCGCAAAACCAGAAATCCCGCTTCGCTTATCCACCATGAAACCAGTGCAGCAAAAGGTTGAATGGAGCACCCCTAATCCTGCAACATCAGTGGTTACAAGCAGGAACAAACCACAAGAAACTGGTGGTTTTTCACCTGATGGAACCATGACGCGCTCCAAGACCTTGAACAGCAAAAACACGGCAGTTCAGTTTAGGCACGCCGCTGCTTTTGCCAGTGCTAAGATGGTTCAGCGGTCGAATAATTCCGCATGGAATGAAGATGACAGCACCTTGTTGTACCTCATTGTAGCGTTTTTTATTCCCTTTCTCGGCGTGCTGCTGTATGAACGGGAAATCACCAATCACTTCTGGATTAGCCTTTTGCTGACTATACTGTTCTGGCTACCCGGTTTCATTTACGCCATTCTGGTCATCTTAGGAGAAATTTAAGCGATTTATTGCACCATAAAAAAGCCGCTGATCAGCGGCTTTTTTTATTGGCTTTGAGGCCCGATCCGGAACTGGCGCCCCGGAAAAAGTAAAAAGCAAAGGTATGCAGAAGCTAATTTCCATCTTTGACCATGTTCTCAACATATACACCTCAAAGCCGGCGCCCTTCTATTTTGCTAACTTTGCGCAATTTATCTGACCATGCCTAAAGATCCTGAAATCAAAAGTGTACTCATTATCGGTTCCGGACCCATTATCATCGGGCAGGCCTGCGAGTTTGATTATTCTGGAAGTCAGGCGGCCCGTTCCCTCCGTGAAGAAGGGATTGAAGTGAGCCTTATTAACAGCAATCCCGCCACCATCATGACCGACAAGCTGAATGCGGATCATGTGTATTTGTGGCCATTAACACCCCAGAGCATAGAGAAAATCCTTCAGGAGCGACAGATTGATGCAGTATTGCCTACCATGGGCGGCCAAACCGCACTGAATCTGGCCAAGGAGTGTGATGAATTGGGCATCTGGCAGCAATACAACTGCCGGATTATCGGTGTAAACATTGAAGCCATCGACCGCATGGAAGACCGGGAGAAGTTCCGGCAGTTGATGGGAGAATTGGGTGTAGGTGTAGCCACCAGCCAAATTGCCAACAGCTTTCTGGAGGGAAAAGAAATTGCCCAACGCATAGGATTCCCGCTGGTGATTCGCCCCAGTTATACCCTGGGAGGAACCGGTGGTTCCATCGTGTATAAAAAGGAAGAATTTGATGCTGCCCTTCAACGCGGACTAGAAGCCAGTCCGGTGCATGAAGTACTGGTAGAACAAGCTGTATTGGGCTGGAAGGAATACGAATTAGAACTACTTCGCGACAGCAAAGACGACATTGCGGTAATCTGCACCATCGAAAACTTCGACCCTATGGGCATCCATACGGGCGACAGCATCACGGTAGCACCGGCCATGACACTGAGTGATGTAACCTACCAGCGCATGCGCGACATGGCTTTCAAAATGATGCGCAGCATGGGGGTCTTTGCAGGCGGCTGCAACGTACAGTTCAGCGTAAACCCAGATACCGAAGAAATTATCGCGGTGGAAATTAATCCGCGCGTGAGCCGCAGTTCTGCGCTGGCTTCAAAAGCAACAGGCTACCCCATTGCCAAAATTGCCGCGAAGCTGGCCATTGGTTATTACCTGGATGAGCTCAATAACCCAGTAACCAAAACCACCAGCGCGTTTTTTGAGCCCGCCATTGATTACGTAATTGTAAAAATTCCCCGCTGGAACTTCGATAAATTTCATGGGGCAGATCGCCGCCTGGGATTCCAAATGAAGAGTGTGGGCGAAGTAATGGCCATCGGTCGCAGCTTTCAGGAAGCCCTTCAAAAAGCCTGTCAAAGCCTGGAAATAGGACGCCATGGCCTGGGCGCAGACGGGAAAAGCAGCCGCAACCTGGATGAGCTGCTGCACGCGCTGGAATATGCCAGCTGGGATCGCCTGTTCAAACTGAAGGACGCCATTTCCATGGGCGTTCCGCTTACATCCATACATAAAATAACACGTATAGACCGCTGGTTTCTGGAGCAAATAAGCGACCTGGTGAAAACCGAAACGGAAATACGCCGCTACCAGGTGGCCAACATCCCGGAAGCCCTGCTGCGCCTGGCCAAGGAGAAAGGTTTCAGCGATTACCAGATATCCTGGCTGATGGGTAACTGCACCGAGGACGATGTTTTTGAAAAACGTCAAGCCCTCAACATCCGCCGGGTTTATAAGATGGTAGATACCTGCAGCGCCGAATTTCCCAGCCCTACAAACTACTTCTACAGCACCTTCGACGGTGAAAACGAAAGCGTGTTCAGCGACCGGAAAAAGGTGATTGTACTGGGCAGCGGACCGAATAGAATAGGACAGGGAATCGAGTTCGACTACAGTTGTGTACACGGCATCCTCGCCGCGCGCGAAGTGGGATATGAGGCCATCATGGTGAACTGCAACCCGGAAACGGTAAGTACTGATTTTGACATGGCCGACAAACTGTATTTCGAGCCTGTTTACTGGGAGCACCTGAGGGAATTGATTGCCAATGAGAAGCCGGAAGGGGTAATTGTTCAACTCGGTGGTCAGACTGCATTAAAACTGGCCGAGAAGTTTCATGAGCACGGCATACCAATTATCGGAACATCTTATGACAACATGGACATTGCCGAAGACCGCGGACGCTTCAGCGACCTGCTGGCAGCCCTGGACATTCCCTATCCAAAGTACGGCGTAGCCCTTGATGCCGATGAGGCCATACGCATTGCCAACGAAGTTGGATACCCCGTGTTGGTGCGCCCCAGTTATGTGTTAGGAGGGCAAGGTATGGTCATTGTCATCAACGATGAAGATCTGGAACGTGCTGTTGTAAAATTGCTTGGCGACCTGCCCGGAAACCGCGTGCTCATTGACCATTTTCTGGACCGCGCCGAAGAAGCTGAAAGTGATTGCATCAGCGACGGGGAACACATCCACATCCTCGGCCTGATGGAACACATAGAACCAGCCGGTATCCACAGTGGCGACAGCAACGCCGTGCTTCCTCCCTACGGTCTGAGCAAGGAGGTCATCCACCAAATGGAAACCTACACGGAAAAACTAGCCAGAGCCCTTCAGGTGAAAGGATTGCTGAACATCCAGTTCGCCATCAAAAACGAAAAGGTTTACGTCATCGAAGCCAATCCCAGGGCCAGCCGCACGGTTCCATTTATTTGCAAAGCCTATGATGTGCCCTACATCAATCTGGCTACCAAAGTGATGCTGGGTGTGATGAAGGTGAAGGATTTTGTGATTCCTGAACGCCCCCAAGGATGGGCCATCAAGAAACCCGTATTCTCCTTTAGTAAATTCCCAGGCGTTAGTCGTGAACTCGGACCGGAAATGAAAAGCACCGGCGAAGAGATTGTTTTCGTGCATGACCTGAAGGATCCGGGATTCCGCGATCTGTACAAGACCAAAAGCATGTACCTGAGCTATTAACTGGAATTAAACCACAAGGATTATTTTTGAAGCCATGAAAACCTTATATCTGTTTGTTGCCATTGTATTAATAACAGGAGCCTCCGCATGTACCCAAAAAGTGCGGCAGGACAGCAATGGCGAACCTACTGCTTCATCAGGCACCACCAGCACCAATGACCAGGCTGCTCCTGCTAAAGACGAACAATTAAACAGCATTGGCATTCCATCGCGCTTGCCATACGCATCCGATTTAGAAGCCTATTATCTGGTGAATTGCAAGCTGAACAAATCCGGCGACGGACCGCCAGATCAGGCCCTTTGGGAAGAGCGCGGCAAGGTGGTTACCCGCCTGGAAGCATATGAGAAGAAATACAAGGGTAAAGAGCTTGAAGAGTATTTAAAATGGGGAAGTGTGGCGTCCAATGCCATCAACAACTGCCCCTAAGATTTACTGAGCCTTTCGTACAACGACAGCAGTTTCTGCTCCTGTGATTTCCAGGAGTAGTACGATGTTACAGCCTGAACGCCGTTCCTTGCCATGTCCATGCGCAGCATGGGGTTGTCAGCCAGTGTTAAAATCTGCTCTGCCAGCTGTTTCGGATTGTCCGGGTTTACACAGCGCCCGCAGGCATGACGTTCTACCACACTGCGGTATAATTCAAAGTCGGAGGTGATTACTGGTAGCCCCACGCTCATGTATTCGAACATTTTTGTTGGGTAACTCCATTCCGAGTTCTTCATGCGCTTGATGATGCACAAACCAATTCCCATGTTCATGCTCAGTCGGTATCCCTCGGGCAAGTCACAACGGCCATAAAAGGTCATCTGGTCTTTTACCTCAGGATAAAAAGGCAATGATTCAAGCTTATGGGCCAGAGAAGAATACAGCGCTCCTACGCAATGAAAATGGAATATGCGCCCTCCTTGTTTGAGTATCCAAAGCGCCTCGGCAATATGCAACAGCCCTCTGCTTTCCAGCAGAATTCCTATGTAAAACAAGTTTGTTGCAGGCCGTTCGTTAAGGATTCTGAACTGCCTAAAAAAAGGCTCATCAGGATAATTCAGCACCACCGTATAGCGGGCTCCAAGCGCTGCATAGTGTGGGGCATAGGAGCGCTCTGCTAGGATTAGTTCAAATCGTTTTGCCGCGCGTTTTTCCCAAAAAGCGTATATGCCCGCCAGTAGCTTCTTTTGGCGTATCCAGGGCTTGTCGTAAATATCGGCAGCAAAGTGTTCGTGTACATCGAAGATGACCTTTTTACCCAGCAAACGCAACCAGAGACCACAGGGAATCAGCTCTGGGTCGTGGAGGTGATATAAGTTTGCCTTGACCCGCAGCGCCTTGGGAAACATGCGAAGCGAGGCGGTGAGCATTTCCCAGTAACGTTTTTTCAACCTTCTGAACGGGACTATCCTGACCCCGTCAACCCGTTCCTCTTTATCGTGAACAGCAATCAGCGTAACCTCATAATGCCGGGCCAGGCTTCTGCAGCATTTATAAAAGATGCGCGTATCCTTGGCTACGTGCAGGCTGCTTAAGTGGCAAACTCGGTAGGGACGCTGTTTCAAGGTGTTTCAAAGATGCGGTTTTGAGCCGGAAATGTATGCTGTTGAAAGCGCATCAATTCCATAAACTCCCTTTGATTTTTTTTAGGCCATCCACGCCAGGTGACCTGTGCCTGCGCAAGCAAAGCATCATGCAGGCGCAACTCCTTGCCGCCAAACAACCCCAGATACCAGAACCGCGGCTCAAAAGATGTAATGCGAACTCCTTGTTCTGTGCGGTTGAACCCTACACGGTAGGTACTGGGCAGATGACACCACTTGAAAATATCATAAGCAATAAAATCTCCGGGTGAATAGATGATGAGGCCAGTCTTCATTCCAGGTCCATCAGGATTTTGATAACGGTAAAACTCCCAAGGTTGTGGATTGTGCGGATGGGTTCCAATAATGAGTTCAGCGCCGGTTTTTTCCATAATCATCCTGTAGTTATGCATCACATGTTGTTGTGGGAATGCCTGATAGGCGTTGCCCCCGTGCAGCGAAAGCACCAGCACCTCAGCTCCTGCGTGGCGCAATGCCGCTGCTTCTGCATACAGCGGGCTTAAATCGGCCTCCGCCACATTCAACGGAAGCAGGTTCGTGCACCATGGTTTTTCATGGTCAGGTGTGCAGGTGTTCAGTGAATAGGTCCACGCGGAAAAACCAAAGGTGATGCCGGCGCGCCGCATCAGGTTGCTTTCAGGACGGAACAATGGATCCATCCTTGCGCCAACGGCCGTAACACCCTTGTTTCCCAGAAATTGAAGTGTGGCTTCAAGTCCTGAATAACCCTGATCCAACATGTGGTTGTTGGCAACAGAAAGCACGTCGTAACGTCCCTTTCCCGCATGGGTAAACAATTGCCACAGGGCTTCATTTCCGTTGAAATACATGTTGTTCAGCATCACTTCC
>CANHRE010000023.1 GCA_947463095.1 Flavobacteriales bacterium | reverse complement strand
GAACCATTTGATTCGAGCACATCGCTCACAATACGCACCACATAAGGGAAGTCTGCGGGCATCATCTTTTTCAGACCGCGCAGGGCCAGGTTTCCATGACCTATTTCGCGGCGGCCGGTACCCCTCATGGGCTTAGCCTCACCGGTACTAAAGGGCGGGAAATTATAGTGCAGCATAAAGCGGCTGTGTCCGTGCAGCATGGGGCTGTCCAACAGCTGCTCGTCCAACTTGCCACCCAGTGTTACGGTAGCCAGTGCCTGCGTTTCTCCGCGTGTAAACACGGAAGATCCATGGGCGGCTGGCAGGTAATCGGTGATGCAATCAATTTGGCGAATCTGGGTAGCATTTCGGCCATCCAGGCGCTTGCCAGTTTCCAGAATCATCTTGCGCATCTCATAATACTCTGCCTCATGGAAGTATTTCTTCACCAAAGGTTTCTTCAAATCTGCGTCATCAGTGCCTTCAAGCCCTTTCAGGTATTCTTCAAGAATGGCTTTGGTTTCATCACGGCGCTGGGTTTTGGGTTTACCGCTTTCAGCTACAGCGCGGATGCCGGGACCGCAATCGGCAAGCACTTTATCGCGCAGGGCAGCGTCATTCACCTCATGCGAGTATTCGCGTACCGTTCTGCCACCGGCCATGGCTACCAGTTCCATTTGCTTGGAACACTGAAGCTTGATATGTTCATGGGCAAACTGCATGGCCTTTAGCATATCGTCTTCACTGACTTCGCTCATTTCTCCTTCCACCATGTTGATGTCGTGCATGGTACCGGAAACAATCATGTCTATGTCGCTCTTTTCCAGCACATCCTTAGTAGGGTTCAGGATAAATTCACCATTGATTCGGGCTACGCGCACTTCGCTGATGGGACCATTAAAGGGGATATCGCTCAGCATGATGGCTGTTGAGGCCGCCAGACCAGCATACTGGTCGGGTAGGATGTTCTCATCAGAGCTGATCAAATACACCAGCACCTGGGTATCGGCATGGTAATCTTCAGGGAACAGTGGGCGCAGAGCGCGGTCTATGAGGCGGCTAATCAGCACTTCGTAGTCGCTGGGGCGGGCTTCACGGCGGTGGAAACTACCGGGAATACGGCCCACGGCCGCAAATTTCTCCTGATAATCTACGGTTAGAGGCATGAAATCAATGCCTTCTTTAGCTTCATAATTGCTCACAGCAGTTGCCAGAAGCATGGTGTTACCCACCTTCAGCACAACGCTTCCGTGGGCTTGTCTGGCCAGACGGCCGGTTTCGAGCTGGATGATTTTACCATCACCCGTGTCGAAACTTAGGGTATGTATTTGCTTATCCATATAAGTTGTTCGTTTTGGTTATTACAAAAAAAGCCCCTTGAAAAGGGGCTTTTCTTAACAATAAGTTGAGAAAGTAAGGCTTTGCTTACTTACGAATTCCAAGTGCTTTAATCAATGCACGGTATTTGAATACATCCTGTTTGGCAAGATAATTCAACAACGCGCGGCGTTTACCTACCAACTTCACCAGGCTAAGTTCTGCGGAATGGTCTTTACGCTTCTCCTGCAGATGCTTGCTGATATGGTTGATGCGCTCCGTGAACAGGGCAATCTGAGCTTCAGTGCTGCCGGTGTTTGCAGGGCTGCCACCAAATTTGGTGAAGATTTCTTTCTTTGCTTCTTTTGTCAGTTGCATTTTTTTCGGGTTGCAAACTTAATACACAATCTTCAGAATAGAAAATAGTGTATGGTGTTTTCCTTCATCAATATGCACCAAATACCCTCCGCAGCATCCATTCTCCGCAGAGCAACAGCAAAACAGCGAGCATATACCACCCCGAATCCAGGGCATCGGTTACTTTTATTTCAGAACGCAGCAGTGCCTTTATCTGATTGCGTGCCTTGATTTGGTCAAACAGTTTTTCTGCCGCGGCTGCCTCTGCAAACAATCCTCCGTTGTTCCTTGCCATGAGCCGCAGCGACTGCCAGTCGGCCTGCAACTGCTGGAGCTCCCGTTGCTGTTCCATCACCACAAAAGAACCTTTAACCGATTGACCGGGCATGCCATCGATGCCGGCGCTGTAGCTGTAGGTACCCGGAGGCAAGTTGCTGGCTTCCAGACGGTATGATGTACCGGAAGGACTCATGGTCAGGGACTTGCGGTAACCTGATGGGCCTTCCAACTGCACCTCGATGCGCTTTCCGGCCACAGGGGTCATAGAGCGATCCAGCAACACACCATCAAATACAGCATATTCTTCTGTGCTGAATACTTGTTTCAACGGTTCCACGCGAAAAAGTTTTCTGTTTCCGCGCACTGCGCAGTATCTCAATAAGCGCAACAAAAAACGGTCGAATGATTCGTGGCTTTGATTGCGGGCATATTGATGCATCCGCCAGCGCCACAGGCCATCGCCTAGCAGAAAGCCGGTTTTCCGCTTTTCCGAGGTATTGAAGGCAATCAGCGGATTTGAAGTGAGCACCGAGCCTATTTTCTGCCAGGCAAGTACCTCCAGCGCTTCGCTGCGGGCATAACTTCCAAAAGGCACCTGCATAGGAGGCATCGTAGCCATGGCTTCTTCCCAGCCCGGCTCGGGCGTAAAGCCGCTGAAAGCAGTATTCCATACCCCTTGGGCATCGTTACTGCGGGCACCCGGTGCTGTAATCCTAAGGGCTGGCTCCAGCCGGGAAAGCGCATCCAGCCTCGATGAAGGACCCAACACATAAAACATGTTTACGCCTGCCGCGGCCGCGCGTTCATGTATCACACCGGCATCTGCAATAAAACCGGGTATTTGGTGCCAAATAATCAGGTCATACGTTTCCACGGGCTGCGTGCGAAAGGCTGCAAGGTCGAACACCCGGGTTTCAAAAGCAGGTGCACCGGCTAGGGCAGATTTCATGGCTCCTATATCAGGATGTGGCCCCGAGTATACCAGCGCTATTTTCTGCCTTTCATCCACCACTTCGGTCAGCACGGCAGCGCTGTTGTTGCGCATAGACCATTCCCCTGCTTCAGGAAGCACCACCACTTTAAACTGTCGCATGCCCGGCGTGGTTGCCTGTACAGGAAAACGTACCCTGGCATAAGGCGGATTGCCTGATGGCTGGACCGTTTGCCTGGCAACAATATTGCCCTGCTCCTGCAATTGCACCTGGAGCGCCTTGCCATTAAATCCCTTCGCGCTGATGTCCGCTTCCACACTAAGCTCGTTGCCCATAAATACTACACGCGGGGCTTCCGCTTTGCGCACGAAAAGATCTTTTTTTACGGCCGTATCGCCCAGGCCCAGGGTATAGAGCGGCGCACGAAATGGATTTTTCAAATAAGCCGGATTCAACCCGGAGGTGGCTACACCGTCGCTGACCAGCACTACCGCGCCTATGTGTTGTCCGGCGAAGCGGTCGGCAGCCTCACGGAAGGCCCGTTCCATATCGGTGCAGGGCTGCTGCAATCCGCCTTGTTTCTGTTCAATGCCACAGCCAAACGGGATGATCCGCACCGATGAAGCTCCAAACACGTTTGCGGCTACTCCGTCCAGTTGGGATTGATACCACTGGGCAATGTTTGCACTGTCGGCCAGGGCACCTATGGAGTGGCTCTGATCTGTAAACACCAGCAACAGCGGCTGCTCTACCTGATTCTTTCTTAGCCTGATGACCGGTGAAAGCAACAACATCAACACCAGAAACAGCGCCAGGAAACGAAAAAGGGCCATCAGCCACACCACACGCGGCGTGCTGCCATCATCTCTTTTAAACGGATGATTGCGGTAAAGCAGCCAGGTGAGGGCCGCCGAAAGCAACAATATCGGCAGCAGCAGCCAGGCGCCGGCTTCAATAGACCATTGCATCCTGGATTGATTTTAACAGAATGGAAGCTCAGGGATGAACCACCCGAACCGTTTTGCGGTATACCGGTGACTTCAGGGTTACCAGATAGATACCGGTGGGAAGGTGGTTTACAGGAATTGCGGCACTATTACCGGGTTGAACGGTGAGTTCAGGACCCAGCTGCCTTCCTTCCAAAGTATGCAGCACACACTGCATATGTTCTGCGGAGGGATTGGCCACATGCATGATTTCTCCGGCAGGATTAGGATATACAGTCGGTTCATCGGCAGGCGCAGAGGCCTGAATCCCCGCGCCCCAGTTCACCACGATATTGAAGGTAAGCGTATCACGTTGTGTCGGCGCTTTCATGTTCCATACGGCGTATTGAACCACGGCAGTGCCCGCAAGACCTTGTGGGGCCACGGTAATTTTGATATACGCTTCGACAGGAGCCTTGAATGGCGCCATAGATCCGGCCTCGCGCACATCACCGTAGCAGTTGGCGTTGTCGCACATGTTCGCAGCCCAGCCGGTAGGTAAACTCAAGCCGATGCGCTCGTAGGCGAGGTGCAGGGTGTCAGCAATTAATGATTCAATATGAATGGCACAATCTGTAATATCCGAATGGGGAACATAAAAGGTGCTGTTCCTGGATTCCCGTGTTTTAAATGGGTTGTTTCCGGCGAACAAATAACCCGTGCCGCCAATCAAAACGGAAAATAGAATTGCTTTTTTCATGAAGGCTGCAATTTACAACCATCGCCGGTTTTGAACAAGGACTGATTGAGGATCGGTGGCCCTAGAACAGCAATCCCGGAATTTCGGACAGGCTTTGTACCTGAACGGCTGAAATGTGTTCGGTAGCATCCAGCGGCTGCCCCGGACAGTACCAAACAGATTGCAGGCCGGCAGCCCACGCGCCCTGAATATCGGTATCCAGCTTGTCGCCAATAACCAGCGTTTCAGAGGGATTGCCGCCTATGGCTTCCAAGGCTGCCTGAAAAATCAAAGGTGAAGGCTTGGGATGACCGCAGGATTCACTGCTGATCATTACTTCAAAATATCGCTCCAGGTCGGAAACCCTGATTTTGGTGCGTTGAACGGCCTCAAAACCGTTGGTGACTAAAGCCATGGTATAACGTCCATGCAGCTGGTCCAGCAATTCACGTGCACCGGATACCAGGTTGGTTTTCAGAGGACATATTTCCAGGTATTCCTCCCAGGCCCGTTCCGGATGCTCGGCGTCGGGAAGGCCCACAGCACGGAACGCCTCGGTGAAGCGCTCGGTGCGGAGCCGGTGCTTGTCCACCAGCCCACGTTCATATAAGCTCCAGTATTCCCTGTTGATTTTCTGGTAGTGCTGAAGAAACACTTCATGCCCCTGTCCTGTGCGCCGCTGCAGGTGGTGGCGATGAAACAACTCTGTAAGCGCCTCTTCGGCATTGCGCTCAAAATCCCACAAGGTATCATCCAAATCAAAAAGGATGTAGCGAATGTGTGCGAATGGTTTCGACCCGGACATATCTTTGGCACAAAATTGGATTAATAAAACGGAAACCACCATGTTCCAGTTTTTGAACAGTTTATTATTCACGGGTATGCTTTCCCTTCAAAGCCTGGGTACCCCGCAAGGCGACATAGACAACCTGCGCCAGTGGTTTGCCCAGGGTGATGCTGCATCTATTGGAAATCAGATGCATTCCAGCATTCAACTGCTTACGCCGCAGGGCGATGGGTACTACAGCAAAGCTCAAGCGACGATGATTTTATCGCGTTTCTTCCAGAGCCATCCTCCGAAAAGCTGCACCATCAACAGCCAGGGAAGCAGCGACAACGGGGCATATTATGCCATCCTCAAGCTGGAAACAGCAAATGGCGGCTTCCGTGTCAGTTTGTTCATGAAGAAAGGCGCAACGGGCCTGGAAATCCAGGAGCTAAAAATAGAACCCTGAGCGCTTCATGGAGCCTTTTTCCTTCAACACCCCATACATCCACGATTTCATCAACCGCGCTTTACAGGAAGACCTGGGAGATGGAGATCATAGTGCCCTTGCCGCTATCAACGTCCAGGCTCATGGCTCAGCGGTTATCCTGTACAAAGAGCCGGGCATCGTTGCCGGACTGGACCTGGCTGCCAGAATCCTCAATACGCTTGATCCTGATGCCCGCCTTGACGTGCATTACCCCGACGGCAGCACCGTTGAACAGGGCACACGTGTGGCCACTGCCAGCGGCAGAATACAGTCGTTGCTTGGTGCTGAACGTCTTATACTAAACTGCATGCAGCGCCTCAGCGGCATTGCCAGCACTACGGCAAAGGCCGTAGATGCAGTAAAACCCTATCCAGTAAAACTGCTCGACACCCGCAAAACCACGCCAGGCCTTCGTCCTTTGGAGAAATGGGCTGTTACCCTTGGCGGCGGCCATAACCATCGCTTCGGCCTGTTCGATATGATTATGCTGAAAGACAACCACATTGACCATGCAGGGGGCATTTCCGCAGCAATAGAAAAAACCATGGAATACCTGGAACGCACCGGGAAAAAACTGGCCATTGAAGTGGAAACCCGCAACCTGAAGGATGTACAGGAGGTTTTGCGCTTTACCGGCATTCAAAGAATCATGTTCGACAACTTCAGCCCCGAACTGGTTCAAGAAGGGGTTCAACTGGTGGCCGGACGCATGGAAACCGAAGCCTCCGGTGGCATCAATATGTCGAACATCAAAGGTTATGCTCCCACGGGGGTTGACTTTATATCACTGGGCTTCCTCACCCACTCGGTGAAAAGCCTTGACATCAGCATGAAAACCCTGCTGACCTAAGCTCAGGGTGCCAACACCAGCTTTTGGGCCTTACCACAGGCGCGCACCCAGTAAACACCAGGCTTCAGTCGGCTTACATCCACCATGTGTTCCCGCTGTGCCGCCGTTCCTGCGAAACATACCCGCCCGGAAGCATCCAGCATTTCATAAGCAAAACACCCGCCAACCGTGGCAGGGAAGTACAGAAAAACATTGTTGCTCGCCGGATTTGGCCACATCATAAAACCTGCAGTTTCCTGATGCTCCGCAGAGCTGTTCACAGCATCCCATAGCGGTTGAACCGCCGCCTGCAACACCTGCGGTTGCAATGGATTACTGTGGTCCCACAGTACCGCAACAATGTCCGTTTCCGCCGGCTTGTAGCGCCCGGCCGCATTGGAGTTGGCATCGGGATAAGGAGCAGTGGTTGGAATCAGAATGCTGGTAACAGCGGGAAGCGGCATGCTGAAAGAGCGCGCATAGGATGTTCCGCTGTAGAACTGACCGGCAGGCATATACGTCTGCGTTCCACGGTAGGGAGTAAGAAACCGCCAGGCAACATCTGGGTGCTTGAAACCACCTGTTTGGGATGGATATTTATAGTACGGTGAATTGGGGTTGGCTGTAATTTCCGCAGCGATAAACTGATCAAAAGGAAGGCCGCCTCCGCGTACCGTGCGTTCCCGCAGGGCTACCATCAGGCGCAAGTCGCCCTGGTATATATCGGTAAAACGAGTTTCCACGTCAAAACTCAATACGTTAGAACCGCTGAGTGCAGCCTTCGTAACCTTTAGGGTACAGGGTGCTCCGATGGCTGTGGCTTCCTGAATGTTTTTTATCCATGCTGCAGTATCGGCTTTTTTAGCCGTTACACCGTTGAGGCTGAAAGAGGGAACCTCAAGGGTGCCCAGATTGCTGAAGCTGTCGTGTGCCATGCCATCACCGGTATGATGAAACAATGATACGGCCTGATGACGGGCCTCCAGGTTGCGCAGGTCACTAAAATGCGCCGGACATACAGCGCACCACGAAGCTGTTTGCATCTCAGCAAGACTGCGGCGCTTTGTCCTTTTGCCGCCATCGAGGATATACACAGGGCTCAACTGCCATGGCGTTGAAACAGGAACTCCGTTAAAACTGCTGAAGCGCACCTCGAGCACATATACGCCTGTATCTGAGGGCTGCGGGAGTGTATCGCGCAAAACACCCACACGGTTTACCGAATCGAGTAAAACCGGGATTGTTTGTTTCCAGGTGCCGGGCTGTCCCAATATATTATATTCAAGGCTCACCTTTGATAAGGTTCTGATGCCGGTATTGGCAATACGGGCTTCGAAGAGCGCCGGCTTACCCAGGGTGGCGTAAATTTTCCCGGGCCACTGAATCCACTGCGCATCGGCACTGGGCTGCACTCCCGGAACATAGGCCACATAGTGATTGTCCGAAGCGGAAGAACTGAATAAAGCAGAATCGGGGGTGATATTCGGTGAACCAGGCATCATGTAGGCTTCCGTTCCGGAAAGCTGAAAGCCTAAAGAAAGCACAGGTGCCTGATAAGCAGGCGTGTTGCTGCCAACATGCATCAGGCCGGTCCACAGCATACCCTGTTCCATGATGACTGCAGAAGCATAAACATAAGCCTTACCTGAAGTTGCAGAATACCATTTCAGCATAAGCGCGCGGTTGGGCGCTGTTCCTGTATAGCGGTAAAGCAGGCGGTCGTTGCTTCCGGATAGCGACAAACCGCCAAAGTACAAGGCCGGTGATGGCAAAGTGGCTATGGGCAGCGATGCGGCGCCTGAACCAGAAAAAACGGCTGCTGCTGTATCGAAGCAGATATACCCATTGCTTGCAGCACGCACATGCGTATAGGCATTTCCGTTCAGGGTAAGGCTGAACCCAAGCGGCAGAGGTGTGGAACGCTCAGGGGCAGTAGCAGCGCCCAGCCAGAAGTTCCAGCCGGCGTCGGCTTCAGCACTGACATCGTCTTCGGCAACGGAAAAACCCTGCATCAGGAATGGAATGGGCCCAGAACGGCCATAATCCACCAGATGATATTGTTGGGCAGTTGCACCGGACAAAAGGGTAACTATAGCCGTAATCAAACTGATTAATTGCTTCACCCTGCAAAGAAACGCGATGGCGTGAAAAGAAACAGATAGCGTCATTTTATTGGGGGGAATACTTCGCCGCTTGTGTTTTTTTACTATTTTGGCGCACTGAAACAACCATCTAACACTCAAATATCAATGAAAAACGCACTCCTTTTTGCATCGGCTGCCGTTTTGGTAACCTTTGCATCCTGCAAAAAAGATCCGAAACCGGAACCAAATCCCGCAGTAGTTTCTCAGACACAGCAAGCTACTGTTTTCTATTTTGGCGGCACCTGGTGTGGTCCATGCGGCGCCTATGGCAAGCCCGGCAAAGAGTACATCACCAAAGCTTATGGTGACAAAGCACAGATCATCTCCTGCCAGGTGAACGGCGGTACTGCTGATCCAATGAATTGTGCCTCTGCCAATGCACTGGCCGGCACTTTTGGTGTTTCTTCAGTTCCTACCATGTTCATCGGTGGCGGCGGAACAATTTTCTCTTCCATCGTTGGAAACGGCATCACCAATTCAAGCTGCGCCACCAATGTTGACCAGAAGCTGGCCCTGACTCCTGAAGCGAACATGAAGTTCACTACCGAACTGACTGGCAATGACATTACCGTTAAAGCTCAAACCCAGTTTTTCAAAGCCATCACTCCTACCTCCGGCAAGTACTTCATCGCAGCTTACCTGACCGAAGACGGCATTTCCGCCACTCAGTCCAGCGACATGAGCGCCAATAAGAACATCCACGACCACGTGCTGCGCCTTACCCTTGGCACCAGCGCCACCGGCGAAATGCTGGCCGACAATGCGGCTCAGTGGGAAGTGAAAAACTTCACCTTCTTCGGTGCCCTGAACAACAACTGGAATAAAGCTAAAATGCATGTGAACCTGGTTCTTTGGAAACAAGACCCTACCACTTCTAAGTTCACCGTTGCCAACTCCTGGATCGGCAAACTCCAGTAATCGAACAATACTCTTAAACAAAAAACCCGCATCTCCGGCGGGTTTTTTGTTTGTATATGAATTCCCATCCTCACTCCAGTCGAAACCCGAGGGTAACCAGGAAATTCCAGTTCCTGTAATTGTTGGTCACCGTGTAAGCCTTTTTTCCGTTGCCATCTTGCAGGAAATACGGCGTGTAAAAATCGGCACGTTTACCCATCATGAAGGCCAAATCCAGGAAGTACTTCGCCTCCCTGATGCCAAATCCACCTGTAACAGCAGAAAAACCAAGGTTCCGCGAATACGGAATATTTACGTTGTTGGCAAAAGGATTCGGATTGTTCATATAGCCGAGGCGGAAACGGTACATATCCACCACCAACTCACCGCCTACACGCACATTCAGCACCTGTCGGTAATACAGCCTGATATTGGCATTCTCACTCAGAAAACCATAATCGCGGGCTTTTAGCTTCGCAGTGGTATAATCTACGAACTCCGCATCGGCTGCAATAAATCCGGCCTTGCCGAACAAGAGCGTAGCACCCGCATTGGCCTTGAATGGGGTAATAACTTTATAATCATATGTATTCGCGGGGTCCGTAAAGGCCGGTTCAGGCGAAGTAACAGTTGATGCACCCGGATCAAAATACGTTTGTACCTGATAAGTATAAGTCCTGTTGATCTGGAAGCTGCGGGGTGTTTGAATTCCTATACCTATTCTGAGTTGATCGGTAGGTCGCACAATCATTCCTATTCGCGCGCCCACAGCCCCGCCGCGGTCGGTATTGTTGTTCACCACCTCCAGTTGCTTCAGGTCTTTGATGGTGGGATCTAGTTTTAAATCTGTTTCGGTGAGGGATAAATCTTCAATAAAGCGCAGGTGGCTGTACACCAGCCCAATGCCCAGGTATAATTTATTGCTGTAATTGGCCCCGAACGATCCGTGCCAGTCGATAATCGAACCGCGGGTATCCATAATTCCTTCCTGCTTCAGGTAGCGAGCGCTGCCCTTGAATGCACTTTCATATCGATCATTGGTGCCTGATAACTGGTCAATGGCATAAGCGTTCCAGGCAATAGATTGAAGGCTTCCCGAGGGGAAATCAGCCACAGTAGACCCCTTGGCCAGCTCCGCGAAATAATCTGTGATGCTGGAGGAGCGGTTGGTATCGCGGAAGAAGGTTCTGGTCTGAAAATCATGGCTGCGGTTCACTCCGAAGGCTAAGGTGAAATTGGTCCATCCTTCTTGCAGGGGTTTCCCGTTTTTGTAGCGCTGGTTGGCAGTCACCAGGCTCATGTTCGGGAAGTTCATGTTGAAGCGGGAATCACGGGTAATGGTGTTGATGTATTCCGCCTTGTTGCTCACATTTTGGAACGAAAGGGTTCCGCTGAATTCGGAGCTGCGGTATTGCGCCAGGGCGGCCGGGTTCAGCGTTATGGAAGAAGCATCTGCACCCAGCGTGCTCACTGCTCCGCCTACGCCCATGCTGCGCGCCGTACCGAAATAATAGCCGGAGCTGTAGCGTATGGCATCACTTTCGTTCTGGGCCTGCAGGGCAGCAGCAGACCAAAGGGCCATTTGTGCCAGCAAGCGGTATTTATATTTCAAGGAGCACTTCATGGCCTGCGCCCTCCCGAACCACCCTGGCCCCCAGATGAACGCGGTGTAGATGAGGGGCTGCTCATGCTTGGTGAAGGACTTGAGGAGGGCGAACTGTTCCAATTTCTGGAAGGCGATGGAGCGGGTGTGTTGGGGCTGCTCATGCGCGAAGCAGGCTTTGATTCAGGTGGAGGATTATTTCCCCCGGCAGGTTGCCGCTGCGGTGCAGTTTGTTGCTGTGGTACCGGCTGCTGATTTCTTGGTCTTGTTTCCGGTGCAGTGCGCTGCGGGTTCCTTTGAGGCTGCGGCACATCCGGAGTTGGCGTTTGATTGCGCGGATTCGGGGCCGGCCTGGAAGGATTTGTTGAGGGTGCAGGGGCCTGACGCAAAGGCTGGTTCACCCGATTATCTCCGCCCGGTCCGGTGGGCAGGGTTTGATTGGGCGTGCTCATGCGACGACGGTTTCCCGGATTCTGCGGTTGTGGCACAGGCTTGGGTGGAGGAAATTGATTGTAATGATGCCGATGATTCCACCAGGGGTCATGCATGTTCCAGGGGTTCATCCAAGGGTTATAGCCGCCCCAGGGCTGATTCCATCCCCAAGGTTGGTTCCAGCCCCAGGGTTGGTTCCAGCCGCCGTAACCATAACCATAAGGGCCGTAGGGCGTATAGCCGAATCCGCCCCAGCCCGAATAAGGGTTCCCATAATAAGGATTGGAACGGGCATAGGGACCGGAATAAGCGCCGGAACCAAAATTTCTGAAGCGGTCCGAATAGGTGCTTCCGTAGGATCCGGACGCGGCCTGTCCCGCAGCAGTTTTTTCCTGCTGTGAAAGCACTTCCAGGTAGGCATCATCCTGTCCGGGTAGGTAATACGCATCATCAAATCGATTCTGCTGAGCGGGATGCTTCATTTGGCAGGCTGCCAGTAACAACCCCGCAACCACAATGGTGAACACGGTTCTCATATCAAATATCTCCTGCACAGGCAATTGGGCTACCTTTGCAGGAATAAATCTACAAAAAACATTCCACAACTATGGCCTTTGAAAAGGTAAAGCGCAGCGAGAACTACAGCGAATGGTACAATAACCTTGTAAAGAACGCAGACCTTGCGGAACACAGTGCCGTAAAAGGGTGCATGGTCATCAAACCCTACGGCTATGCCATCTGGGAAAACATTCAGCGCCAACTGGACCGCAGGTTTAAGGAAACGGGGCACAGCAACGCGTATTTCCCGCTCTTTGTGCCAAAAAGCCTTTTTGAAAAGGAAGAGAAAAATGCGGAAGGCTTCGCTAAGGAATGTGCCGTTGTAACGCATTATCGTCTGAAAGCGGATCCTGACAGGCCCGGCCGTCTTATTACCGACCCTGATTCAAAACTGGAAGAAGAACTGGTGGTTCGCCCTACCAGCGAAGCCATCATCTGGAACACCTACCGCAACTGGATACGCAGCTACCGCGACCTTCCCATCCTGATTAACCAATGGGCGAACGTAGTGCGCTGGGAAATGCGTACCCGTCTGTTCCTGCGCACCGCGGAATTCCTTTGGCAGGAAGGGCATACCGCACATGCGACCAAGGAAGAAGCATTAGACGAAACCCGCAAAATGCTGGATGTATATGCGCAATTCGCTGAAGAATGGATGGCCGTACCGGTAATTCGCGGTGTAAAAACCGAAAACGAGCGTTTCGCAGGGGCAGACGAAACCTTTTGTATTGAAGGCATGATGCAGGACGGCAAAGCCCTTCAAATGGGCACCAGCCACTTCCTGGGGCAGAACTTTGCCAAGGCCTTCGACGTGCGCTACCAGACCCGTGAGGGCGGCCTGGAACATGTTTGGGCTACCAGCTGGGGTGTTTCTACCCGACTGATGGGTGCGCTTATCATGGCACACAGCGACGATGAAGGACTTGTACTTCCTCCAAAACTGGCACCCATTCATGTAGTCATCGTACCTGTTTACAAGAGCGAAGAAGAACTCAACCTGATTGCCGACGCCGTACTTCCCTTGAAAAAAACGCTGGAAGCCGCAGGGCTGAGCGTCAAATTCGACGATCGCGACACCCAGAAACCAGGCTTCAAATTCGCAGAGTGGGAACTGAAAGGTGTGCCTGTGCGCCTTGCTATAGGCCCACGTGACCTGGCCAACGGCACCGTCGAAGTGGCACGCCGCGACCTTAAAACCAAAGAAAACCTACCCTTTGCCGGTATAGAAACCCATATTCAGCAGCTGCTGAACGACATCCAGAAAAACCTGTATCAACGGGCCCTGGACTTCAGATCAGCCAAAACCTACACGGTAAACACCTGGGAAGATTTTGTTTCAGCCATCGACGTAAAAGAAGGCTTCGCTGTTGCACATTGGGATGGCAGCGGTGAAACCGAAGAGAAAATCAAGGAACTCACCAAGGCTACCATACGCTGCATTCCTTTGGATCAACATGAGGAAAATGGCACCTGCATCCTCAGCGGCAAGCCAAGTAAAGGCCGAGTGGTTTTTGCGAGGGCGTATTGAATTGGTTTGGGGGGTTGGGTGTTTTTAAGTTAGGGAGTGGGTAATGTGCTCGATGTTTAGATTCTTGCAAACAGGGTTCGTAGGATAGTTCAAGGTTTCCAGCTGCCCGCTTTGACAGAACCCCAACTCCAAAACTCCCTAAAACACCCCACCCGGCTTACGATTGTTCAACTCTGGCGTCACCTCAATTTTGGGTAGTGAGACGGGGATAACGTGAGTAAACGGATTGTCTTCTAATGTCTTCATAAATGCGATGATTGCCTTGATTTCTTTTTTGCTTAGCCCTAGTTTTTCAGAGGGTAAAGTTTGAAAAGGCACTTCCAATCCATGGCCGATTCCGCCTCCCCTGTTATAGAAATCCATTACCGATTCCAATGTGTTATAAGCGCCATTGTGCATGTATGGTGCCGTGGCGACGATGTTCCGCACGGTGGGTGTTTTGAAGGAATGCAAGTAATAAGGAGCGCCTTCTTTTAACCTTCCTGCACCGCGCCCTGGGTCTGAATCTATTTTCAAGGGTTTGGCATTCGGATGCTCCGGAACACCCAGCACCTCGCTTTCGGTTTCCTGATAAAGCGGTGGCACTGTGCCGTTGAACACAGGCGCAAAGTGACAGGTTCCGCAAGCAGCCTTCCCCATGAAAAGGTTATAGCCCTCACGTACAAGCGGATCTAACTCCTCGGTTTCTCCACGCATCCAGCGGTCGAAACCGGAGTTAAAGCTGCGCAGGCCAGCCACGTATTGGGCAATGGCCAGGCGCAGGTTCTGGGCGCTCATGGCCCCATCGCCTTGCTCGGGAAAAGCTTCCCTGAACATGCGCTTATACGTACTACTGCCGGACAGTTTTTCGATGATTTTGAAGTAATCGGTATTGAACTCCTTGGGGTCGCTGATCACATGTTCCTGCTGATCAATCAGCGATTCGGCGCGCAGGTCGTGAAAGAAACGCTCGCTGTAAACGCAATTCAGCAGTCCGGGCGCATTGCGCTGCACGAACGATTTACGGTCTCCGGACAAGCTCTTGGGTAATCCATCGGCAAAGCCCTTGCTCGGCGCGTGGCAACCGGAACAGGCCCGCTGATTGTCGTGCGAAAGAATAGGATCGTAAAACAACAGCCGGCCCAGTTCTTTCATCTCCGGCGTTTCAAGTGCTGCCGGAACCTGGCTGTACCAATAAGGGTTGAGGAATCCATCAGAAAAAACAGCATCATCTGCATAATTCACAGCAACCGGCTGGCTGCGTCTTTCCTCGGGCAGTTCAAATCCGGAAGCACGATGCCATTCTCCGCAGAGCCGGTACAGAGGCAAAAGATAATCGCGGGTGAAGCCGGCGCGGTCAAAACGGTCGAAGTCGTTGTGCTGTTCGAGGTAAACCAGGGCAAGCGGGAATTTCTGTTGCATGGAAAGGAAAGCAGTATGCGGGGCAATGGTGCCGAGGTATTTCAAGTCATCCCATACCGCATGAAGTGCTTCACGGGTATCGGGCAATGAATTACCGAGTCCGGGCACATCGAACGCGCTGAGCCCCATGCTGAGTGCGCGCAAAATGGCCTGGCGAGAAGCTTCAAAAACATCGGAAGGATAAATCCGGAAATCGGGGCGGTATTGATGCAGCGACTCTTGTAAAATCTTCGCCTGTGCCCGCAGTTCCATCCGCTGTTCCGGATTGATCATCTCAGCGGCTGCTTCATCCATCACCTGCAAACCATGCGGCTCGACGGTGTTCAGGCCAAAGCTGTTGCGCTCGGGTTTGGGCAGCGGAACCCCGTTTACATGGTCTTTTACGAATTGAGCGTCTTTGTAATCAGCCAGGTATTCCCAACGCTTGAAAGCCAGACGCAAAGCCCGATACTGTTGATTGAGTTGCGCTAGATCGGGTTTCTTCTTGTTCCCCGCTGATTCAAGTTGGCTGATAAACAGATCCAGACGCTGCCGAAAACTGTCCAGACGTTGATTGTAACGGGCTGTAAGCACATCGGCCGATTGGACTTCGGCACCTGACTGGCGGAAAGAATAGAAAACTATGGCTGCAAGCACTATGGCCAGCATCGGGTAAAGGCGGTTCATTTTCGGGTTTTGCTGGTAATCGGGTTTCACAAAACGACCGGAGACTCCTTGCGGAATCACCGGTCGCTCAATAGGTTAATTGGAAAGAACTTATTCTACTACGAAGCGCAGGGTTTCGCCTTCGGTATTGCGGATGAAATACACACCGGGTGTGAAGTCGCTCACATTCACCAGTTCCACATCGCGCTCAACACGGATACGCTTGCCGAGGGCGTCGTAAATGGCAACGTCCATGCGGCGGCTGAGGTGCAGTTCGCGGGCAGTAGGGTTAGGATACACGGTGAAGGTCGCAGTGCCGTCGAAGAACTTCTCGTTTGAAAGGGCAGGCGTACCGTCAAAACCGGTGATGGCATAAGTAAGTGAGTTGTCGTAAGGAGGCGTATTGGTTACAGCCGGGTGCTGCTGGTTGATGAGCATGGTCTTGCTGTCAATCGCGATTGCACCGGTCATTTCAGCGCCAGGCGAACAGGCAGTGATGCGCACCAAGTCAGCAAGTGTTGGATTGGCTAAGTCCATGTCAAGGAAGTAGGTTTCGCAGGTGATGGGCAGACCGGCAGGCATACGGTTAAAAGAAGTGCCATTCAAATCTTCCTGTACCATCATGTAAGTTTTCCCTTTAACCGTCATGAAATCCAGACCGTCAGGGTTACTGAAGTGAACCATCGGATAACCGGCGGTGCGCACTTGGGAATTTGAGGTGGCGAAATAAGGACCACCTTCGAGGAAGGAACGCACTTCATTGGTAGCGAGGTTGAATTCGAGCACACGGCCATAGTAATCGAAGAAGCGGCCATTGCGCACGGAATCGGCAGCCTGGGCATCGGTACCGGGGAAGCTGTTGCCGGTCATCACGCGGTAACGGGCCTTGTAGCCGTCAACCAAACCTTTGCTGATTACACCACTCTTCGCGATACCGCTGTTGTAGGTAAATGCATCACGGCCGGTTTCAGTAATGTAGATTTTACCGTTATGGTACGCACCCCATTCGAGGCGATTGAACATGCTGGCACCGCGGCGAACAGCAACTGTATTGAGTTCGAGCAAGGTGTCGAGGTTGTTCTCGATGGTGATCCACTTGCTTGGAGCGTCGTGCTTGTAAACATAAAGCTGACCGCTGGTGAAGTCGCCGGCGTTGGTAGCTACAAACTTGGCGAGGATTCCGGGTGAACCGTCTTCAAACAGGAACACGGTCTTATTGTCTGGCAGCACTACGCCACCTTCCCAGCCGGCGCGGCCCCAGTTGTATTGCTTGCGGATCGCTTTGGCATTTACCGGATCGATTTCAACCATCCAGTTTACGTTCTGAAAGCGCTTGATAACCTTGCCATTGAAACCGGGGAAACCTGCAGGCGCTGTTACACCAATGGTAAAGTTGCTTGTATCGCGGAAGTTGGCACCACCATTAGAAAAAGTACGGTTGCTGGTTTGCATCCATTCTTCGGCAGTCCAGATACGGCCATTTGCGCGATCGGTAATACCGCCGCAATTCATGCCGGTTTCACCTACGGTGTTGGCGAAATCAACGTTGAAGAACTTGCCCTTGCGGCCATCGGCAAGGCTTTGCTCAACCACTTCCAGCTTGTCGCCATCAGTGCGCTTGAGCTTAAACACGGTCATTCCACCGCCATCGCCCACATAGTCGTTGCGCTGGGTCATTTCGTGGTTCACAGAAACCCAGCCCAGGTCGCCGCTGCTCGATTTGTCAGGCGTGAAGCCGATGAAATCGTGCCACTGCTTTGCGTAGGTTTGGCCTGCGGGATTACCGTAGGTTGCAGTGGTTTTCACCACATCCACACCACCGGTGAAGATTACCTGCGATTTCAAAGGACTTTTAGGCATCCAGATGGTTTTTGCCGTCCATGCTGTATCAATAGAAACGGGAAACGGAATCTGCGCCACAGTCAATGCTGCAGAGGCAAGCATGGCACTGAACAAAAGAAGATGTTTTTTCATATGTTTTGGTATTTCGGTGCAGCAAAATTCCTCGGGCCTTATTAGGTCGTATATATCTGTTTGTTACCGCTGTTTTAACTTGTGAGCCTTCCCATTATGCCAATTTAAAGCGCTTCAAATTCCATTATTGCTTCGTTTACAATGGCATAACTTTCCCATCAACTGCATGAAACGTTCACTGTGTCTATTCACGCTGTGAACGTGATAAAATACATCTGCGGTATAGCACTGCTCACTTCCTGCAACAATGCATCAAAGGAATACGGTGCAGCAGCAGCAAGGCAATATTGCACAGGATGCCATGCCTTTCCGGAACCGGGTCTGTTACCAGAATCACAGTGGGCCAACCACATCCTTCCCAGCATGGCCTCATTCATGTTTGCCGACACAAACGGATCCGGAACTCCCAAGGGCGGTATCAGCCATAAAATCTGGAAATCGATTGTGGAGTATTACCTGAAAAACGCACCTGATGCACTGGCAGAACCTGCAATACCCCACCCGGAAACCTTGCGCGGCTTCCAGGTGGTAATCCCCCCCAGCCGTTTCGGAATTCCCTCACTCACCTTGCTGCGCTCTGCCGGGAACGGAGGCATCATCCTTGCCGACGCAAACAATAAAAGCTGGATGGAATTGCGCCGCGATTTCAGCATTGCTAAAGCCGGCGAGATTGCTGAGGGCGGCGTGGATGTTCTTCGCTGGAAAGAGCACTGTTACTCTTTATTCATGGGCAGCTTCTCACCCAACGATGAGGCGCTCGGCATGCTGCTGAAACAACCTCTATGCGCTATAGAACGCGCCGTAGTTATTGCCGATAGCCTGCGGCGACCTGTATGCATGCGCGCGCACGACTGGAACCACGATGACGAGCCTGATTTTGTGGTATGCGAGTTCGGTAGGTACTCCGGTGGGCTGTCCTTGCTCCTTTCACAACCAAACGGCAGAATGAAGCGAATCATGCTCCAGTCTTCCCCCGGTGCCATCAGCGTTGAACTGCGCGATTTCAACAAGGATGGAAATATGGATATCCTGGTTTTATTCGCCCAGGCCAATGAACGGATTGACCTGATGCTGAGCAACGGCAATGGCACCTTCAACACCCGAACATTAATGCAATTTCCAGCCTCCTATGGCTCCAGCAGCATGAAGCTGTTTGACATGGACAAAGACGGGATTGAAGAAATCCTTTATACTGCAGGCGATAATGCCGATTTTCCTGCCATCATCAAACCTTACCACGGAGTTTATGTATTCAGGCAAGAAAAGACCTTGGACTATAAACAGCAGTATTTTTTCCCTTTGCCCGGCGCCTATGCGGTACATCCCGGAGATTATAACGGTGATGGGCGTTTAGAATTTGCCTGTATTTCCTTCTTTCCCGACTGGATAAAAAATCCTGACCTTGGCTTTGTAATCATTGACCCCAACGATGCATCACGTCCAAAATACACCTATATCCCAAGACTGCACCAGGCCGGCAGGTGGATGTTGATGGATACAGACGATGTGGACAGTGATGGTGATACCGATATCATTTTAGGCTCAATGACCATGGAAACAAGTCCTGTCACTGCATTTACAAGTATGTGGGCAAAGAACAAGATACCCTTTGTACTGCTCCGCAACCTTACGAAGTAAGCAGGAACTCAGCGGGCAAACCAGTTCACCACCTGCTCAAGCGGCGGCCTTCCCGCTTGGGTTCTCTTGGTTTCCACATGACCAATCAAGCACCAGCCCCGGTGTATGGTTTCTGTATCAAAACCACATAGTTTACTCATGGTTTCTGAACCTGTTCCATTGCCCGTGCTCCAGTACCCGGCAGCATGAGGTTCTTCAACCAGGGTCAGGTAGATATTCTGCACCGCCATGGCCAGGGCCGCGTCTTCTTCCCAAGCCGGAACTTTTCCGCTGATATGAACCCCGAGCCCGATTACATGACTCAGCTTCTGCGGATAGCTTAAAATTTTTGCGCGTTTTTCAGGGCTGAAGACAGCCGCATCGGGCTGCTGCTCCTGCCAATGCACCATTTCCATACTGAGCCGCTCCAGGGCAGGACCACTGAACACGCAAAAGCGCCAGGGAAACGTAGCCTTGTGCGAAGGCGCCTGATGTGCGTTTTCCAGCAATCTGTGAATCAGGGAATCAGGGACTTTATCCCCGCTGAAATCAGGCAGGAAATGACTTCTGCGCTGGTGGATGATCTGGTCAATGGGCTGCATATTTCTTCATGACGGGTTGCAGGATGACCGACAGCAGGATGACACCCGCACCGGCATAAAACCACATGTTCAACACTTCGTATTCTTTAAACAAGAAGGCCGCAAACAGTATTCCATATACGGGTTCCAGGTTCACGGCAAGGTTGGCGGTGAAGGCGGAAACATGCTTGAGCGCATCGGTACCGAGGAAAAACGCCAGATTGGTACAAATCAGCGCCAGCAATAAATCCCATAGGATATCCCAACCCTGAGGAACCCAAACGAAACCAGGACCAGCCAGCCAGGGCAGCAAGAGGCTGAGAAACAAAAACCCTGAACCCAGTTCTACGGTGGAAACACTCAAGGTGCTGTGGGTGCTCAGGTATTTTTTATTGAGTACGCTGAACAAGGCAGCCAGGAACGCCGAAACGATACCCACACCGGCGGCGGCCATGAAGTTGGCAGCGGCTACTTGTTCGCGGGGACGCGCCTGATAGATCAGGGCCAGACCCAGCAGCACCAATAAGCCCAGCAGCAATTCGTGTTTGCGGAAGGGGCTGCGCGTGATGAGGGGCTCCAGAATGGCCGCGAAAAAACTCACCGCGCCAAAGCAACCCAGCGCCAGCGACACGCTGTTGCCAATTTTGATGCTGCCATAAAAGGTTACCCAGTGCAGTGCTATCAATACACCAATACCGGCAAACACCCGCAGATGACGTAAATCCAGTGTACGAAAACCCCTCCATACCGCCGGCATGAACAGGTAAATCAGGGTGGTGAGGAACATACGGTGCCATACCAGGTTAAAACTAGCATAGGAAATCAACTTCCCCAGTACGGCAGTAAAACCCCAGAGCAGCACGGCTAGGTGCAGGCGTAACAAGGCTTGGCTTTGGGCTTTCGACACAGGGCAAAGGTAGAACGGACAAAAAGAAAGCCGGCAAATTGCCGGCTTTCCATGTTATTCTTACTAAAAGATGTTCAGTTAATCGGTATAATCTCCATCCTTCGGCTTCAGATCGCGTATGATGATGCGGATTAAATCGATAAGCGCCCAAATGCCGAATCCACCAAGGGTAAGCAGTTGAACCACACCCTGCCAGGTATAACCCAGGTAGAAGCGATGGATGCCCAAACCTCCGAGGAATAAAGCGAGCACTAAGGCCACCAACCAGCTCTTACCGCCAGCTGCAGCAGCAGTTGTGGTTTGTTTTTGAAGAGGTGCGCTCTTGATCTGCTTCACCGTCTTTTCACTCATTGCGTTCACAACGGCAACAGGATGTGCAACAGCAGCGGCATGGTACTTCACTGCAGGGGCAGTGGCTTTAGGAGCAGCCATTGACCGTGCTGCATCCAATGCAGGAGTTACTGCAACAGCAGCCACTTCAGGCATGGTAACTACAGGTGCTGATGCAACCTGGGTCTCATCTTGTTTTACGGGAGCCGCTTGTTGTGCAGCTACACGGGCTTCTTGTTTGGCGGCAGGCTGCGCCTGTTTGTCCTTTTTGAAAAGCCCTAATTCCACATTCCAGCCGTTGTTGTGGTAACGTTTTTGCACGGTGCATGAAGTCAGCGAAGCCGCAGCCAGCAGAATCAAACCGAATTTCAGTGAGGTTTTGTTCATGGTTTTTAAATTGGTGAATACAATGATATCAATTTCTGACAATAAAAAGAGAGAATGTTTATGAACACAACTAATTAAACACATGACCGTCTAATCTACTTATCAGGCTGGCTTAACCTTATGAAACCATTTCCCGGTTTGGTATTATTCTTACCCTTACCGAAGTTTTCTGCGCTGCAGCATGCACCATGGCGGCAGCCAACTGCTCCAATTGGATGCCCTTCCAGGATTTTGGAAGCAGCGGATTGATGATGCTGTAAATGGCCTTGGCGAAGGTTTCTCCCCTGCGCCGTTCTTTTCGTTCACCCATCAGCAGCCCCGGACGGAAGATGTTTAAATGTTCAAATCCAATTGCTGCAAGGTCACGCTCCGTTTCCCCTTTTACGCGGTTGTAGAAAATCAGGGAATGCACATCGGCACCAACAGCCGATACCACAAACATGGCACGGGCTCCGGCGGCTTTTGTTTCCCTCGCAAGCGACAGCACATAATCGTGATCCACTTTATAAAATTGCTCCTTACTTCCTGCCTTCGCCATCGTGGTTCCCAGGCAGCAAAACACCTCATCGCAGGGGATGCACAGTTCTTCTGGCTTATCAAAGTTCACCAAGACCTGTTCCAGGCGTTCATGATTTATGTCCAGCTTCTTGCGTACAAGGGCAATAATCTTTACATAATCCGGATGCTCCAGCAACATACCAAGCAGCACCCGGCCAGTGGCACCGCCGGCTCCCGCCAGCACAGCTGTTTTAGTCTTATGTATCATGTATCAGAATAAAACAAACTCCTTTTTGAATAATGGTTTCTTAATCTGTTTATCGGGCAAATTGAAGCCCACGCCCCATTCGATATAGTCCGCCGTGAACAGATGCACCCTTAAGCGGTTCATCAGCACCACATGAGGATTAAGGTAGTATTTAAAACCCACAGCTTCGTAGTACATGCGTTTACTGTCGGTAGGGCGGTACAGATATAGGCCTGCATCGGCGATGATGCCCACGCGGCCTACGCGGTATTCATGTCCAAACAGCAGCGAAAGTTCCGAAACGGAACCCAGGGCACGATTTTTAATGGGCCAGGGACCGAATTTGGTATAAGGATAAATAGGGTCGAAAAAATAATTCAACCCAAGGCGCCAGAGTCGGCTTCTGCTTTGCGGATGATGGTACACCACTTCGCCCATAAACATGTTGAAGTTGCGGTTATCATCAACGGCAATCTGGCGGCGACCGGTGCGTACAGATACATTCCAGAATCCGCGGAGGCTCGGCGTATCTGCGTTGTACAATGGCCAGGAGGGCCTGTTGGCTGGGGTCTGAGCAAAGAACCAGGAAACGCCAACCTGTCCCAGCAACATGTTCACGCCCCAGTTAGGGAACTTCCAGTTTCCGTTAGAGAAGTGGGTAATGCCTACGCCGAAAGAGGCTTCTGCGTTTTTTCCCACATACTGCCGTCGTGTAACGAGCACCTGCATCAAGCCATTCAGGTGGCTGCCATTGGCGCGGTTGCGCAAGTTTCCATCCAGACTAAAGGGGCGCGTAAAGTATCCGATGCCGCCGGCGCAGCGCATGGTGGTGGTGCTTCGGGCACGCTCTTTCAGGTTAAACTCGATAATACCCAAGGGGCTGAACACCGAACCGTTGAGGCTATCACCCATACGCAGAAAGAGCATACCTGCTCCCAGCCTTGGACTCCAGAAGTGGCGATCCATGGCTTTAAAGCCCGTTCCCTTGGCATACCATGCAGCTTCAAGGCCCACCACATGTTGTTCCATGCGCTTCATTTCCTCATGATGCGGAAATACGAAGCCGCCGTAGCTTTGCACCTGAATACCCCTGTCGTACTGCGCCGAAAGCGTTCCGGCGGTGCCGCACAACAAAAAGAGTAGGTTAAACCTCATGTACCCAGTGGGGATTAATCAATATCGAAGCGGATACCCTGAGCCAGAGGTAAGTTCTTGCTGTAGTTGATGGTATTGGTTTGCCTTCTCATGTAGGCCTTCCAGCTATCGCTGCCGCTTTCCCTGCCGCCACCGGTTTCTTTTTCACCGCCGAAGGCGCCGCCGATTTCCGCACCGCTGGTACCGATATTCACGTTAGCAATACCGCAATCGCTGCCTTGTGCTGACAGGAACAGCTCTGCTTCGGAAAGATCCTTGGTAAAGATGGCGCTGCTTAGGCCCTGTTTCACATCATTTTGCATGGCGATGGCCTCGTGCAGCTCCTGATAAGGCATCAGGTACAGGATGGGCGCAAAGGTTTCCTCCTGAACGATGGCGTAATGATTTCTGGCTTCGCAGATGGCCGGCTCCACATAGCAGCCGCCTTCATATCCCGTTCCTTCAAGCACTTTACCGCCGTATATCAGCGTTCCGCCCTCCTGCTTCAGGTGGATTAGGGCACGTACATAAGCCTCTACCGCCTGCTTGTCAATGAGCGGTCCAATATGGTTCTTTTCGTCCAGAGGATTACCGATGTTCAGCTGTGCATAGGCTTTCAGGAGTCGAGTTTTGAATGCATCGTAAACAGATTCGTGGATGATGACCCTGCGGGTGGTGGTGCAGCGTTGGCCGGCTGTACCTACGGCGCCAAAAACTACGGCGCGCAGTGCCAGGTCGAGGTCAGCATTTGGTGTGATGATGATGGCATTGTTGCCACCGAGTTCCAACAGCGACTTACCCATTCTTTTGGCTACGGTTTCAGCCACGGCCTTGCCCATACGGGTGCTTCCGGTTGCTGAAATCATGGCCACCCTTGAATCGGCTGCCAGCGCCTGTCCGATGCGCGCATCGCCGTTGATCAGGGTAAATATACCTTCCGGAAGTTCTTGTTCTCGGATAACCCTGGCCACCATGTTCATCACGGCAACGGCACTGAGGGGGGTTTTTTCGCTGGGTTTCCAGATGGTGGCGTTTCCGCTGATGGCCGCTATCATGGCATTCCAGCTCCACACAGCAACAGGGAAGTTGAAGGCAGAAATAACCGCTGTAACGCCCAGAGGATGCCATTGTTCATACATGCGATGACCGGGGCGCTCGCTGTGCATGGTCAAACCATACAATTGCCTGCTCAGCCCTACAGCAAATTCGCAGATGTCAATCATTTCCTGAACTTCACCCAGGCCTTCCTGCAGGCTTTTGCCCATTTCCAGGCTTACCAGTGCTCCCAATTCCTGCTTATGCTCCCGGAACTGCTCGCCTATCAGGCGAACAACTTCACCACGGCGGGGTGCAGGAAACTGCTTCCACATTTCTGCAGCCTGCACAGAACGCTTCAACACGGCTTCATATTCGGTATCGGTTGCAAATACCACGCTGCCAATTTTCTTTCCGTCCACCGGGCTGATGATGTCGCGTTCGATGGATCCTACAGCGGTAATCCAGTTGCTTCCGGTGCATACACTTTCAGCGCGGGCCGGCACATGCAGGCTTTTCAGGATGTGATCAGATTTTACTTTGATGGACATGTACCGCAAAGTTCATAAAAAGGGTGCAGAAATATGATGTTTCCTTGAACGGGAACCGACAGTCGGTAAAATAAAAAACCCCGGGAGTCCCGGGGTTTTTCAACAAGTCGCTTGAAAGATAAATTACTGGTTTTTCACCACGCGATGGGTAATCTTATTCAAACCATCGGTAAAGCTCACCAGATACATTCCAGGAGTAAGCTTGCTCATGTCAATAGTTTTCACCTCAGCAGAATTATACATACCGAGCATTTTACCGCTCATGTCGCTCAGGGTAACTACACCTTTATCAGCTTGCTGAATCTGGAAGGACAAAACATCCTGAACGGGATTCGGATACACGCTGAACTTCACAGGCTGGGCAGTGTTGGCGGGTGCTACTTCGTTGGCTGCAGCCTTAACGGTAGCTACTTCGCGGCCACTCACACCTTCTTTCACCAGCATCATAGGAGCAGGAACATCGCGGCCATGGGTGAAGAGCATATAACTCTTGGTAATGTCCACGTTGGTGCTCCAAATCATGTTGTCAGAGCTGTAGTAAGTACCACCCTGATTGTACCAGGGAGCTGATCCGTCAGCCTGCGCAGCAATACGTACTTCGGTATTGTTCCAAGCGCCGGGTTTGCCGGTAAGGAACAGTTTCACCTTGTAGTTGCTGGTACCGCTAACATGGTCAATGCGCCACATATCGGTAGAAGTGATTTCATCAATTGGTGAAGAAAGGGCGTCGGTAGATTTCGCATTTGAAGCCGTGTAGGTAATTTCAAATTCATCGTTTCCGGCACCACTGAAGGCGATGGGGCGATAGTTCCCACCTGCACCAACAGGTACGTTACCAGTAGTGTTGGCACCTGCATTCCACAAAGTGCTTGAACCGCCGTTCAACACACGAACAGGACCATTCACGTAGGAGGATGAATTTCCGCCGCGGATAAAATCAGGACGATTGATGAACAGCTTGTTGGTAGCAGTTGTATTGACCAAGCCTGAAGTAAAAGTTACATCGCGAACTTCCATAGGGGAGTTCAGTGTAACACTTCCGCTTGGCTTGTTAAAGGTGATGGTGTTGCCGTAGGCTGCTCTTGCCGCAGTGCTCAGGGTAACGGTCTGGTTGTTGCTGCCCACGAAAAGCACACGATCGGGGAAACGACTGCCTGAATTTGCCTGAGTCTGCTTTGCGTTGAGGTTTCCTTCAATGAATAATTGAACGTTACCCATGTATGCACCGGCGGTGTCATCGGTGGTCAGGTTGCCACGCACGTACATACGGTCCTGGGTAGAATTCCAGGTCAGTGCGGCAGGAGAACCTGGTGTAGCACCGCTGGTACGCAGGATCAGGTTGTTCAGGTAAATGGTATCCAGGGTATGGGTAAAGCTACTTTTGTTGCCTTTACCGTCCAGCACTACGGTACTTAATTGGGCATTGAAGCTGTTTGTATTGTTGAAGCTCCAGCAGCCGTTAAAGAACAATGAATCATTGTCAGGGGCCACCAGACGACCACCACTGCGCACAATCAGACCGGTAGGAACTGTGTTGGCATTGATGCGGCAATTGCCCCTTCCGTCGAACTCAAGAATGCCCTGAGTAACATCTACATAATGTGTATTAGAACCGATTTCCTGACGGTTTCCGGTAACAATCACCTTCAATGAGCTGGTATTCTTGTTGATTTTGATGTGGTACATACCCTGCATAGAACCGTTGGAAACGATGTTGCCGTTTTTAGTACCGGTCATCAGGATGTACATGCCACCCTGGGCACCCGGCTGGCCGTTAAAACCAAAGCCGCGGTTGGGTGCATTATTGGACATGGTAGGATCAATCACCAATGAATCACGAACTTCAATGTATTCGCTGGTGCTCCAAAGTTCCAGACAAGCTTCTTTCAGGTGGAGTTTGTTCAGGGCAATCCAGCGCTCGGTGGATGCAAAGGGTGTTCTCAGGCGACCGGGCTCGGTGATGTCGCCGGCACCGTCCAGCTTCTTGTTGATTTCAATGTTCCAGAATTCCCGGATTTTACCTGTAGTACCAGATGTGTTGATCATGTTCCTGCCAGTATCGATAAAACGCAACAGGCCATTGTTGTGTGTGTACTTGGCCAGTTCGGCAATGAAGAAGTCACCGCGAACATCCACTCGGGTATTGTTGTTCATCTGCCAGCCTGAAGGAGCGGTAAAGGTGGCATAATCGTTTAGTACCACATGTTTCAGGTCAGCGATGCCGTATTCCATCATATTCACTTTGCTGTTTCCCTGGGCAATCCTGCGCTTTACAGTAAGGAAACGAATGGTCATCTGCGCATTCTTTACAAGGGACACAGAGTCTGCTGTAATTCTTGATTGTGCTGTTGTGCTTGACTCAACATCCGCTTCATCAAGCACAAGGTTGCGACAAGAAACAGAAAAGTTCCCCTCTATACGCAGCTTGCCAATGCCTGCTGTTGGAGTTGTCTGGCGAAATACACGAATGTCGCGAACAGTAACATCGGAGGTAACGTAAGCAATACCATTCCAAATCCTTACATCATCATCACAGTCCGGAACACCGGATGGCGACCAGTTGGCCGCTGTGTTCCATTGTCTGGCTGAGAATGAGGATCCGCTCGGCGTAAATGTCTTTACGGTATTGATTCCATCACCACATTGGGCGCTGAGGCCGCTCGCATAAGCAGCAACACCGGCAATTACTAGAAGAATTTTTTTCATGTTGTGCGATTGTTTGGGCAAATATAACACTTATCCACATGATTTCACAATTCATCGTATTAAACCTTTTGACAATACCATTGAATAAACTCATAATTAAGGTTCATTTAATACTGCAGTTGTCAACATGTTAAAAACACCACAAAAAAACTAGCGGAATAACGTGCCACCGGCATTATATATCAATGTACTAAAGAGAACCGAGTTATTTTCTCATCACCAGCCAGATGGCTATAAAACACAGCAGCAATCCAAGCAATACATTCCATCCGAACGGCTCATGGAATACCAATCCCCAGGCAACAGAAACCACGGGAATGATAAATGTATTGGTACTAGCGAATAATGCCGTAGTGCGCTGCACGAGTATATTAAAGATGATGAGCGAAAGCGCCGAGCCAACGATGCCTAAAACGGCCAGGTAACCCACTGATGACCAGGCCACGGCCTCATGTTCAGCAAAGTTGCGCCCCGGGCCGGAGGCTATAAAAACAGGCAGGGCACAAAGGGCCATAAATCCTAGGGGATATGCACTTACAATAAAGGGATTTAGGTGGCCGAGTTTTTGCTTGATGATGTTCACATTGATGCCATACAACATGGTGGCAACGATGGCTAAAATACCACCAAGAGGATTCATGATTTTTTCGTCTTTCATGAAATACCCGGGAAGCAACAAGATTGCTGCGCCGGCCAATCCAAAGAATACGCCCCAGATATGTCGCTTTAGGATGGCCACGCCGAAAAACCAGGAACCGAACAACAGCGTAAACAGCGGCGTAAGGCTGTTCAACACTCCGCTGATGCCCGAGGGGATCATCTTACCGGCAGTGGCAAAGAGCAATGCGGGTATGCCATTGCCTATCAGGCCAGACAAGAATAAGAATTTCAATGCGTCGCGGTTTACTTCCTTGCGGTACATCCATACCACCGGCATCATAAAAAATCCGGCGAACATGAGGCGCAGCGCTGCAACCTGTACGGGTGCAAAAGCCTTTAATCCCATAAAAATAAGGATAAAGGAAGAGCCCCAGACCAGGCCGAGAACAACAACAATGAACAGGGGAAATAAACGATGCTGCAAAGTGCTGCAAAGGTATGTCCTTAGGCACACTAGCGGGTAAGGGCCACGTAATCCTCTACCAGCTGTTGTATGAAGAGCCTTGGCTCCATGCCCCCTGTGCGGATATCCAGTCGGATTTCCATGGCTGCAGCCAATGTTTCGAGTGCTTCTTTGTGTGCTTTGTTCGGATGGCGCTGCACGCGAATCAGCACATTTCGCAAAAACAATACATCTTCCTCGCTCAGCAGACGCACCTTAGGGAACTGCACCTCAGCATCGCTTTTCACCGGCATCTTCAAGAGCTCATTCAGCTTCGGCGACTGACCATAACCGCCATGCACCACCACACTTCCCGCAAGAACATCACCCAAACGCTGTCTGTAAGGGGTGCTGCCCACCATGGCCAGCCCTATGGTTCCTGCGGAAGAATAAATATCTACGCTGCGAAACAACCAGCGCAACAAATAATCCGCGAACTCCATCGGCCTCCCATCCAGGCGCATCACCCGGATTCCCAATACCAGTTTACCCGGGGTATATCCAAACATCAACCACTCGCAAATCAATGTGTAGCTGAGGAAAATCCCCACAAGGATGGCGTTGTTGATGTCCTCGGAACAAAGAGACGAAACCTGAAGAAGTACCAGAACCAACACAAGAAAAGAAACCAAAAACAAGACATCCAGCACGAATGCGGTGATGCGTTGCTTTATCGAAGCAAGCGCATATTCTATACGAACATTCCCAGGGGTGTTGACGACCAGGTTGCGCATGTACACGTCATTGGTTTATTCTTGTAAAGGATGAGGGAATCCCGTTTTATTCGCAAACACAAAAATACGTGGCGGGAACTTGAATTGCGCACTGTTTCAGCAAGCCGTGACCCGCTGGCGTGGCGGGATGCACTTTCTGAAACTACCGATCACCTCTCTTATGCGCGTACCCATTACAGGCAGCGCAGCATCAAACACTACCTGAACAACCTCGCCACGCGTTTATATGAACCCCTGCTCAGAACCAGAGCACCCTGGAGAGAGCGCTTCAGGTCATTCTGGCTGGACGAGATACCCTTGATGTGTTATCAGGCGCGTCATTCCATGGCCATTGCTGCGGGTATCTTATTGCTGGCAGTGTTGATTGGCATGCTGAGCAGTGCCAAATACCCTGAGTTCCCCGAACTGATTTTCGGAGCTGACTATGTTCAGAAAACCAAGGCACTTATTGCTGCGGGCGACCCGCTGGGCATCTACAAGTCATCAGACCCCGGCTCTATGTTCTTCACAATAGCCGTCAACAACCTGAAGGTGGTGGCCCTCATTTATGTGATGGGGGCCTTTCTGGCCTTCGGTACGGTGATGATTTTGCTGTCCAACGGCATTATGCTGGGCACCTTCATGTATTTCTTTTACAGCCGCGGATTGGCATGGGAATTCAACCTCACGGTCTGGTTGCACGGCACATTGGAAATACTTGGCATGGTGCTGGCCGGAAGCGCAGGGCTGAGCCTGGGCAGCGGCTTGCTTTTTCCGGGAACCATGAGCCGCCGCCGTAGCTTTTATATCGCTGCACGGCGCAGCATCCGACTCATGATGGGATGTGTACCCATCATCTTGCTGGCAGCCTGGCTTGAAGCATTCATCACCCGCTACGGCGACATGTCTGCCCTGCTTCGCTTTTCCATCATTGCCGGATCCTTTTGCGGTATGATTGGTTATTTTGTATGGATTCCCTGGAACAGATTTCACAACAGCACAGCCAACACAACAAAGGAACCCGTACCTGAACAAAGCGGCTTCCTTGAGCCCGACGTTCAGCGCATTCACAGTCCGGGCAGCATGTTGTTTCAGTCGATGCTGATGCTGCGCCGGCTGACAACCGGATTCCTGTCCATGGCATTTCTTGCAGCAGTTTTGCTGTACGCTGTAATCCGCTGGAGCCTTGGCAGCAGCTTCGGTATTCTGCTTTACACACATCCGGAATCCGGATTTGTGTTGGGTACTTTCCCCCAACTGTTGCTGCCCAGCCTGCTGTGGCTTAGCGGTTTGATAACCGCATTCAGCATCAGCTGTCGCAGCTGGTTCCAGATCCAAGAGCCCGCCTTCAGCTTCGCGCTGCGCCGCTGCGGAATCATAGCCCTGCCCATCAGCATTGCCTTGCTCCTGCTGCACGCTGAAGCCTGGACCACATTGCTGTTCCTTGTACCCTTACTGCTGTTGTGGATGTGCCTGGGCATATGGATTACCCGTGGCCGGCCACTGCAGGCCTTCACCCTGCTTATCCGCTACGCCGGCAGCCTTCCGCGCACGTTCTCGGTTTACCTGTTGTTGCTCGGGTTGCTCTTTTTTGCCTATATAATTCCCCTATCGCCTCTTGCTGAAACCATAGCCGGCTGGATGTCGTGGCATGCAAGCATCAACGTTGAACTGAGCCTATGGATGTTTGGCATCTTTTATTATTTCGTTCTGAGTTTACTGGCAGGACTGATGCTGCTATCTTTCAGCTTCCTGGCCTTCACCCTCAGGGAAATCCATGAAGCCCCCGCCCTGCTCAATGAAATTCGCAACATGAAACCGCGCCGCACCATTCATGGCTTTGAAGCAGAATAACATTGCTCGTTTTGCGACACTATTCCTGCTATTGGTTTGGGCCGCGGCCTTGTATTCTGCGGCAACGGAGCAAGACCGATACGAAGGGGAGTTGCTTCATGGCGCTGCACCTAACGCACAATCCATAGAACAGGCGCGCGCCCGTAACGATTACCGCGAAGCCGCCACTCCGGCCAACAAAGAATTTACGACCAAAGGAAATTCGGGCTCCGCCCTTTGGAGTCAATCCTGGTTCAGAACCACCGTTATAACGTTAACCATTTTCATGCTGCTGGCGTTGGGCTACCTCATGTTCACCACACGAAATAGGCGCAGTGCTGAACGTGCAGGCCCACTCCGACATGATGCCTCAACTGCAGCCCACGAACAGCCGCTCAGCCCTCAGCAGCTTCAGGAATCTGTTCCAGAACTGGAGGAAAAAGGCGCATACAGTGAAGCCATCCGATGCCACTATCAACTGTTGCTGTTGACCCTACAGGATGCATCATGGATTCAACTAAGCCGGCATAAAACAGCAAGGCAAATACTTCAGGAATGCGCCCAGAGTCCTTTCGCTGCGCAGCTTGCTTCCCTTTCCCTCATCCATGAGCACTGCAGGTATGGCGGTCGTCAGCCACAGGAGGCAGAATACCGCCATTATGCGGGCCTTTTCCACGCCTGCCTTGCCCAGATAAAACCGTACAAGAGGTAAAACCATGTACTACTTCCGGAACCTCCTGCTCTTTGCGACCTTGGCAGCCATAGGCCTGATCCTGTGGCTGTTCCTGGGGAAAGACAATACATACAACTGGCAGCAGAGCCTGCGCATGGACAAGGAACAGCCCTATGACCTGTCGCATTTTTACCGCCGTTGCGTACAGTATTTCACCCAAACGGAAACCATTCGGAAAAACGGAACATCCGTCGGCCTGCTGCATGACAGCACACAATGGGCTACAAAGCCATCCGTTTACCTCTTTGCCGGCGAAAAACCCTATTACCTGGAAAGCGAATTAAACCTATTGCTGCGCTATGCTTCCAAAGGCAACAGTCTGTTCCTCATCACCAATGAAATCCCAGCGGCGCTGCTGAAGTCGCTGAACCTAGATTGGCGCTTTAAAACCCGTCATGAAACAACCATGCTGCTGAGGCTCAGACATCCGGAAATAGCAAAGGGCCTCTTTCGCTTCCGTTATTTCGAGCGCGATACGTTTAAGGCATACAACTGGAATTCCATAGCGCTTGGAAACATCAAGCTCAGCGATTCTACCGCGCTGCAGTTCAGCGGCCCGCTAAAAGACAAGGCAGCCATTTTGGGCGACAACCAATACGGAGAGCCCTATTTCTTCCGGCTACGCATAGGGGAAGGATTTTGTTATCTGCATCTGAACCCCATGGTTTTCGGCAACCGGCAGTTGTTTACAGCGGAAGGCATGCACTACGCCATGGAGGTGATGCGCCATTTCAACCCGGCACATACGCTCATTTGGGATGAGGCGGCCAAACTACCCAGACAAGACTATGAACCTTCGGGAAACAGTTCGGGCAATCCGCTGGTTTACATACAGTCGCAGCCAGCACTTCGCGCTGCGTGGTACACGCTGTTGGCGGGCATTGGCCTGCTGCTGCTTTTTGGCGCCAGGAGCATGCAACGCATCATCCCGAGCCCACCCGATATGAGAAACAGCAGTCTGGAATACGCGGGATTGCTTGGCCTCATGTTTTACCGCAGCGGGAACTACAAGAAGCTGTTTACCATACAATGGCAGCATTTCCAAGGTTTTACAAGGCGCGCCTATTCGCTGCGCAGCAAACCGGGTGATCCGGACTTCATACCCGACCTGGTAGCGCACAGCGGCATGGATGAAATCTTCATCAACAAACTGATCGGCAAAGCCCTCACGCTGGAATCACAAACACCATTACGCGCGGCTGACCTGCACAGCTGGGCTGAAGGCCTCAGCGCATTCTATTCCCAATTTCACAAGAAAAATCATGGACTTTCATCCCAATCAACCTGAGCAACAGGACTTTACCGCGGTGGTGCAACAAGCAGCCACTCAGGTGTTCAGCGAACTAAACAAGGTACTTTCAGGCCAGGAAGCCATGGTACAACTGATGCTTGCCGGCCTTTTCTGCAATGGCCATGTGCTCATTGAAGGCGTTCCCGGTCTGGCAAAAACCCTCTCGGCGCGTTTGCTGGCCAGGGCCCTTGACCTGCATTCAACACGCATTCAGTTTACCCCCGACCTGATGCCCGCCGACGTTACCGGCAGCATGGTGTACCAGTTGCGCGATTCGGTATTCACCTTCAAGCCGGGACCTGTATTTGCCAACATGGTGATTATTGATGAAATCAACAGGGCACCGGCAAAAACCCAGGCAGCGCTTTTTGAGGTGATGGAAGAGCAGCAGGTGAGCGCCGACGGTAAAACCTATCCCATGCCCCAGCCCTTCATGATTGTGGCCACCCAGAACCCCATTGAGCAGGAAGGCACCTACCGGTTGCCAGAAGCCCAACTGGATCGTTTCCTGTTCCGCATATTGGTTAGCTACCCCAACGCGGATGATGAGTTTACCATACTCAGCCGCTTCCACGGTGACTTCAACGGCAGTCTTCAGCACACCCTTGAGGCTGTCCTTGATACAGAAACGCTGATCCGTTGCCGCAAGGCCGTAGCACAGGTGCATGTTGAAGATAAGCTGCTGCGCTATGTAGCCCAAGCTATGGAAGCCTCGCGCAGGCATCCGGATTTGTACCTGGGCGCCTCGCCACGCGCCGGCCTCGCCCTGGTGAGGGCTTCCAAGGCTGCTGCGGCAATGGAAGGCAGAACCTACATCACCCCCGATGACATCCGCAGCATGGCAGGTCCTGTGCTCAACCACCGCCTCATCCTGAAGCCCGAAAGCGACATGGACGGCGTGTTGCTTGAAGACGTTATTGAAGCCTTATTCCGCAGCATCGAAGTGCCGCGCTAAACACCATGGGCAACCTGTTCCTGCCTCGGCGTTTTTATCTGATTCCCGGCACGTTTACAGTGCTGTTCATGGCGGCTTACCTCTGGCCCGTCATCTGGCTATTTATCCCCGGCGCCGCCGGGCTTTGCGCACTTGTCCTCCTGCTTGACCTCGTAGTTGTATTCGGCACGGAACAACCTGTTTCTGCGCAGCGAAGCCACCGCAAAACCTGGGGTTTGGGTGATGAACATCCGGTGAACATCAGCCTTCACAACCATACCGGTAAAACCTGGAGGCTGCGCATCTATGATGAGCAGCCTCCGGCGCTGCACCTTCCCGGCCACAGCATCAACTGCAGGCTTGTCGCAAGGCAATCACTGAACTGCAGCTACCACCTCAGAGCAGTTCAACGCGGACGGCATGATTTCGGTTTCCTGCGCGTATACATCAGCTCACCACTGGGCCTCATGCAGCGCAGGCTTACCCTGGATGAAGCAAGCTCCGTAAACGTGTTCCCCAGCGTGGCGCAGATGAAACAATACAGCCTGCATGCTCTGCCCCACACCGCCTCGCATTATGGCATCAGGAAACAGCGTAAGCTGGGCCATGGTTATGAATTCGAACATATCAGGGAATACCGGCAGGGCGATGACGCGCGCATGGTTAACCAGTCGGCCACTGCCCGCCGGGGAAAACCGATGGTGAACCAATACGGTGATGAACAGGCTCAGCAGGTGTATTGCATCCTGGATAAAAGCCGCATGATGCACGCACCCTTTCAGCAGATGAGTCTGCTGGACTATGCCATCAACAGCAGCCTCACCCTGTGCAACCTGTCCATACAAAAGTACGACAAGGCCGGTCTGATGACCTTTTCCGATGTTCTGGGGCGCTTTGTGCCTGCCGACAGAAAACCCGGCCATATGAGGAACATCCAAGAGGCACTCTACCAGCAACAGCCCCGCAACCGCGAAGCCGATTTTGAACTGTTGTACCGCGCCGTGACCAAGCTCATCCGGCAACGCAGCCTCCTGGTTTTATTCACCCATTTTGACAGCCTGCCTATGCTCGAGGAGGCCCTGCCCTTGCTGCGCAAACTCCGTCAAAAGCACCTGCTGCTTTGTGTGATGTTTGAGAATACCGAGTTACAGGACTACGCTTATGGCAAGCCGGCAACAGATGCCGAGTTGTTCGGCAGGGCCATCGCCCAGCAATTCTTACAGGATCAG
>CANHRE010000022.1 GCA_947463095.1 Flavobacteriales bacterium | reverse complement strand
GTGGCGAAGCGCACCAGCTTGTCGGTGGCGTGGGCATTGTCGCCGAGCACCACGGAGTTCGGGCCGAGTAAGGGTTCGATGGTGCGGTATTCCCGGTATTCATAATCGGCGCTGTGGTCGCTGTCGTTGATGAACAGGCCGATGGGCTCAGTAAGCATCTTCAGGCTCTCGATGGAGTCGCCGTACAGGATTTCCCCGGCTTCTTTATAGGGGCCGGTCAGCATATAGCCCGCTTCCGGGTTGATATCGGTGCCGTAGTATTTCCCCGGAAAGCCTTCCGCCCGATTGCGCAGGATGCCCGCACAGAGCAGCACCGCCCCGAGGCCCTTGTCCACACCCGTTTCCACCACTACGGCAGGCTTCAGCGCACGCAGCAGCGCATACCAGCCCAGGCGTCGGGCAAAGCGCACCTCCGCATCGGCAAAATGGCGGTGCTCTGAGTTGCGGATGCTGTTCAGGATGCACGCCTTCAGCGCCTCGTCCTGTTCCGCCTCGCGGATATAGCCCATGATGGCCTGCCGGTCCTTGCCTGTTACCACCGCCAGCGTGCTGGCCAGGTATTCCATATTGGCAGGGGTGAGCGCGTAGGTATAGTTCGTATCCTCGCGCGAGTTAAAGCCCCAGCGCAGAATCTGACCGTAACGGAAGTTATAGTAACGGGTGGCATAGCGCACCCGCTTCAGGAAGTTGATGAACCAGATTTTCTTCAGGTCGGCGAGTTTCATAAACAGGGTTTCAAGGGTCAAAACTATTGGTGGAAGCCCGAGTTTCCAAAAAGCAGAGAAGCAGGTGTTATCGTTTATCATTGTATTCACGTTGGGATGGATAGCTATCCATCCCAACATTGTATATGACCATTGAACTCCTTGAAGAAACCGCCACCCTGGTCCGCCGCACCGGCGCCTGGATTCTGGAACAGCAATCCCTGCTGTCGGGCCTTGACGTGCACGACAAGGGACTGAACCAGTTGGTGAGCCGCGTAGACCGCGAGGCCGAGCAGCGTCTGGTAGAAGCCCTTGGGCGCCTGTTGCCCGGTGCCGGCTTCATCACCGAAGAAGATACGGTGGCGCAAGAGCGCAACCGCGAGTACACCTGGATTATAGACCCGCTGGACGGCACCACCAACTTCCTGCACGGGCTGCCCCTGTTCAGCGTGAGCGTGGCCCTGGCGCGGGGCAGCGAGCTGCTGCTGGGCATCGTGGACGTGCCGGCGCTGAACGAGTGCTTCACGGCATTGCGCGGCGGCGGTGCCTGGCTGAACGGCGCGTCCATCCGCGTATCCGAACGCGACAGCCTGGCTTCCTCCCTGCTGGCCACCGGCTTTCCTTACACCGAGTTCACCCAGCTGCCCGCCTACCTGGAGGTGCTGCACCGCTTCATGAAAGACACCCGCGGCCTGCGCCGCATGGGCAGCGCTGCCATCGACCTGGCCTATACCTCCTGCGGACGCTTCGAGGGCTTCTTCGAAACCGGACTGGCCCCCTGGGATGTTGCCGCAGGGATCCTGCTGGTGCAGGAAGCCGGGGGCACGTCGAGCGACTTCAGGGGCGGTAGCGATATGCTCTTCGGAAAAGAAATCATTGCCGGCAACAAGGCGGTACACGCGGCCATGCTGGACTGCATCCAACAACACTTCAGTCATGAACTCAAAGCATAAACTCCGCATCGGCTTTAGTTTCCTGTGCAGCCTGCTGCTGCTGCCTTCCGGCGAAGCCCAGAACAGCCATCGCATCCAGAAGATGGGCCCTTTGCCGCTGGAAGCGCTGCAACCCGTGGACATCTTGCTGCCGGAACCATACGACTGCTTCGTGCTGCGCGTGAACGGCAACACACTACCCGGGTTTCTGCTGCTGGACGGCGACACCCTGCGCCCGGATCCGCATGCCCCCGAAGGATGCGTGCAAACCCTTCCGCAGTTTAAAAAAGACGCCACCCTGATGCTGCCCGCAGCCGGGGCCTTGACGGTGTTTTATATGGAAGTGGGCAGTGCGGGCGCACCCATACCCGGGACACCGCGCAACAACATGCCGCCGGTGATACCGCAGAGCCTGTGGCGGGCCGGACTGAATCCACCCAAGCCCGGGCCGGTGTCTACCGCCACACGGCATGCCATCATCCACCACAGCGCGGGCAATACCACCGAAACCGACTACGTGAAGGTGGTGCGCAGCTATTACCTGCTGCATACGGAGGTAAACGGCTGGGATGACATTGGCTACAACTACCTGATTGGCTCGGATGGGAGCATCTTTGCCGGCCGAGATCCACAGGGCGTGCAGGGCGTGCGGCAGGACAATGTGCGCGGGGCGCATTTCTGCGGAAAGAACGAATACACCATGGGCGTATGCCTGATCGGCGATTATACCAGCGTGCAGCCGCCCTTTCCGGCGGTGAACAGCCTTTGCCGTCTGCTGGCCTGGAAGTTGGAGCAGGATGGACTGAATCCCTTTGGCGCGATGAAACATCCCGACAACAGCGGCAGCCTGCTGGGCACCCTTGCCGGGCATCGCGACGGGTGCAGCACCGAATGTCCGGGCGGCAAGGTATATGCGCAATACGAATCCATCCGCGAATGTGTGGCCTTGCGTTTGAGCGAGGTGCAGGAGCATGAACAGGCGGCGCAGCCCTTCCGCATCGAGCAGGAAGGAAATACGGTGCACATCAGCAGTACCCGCGGCGAGGAATTTGCGGTGAACCTTTACGGCATGGATGGGCGGCTGCTGCAAAGCGGAAGTTCCACCTCCGGAACTTGGCGCATTGAGCTACCCAGGGCGGGGATGTATATCCTGGAGCTGCGCAGCGCCGGCGGGGTTCAGCGGTTGAGGGTGCTGAGTGGTAAGTGGTAAGTGGTAAGTGGTAAGTGGTGAGTGGTTCGACAGGCTCACCATGACAGAAGATATAGGCTCACCGTGACAGTTATTCATGCTCACCATGACAGTTAATTAAGCTCACCATGACAAGTACCCCCTGACAAGAACCATCCACCGCTCCCAAACTCCCGAACTTCTCTTCTTTTTAAAAACCGTATTTTGCAAGGGATGAACGGACTCCTGAAGAAGTTGATCGGCGTTTTATTGCTGGGAACCCGCAGGGACGTATGGGACGAACAGCCGCTGCATTCATCCATAGCGCGCCAAAAGAGCATCCTGAAACGTATCTGGCGCAACGACGGCTACCAGGATTTCGGCATAGAGCGCCTCATCAGGCTGCTGCTGGTGGTGAGCCAGTTTGTGTTTCCAGGCTTGTACATCAAAGAATATTTCGGTCGCTTCGGGCATCAATGGCGCATGCTGAGCGTAGAGTTTTATGTACTTGGAAAACTGTTGCTGCCCCTGCTGCTGTTCAAGCTCGACCTGACCGGAGCGAACTGGGTTCCTTTCCTGATGGGCTATATGATGGTGGAAACCATTATGTACCTGGCCAGCCTGATTTACCTAACCGATGTACTAAACAGACCCAGCAACATCCGCCGTTCCATGACGCTGATGCTGATCAACTACGTGGAGCTGGGACTGGAATACGCCATATTGTATTCCTGCTTCAACGCGCATATCCCCGATTTTTTCGCCAAGCCGCTCAGCCGCGACCTTGACGCCATCTACTTCAGCTTCGTCACCTCGGCCACCGTGGGGTACGGCGACAACTATCCCGTTCACGAAACCGGAAGGCTGCTGGTTATTTCGCAGTTGTTCCTGTTCTTGGTGTTTGTGGGCCTGTTCGTGAATTTCTTTACCACCAAGATTCATGAAGTACCGTATTCGGATGATAAATAAGGGATATGTGGTAAGTGGTAATCGGCATGCACCATGACAAACCTCCCTACCAACCGGCTTCGCAGCCCGGTAGGGGCTCAGGATGACGGCAGGGACCGGCACTTACCACTTATCACTTATCACTTACCACTTATCACTTATCACTTATCACTTATCACTTATCACTTATCCTTTGAACCTATCGACAAGCTCCCCTACCCCCACAGTGTCTCGCTGCGTGTCATGGTGAGTTTATCAAACCACAGAGGGGGCAAGCGGAGACCAAATTCATCATCAATTTTCAATTTTCCATTATCCATTATCCATTATCCCCAAAGGACCGGCCTCAAATGATGGGAGGCGTTAAACGCCGCAAGCCGCCGCTAAATGCCGAGGCACCTCGACTCCCCCTGTCGCTGCGCTTAGGGGGCAAGCTGCTCAGGATGACAGCAGGGACCGGCACTTACCACTTACCACTTATCCCCTACCACTATCCAAGCAGCCTTGATTTTTTGCATCCTTTTTCATAAAGGAAAAAGTAAGAGAAAATTCATGCTCAAGGATTCATCAGGTTGGCACAGACCCCTGTCATAAGCATATATTCAAAAATGAGCTCAGGATGACAGCAGAGGTCTTGTCCATTATCCATTTTCCATTATCCATTATCCATTATCCATTATCCATTCCCCCCAAAGAACCGGCCTCAGAGGATGGGAAGCGTTGAGCGCCGCAAGCCGCCGCTAAATGCCGAGGCACCTCGACTCCCCCTGTCGCTGCGTTTAGGGGGCAAGCTGCTCGGTGACCGGCACTTACCACTTACCACTTATCCCCTACCACTATCCAAGCAGCCTTGATTTTTTGCATCCTTTTTCATCAAGGAAAAAGTAAGAGAAAATTCATGCTTAAGGATTCATCAGGTTGGCACAGACCCCTGTCATAAGCATATATTCAAAAATGAGCTCAGGATGACAGCAGAGGTCTTGTCCATTATCCATTTTCCATTTTCCATTTTCCATTTTCCATTATCCATTATCCATTATCCATTCCCCCCAAAGAACCGGCCTCAAATGATGGGAGGCGTTAAACGCCGCAAGCCGACGCCAAATGCCGAGGCACCTCGACTCCCCCTGTCGCTGCGCTTAGGGGGCAAGCTGCTCGGTGACCGGCACTTACCACTTACCACTTACCACTTACCACCTATCACTTATCCCTTGTCCTTTGAACCTACCTTTGCCCCGTTGATTCGTTTTTTCACCATATACCGCCGCGAGATGAAGCAGGCGCTGCGCCTGGCCTACCCCATCATCCTGGGACAAGTGGGCATTATGCTCATGGGTGTGGCCGACACAGTGATGGTGGGCAGCCTGGGACGCGAGGTACTGGCTGCGAGTGTGGCGGCCAACAACATCTTCTGGCTGGTGTATTTCCTGGGGATGGGCATCCTGTTTGCCATCAGTCCGCTGGTGGCTATATATTCCGGTGAAGGGCGTCCGGAGAAGGGCTATCTGAGCTACCGCGCCGGCATTTGGGTTACTGTTGGTCTGTCGCTGGTGTTGTTCGCCCTGCTGGAAGGCATTGTCAGCAACATCGGCTGGCTGCATCAGAGCAAGGAGGTAGAGCCGCTGGCTTCGAGTTTTCTGCGCATCCTGAACTACAGCGGCCTGCCCATGCTGTTGTTTGTGAGCAGCCGACAATTCACCGACGGACTGGGCTTCACCAAAGTTGCCATGTACATCACCGGCGGCGGCCTGCTGCTGAACATCTTCCTAAACTGGGTGCTCATTTACGGCAACCTGGGCTTTGATGCGATGGGGCTGGACGGCGCGGCCTATGCCACGCTGAGCTCGCGGATTCTGATGGCACTCATCGCCATGGCCTACATACGCTACGCCCCTTCAATGAAGGTATATCACCCTGAGCAGCGCTTCAGCACCAATGAAATCCGTGAAGAGGCGGGCAGGGTATTTGAAGTGGGATTGCCCATCGGGCTGCAGTTTTTCGCCGAGGTGGCCTGTTTTGCCTTTTCCGGAATTATGGCCGGCTGGGTCAACGCCACGCATCAAAGCGCCCATGGCATCGCCCTGAACCTGGCCAGCCTGACCTACATGGCGGCCAGTGGGCTGAGCGCCGCGGGCAGCATCATGGTGGGCAATGCCTTCGGAGAAAAAAACAAGAGAAAAGTGCGCCGGGCCGCCAATGCGGTTATGGTGATGGTACTGCTGTATATGTTCGTCACGGCCATCCTGTTCCTGGTATTCAGAGGGCCGCTGGCGCGGGCATATACCGATGACATGCAGGTGGTGGGCGTTGCTGCCGTACTGCTGATTTATGCGGCCCTGTTTCAGCTTGCCGACGGCGTGCAGGCCGTATCGCTGGGGTTGCTGCGCGGCATCAAAGATGTGCGCATACCATCCATTGCGCTGGTAATCTGCTACTGGTTGGTAGGACTTCCACTGGGCTGGTGGCTCGGCTTCGGCGCAGGCATGGATACCGAAGGCATCTGGATTGGCTTTACCGTAGGATTGTTCCTGACAGCCATCTTTGCCGCTACCCGTTTTTATTTGCAGGTGAAAAAATTGTTTCCTACCACATATCCATGACCCTGACCCGCAAAAGCACCCTGGCCGCTTGGCTCATCAGCGCATCTGTGATGGCTGCAGCCCAGATTCCTGAAAAAGGGATCCTGGACATCAGCACCGGCACCTTCATTTCCGGAAGATTGCTGCGTGTAGTTGAAGTGCCACCCGATGTGCCGGGCCTCTCCAATGACTTTGCCGACAGCCTGAACCGGGTTGACAAGCCACGGACCGCCCTAAACTTTTCGGTCCATTATGTGAAACCACTAAACCGCCGCAGCGCGTTGCGCATTGGACTTGCTGCCTCAGATTACGGCTTCCGGCGGGTGAAATCGGACATACGCTTCGGCGATTGGATTCATCCGGAAGTTGGCCTGGTGGCAGACAACTCCCAAACCGGACCGCGTGATGTGTTCTACGACGTGCGCTACCGCTTCGCCGAGTTGCCCATTACCTACATGTGGAACACCGAATACGGCAACCCCTGGCGCGACCTGGATGTTCACATTATGGCGGGCCTTGCGCCGGGCTATCTGATCCAGCATGAAACCGTGGTGCGCCTGCGCGGCTTTACCACCAGCGATGGGCAGTTCACCTACCACATCAAAAACACAGGTTACAATGCCAACACCTTCAACGTGGCGCTGCTGGGCGGCGTGCGCATAGACTACCTTCTGGAAAAACGCCTGCACGCAGTGCTTGCCCCAACCCTGCGCCTGCCCGTGCTGAACAGCAGCAAAGGCGTATATGAACAGCACCGCAGCTGGCAACTGGGCACAGAAATCGGATTGAGTTACCTGCTGGGAAATACGGGGAAGAAATAGGAAATCGCTTTCTCCTGAAGAACTAGAAGGAAACAAACCGCCTGCATCTGCACAAGAATGCATCGCCCAGTGGATCAAGCCATACTTACCACTTACCACTTACCACTTACCACTTACCACTTACCACTTATCACTTTAGTAATTCTGCTTTAAATTAGCCCCCCTAACCTGTACGATGAAACGCATTCCCTTTTCCCTACTTCTATTCCTGGGATTGGCACCCCTGTTCCTTGCACCGACGTGCACGAAAGAAAAGGACCCGACACCTAAACCCGGCATGGACTGGCTGAAATCAGCCGTCATTTACGAGGTAAACGTGCGCCAATTCAGTCCGCAGGGAACCTTTGGCGGCTTCATGGCCCATATTCCCCGCCTGAAAAACCTGGGTGTGGATGTGCTGTGGTTCATGCCCATAAACCCCATCGGCAAACAAAACCGCAAAGGATCATTGGGCAGCTATTATTCCGTGCGCGACTACACAGCGGTAAACCCAGAGTTCGGCAGCGTCGAACAGTTCAAGATGATGGTGGACATGGCGCATTCGCTGGGCATGAAGGTGATACTCGACTGGGTGGCCAACCACACTGCCTGGGATCACCCCTGGATTACGGAGCATCCCGACTGGTATGTGAAGGATGCACAGGGCAAGATTGTCACCCAATACGACTGGACGGATGTGGCCAAGCTAAACTTCAAAAACAAGGCCATGCGCAAGGCCATGACTGAAGCCATGAAGTTCTGGGTGCGCGAGTGCGGTATTGACGGCTTCCGCTGTGATGTTGCCTTCCTGGTGCCCCCCGACTACTGGGAAGAGGCCCGCGCGGAACTAGAAACCATCAAGCCCATGTTCATGCTTGCCGAAGCGGAATGGCATCCGGACGTAAACGCCGATCCGGCGGCTTATACACACAAAGCCTTTGACGCCAACTACCACTGGGATTTCATGCATACGTCGGCGGAAATCAACAGCGGCAAAAAGCCCCTGTATGAGCTAAAAAACATGCTCAAGCGGGATCGGGAACGCTTCCCCGCCAAAACCATGCGCATGACCTTCCTGACCAACCACGACGAAAACAGCTGGAACGGCACGGTGAACGAGAAATACGGCGAGCGTTGGGAGCCCTGGTCGGTACTGACCTATACCCTGCCCGGAAGCTTTCCATTAATGTACAGCGGACAGGAAGCCAACCTGAACCACCGTCTGCGCTTCTTTGACAAAGACACCATCAGCTGGGATGATACCGGCTGGAACTATTGGTTCCGCACCATGAATGGCTTCAAGAAGGCCCATCCCGCCTTGTGGAACGCCCCGCATGGTGGCAATTTCCGCCTATTGAACCTGAGCATGGGCGACACGGCCAACATCTTCGCCTTCAAACGCGAGCTAGACGGCGATGCTGTATGGGTATTCCTGAATTTCAGCGAGCAGCCGGTGCGCTTCCGCCTGGATGATGAACAGTTGCCGGAAAAACCGGAATACCTGTTTAACTACCCGCTGCAGGGCGACCCGCGCTCAGGCTATTTCCTTCCGCCCCGAGGCTATGTGATTATGAGCAAGCCCTCTGCGCCCTCAATCCCTCCAAAACCGTCCCTTCCCTCCTTACCTGAATAACCATGAATCTACGCGAAAAACCCCGGCTGAGCTTCCTGCAAATCTGGAACATGAGCTTTGGATTTCTGGGCATCCAGTTCGGCTTCGCCCTGCAAAACGGCAATGCCAGCGGCATCCTACAGAACTTCGGCGCCAATGTGGAACACCTATCCTGGTTCTGGCTGGTGGCTCCGCTCACCGGCATGCTGGTGCAACCGCTGATTGGCTATTACAGCGACCGCACCTGGAACCGCCTGGGCAGGCGCAAGCCCTATTTCCTGGCCGGCACGCTGATATGCTGTCTGGCCCTGGTGCTGCTTCCCAACAGTGCTTCCCTCATCACTGCGAAATCGGCCCTGCTGATAGGCGCCGGCATGCTCATGCTGATGGATGCCAGCATCAACGTGGCGATGGAGCCCTTCCGCGCCCTGGTGGCCGACAACCTGCCTGACAGCCAGAACACGCTGGGCTTCTCGGTACAAACTGCATTGATCGGCGTAGGCGCGGTAGCCGGCTCTTGGCTCCCCTATACACTGTCGCACTGGTTCGGCGTTTCTGCCTCTGCGCCCAAGGGCATGGTGGCCGACAACGTGATATACGCCTTTTACATAGGAGCTGCGGTATTCTTTCTGAGCATCATGGTTACGCTGCTCTTCACCAGAGAATATCCGCCGCAGGAATACGAACAATTCCATGGCACAGCGCAACAGGAGCACAGCGGCCTGAAGCAGATCTTCAGCGATTTCCGCAAGATGCCACAAACCATGCGCCAGCTGGGACTGGTGCAGTTTTTCAGTTGGTTTGCACTGTTCAGCATGTGGGTATTCACCACGCCAGCCATCGCGCAACACGTATTCCGCCTTCCGCTGGAAGACACCAGCTCTGACCGCTTCCGCGACGCCGGCAGCTGGACAGGCATCATCTTCGGCGTGTACAATGCTGTATCCGCAGTGTATGCGCTGTTCCTGCCTGCCATCGCACGCCGTTTTGGCAGAAAGAAAACCCACGCATTTTCGCTGTTCGCCGGCGGCATCGGCCTGCTTTCCATGTATTTCGCCAACGACCAATACGACCTTATGTACAGCATGGTAGGTATCGGACTGGCCTGGGCTTCTATCCTCGCGATGCCATACGCCATCCTGGCCGGCAGCATCCCGGCGGGCAAAATGGGACTGTACATGGGCATCTTCAACTTCTTCATCACCATCCCACAGATTGTGAACGGCATCATTGGAGGACCAGTTGTGAAGTATTTCTACGGCAGCCAGGCCATCTATGCGCTGGTGATTGCCGGCTTTCTGATGCTTTGTGCGGCCCTGACTGTGCTGTATGTGCAGGATAACCGGAAAATCCGGATGGAGGGTTGAATAAAACTTCTTTTCAGTAACTTGCTGTTGCTAAGAAGAAGACTATGATAGACTTTTTGCACCCCAACTGGCTGGCCATTCTGTTGGCCACCTTGTCCACCTTCGTGGTAGGCACCCTTTGGTACAACCCCAGAACACTGGGCAATATGTGGATGCGCGAAGCAGGCATAGACCCCAATCATCCTGACTTCACAAGAGGCATGGGTAAAATCTTCAGCGGTGCCTTCGTGATGGGCTTCCTGAAATCCTATGGTATGGCGCTGATTCTGCCGGCAGTGCCGCACATGATTGGGGAAGGCAAGGGCGCGCTGGGCATTTTCGGGATTTTCCTGTGGTTCACCTTCATCATGACCAGCTACGGCACGCATTACCTGTTCGAACGCCGTTCCCTGAAGCTGTTTCTGATACACGCCGGGCATGACCTGGCCGAACTGGGCGTTATCTGCCTGGTGTTGTGGACGATGATACGCGGCTGGTAGTCCGACGTTGCTTCAACGCATCCAGCCGGGTCTGCATTTCAGAAGCCTTGCTGCTGTCACCGGCCTGACTATACAGATTTATAAGATTTTCCAGTGCCTGCACATTATCCGGGTTTAAGGAAAGCACCTTCAGCAATCCGGCACGGGCATCGGCCACCTTGTTTTGCGCCAGCTGCACCATGGCCCTGGCCACCAGCGCATGTTCGTGCTGCGGGTCGGCCCTGAGTATCTGCTCCAGTATCCGTGCTGCATCAGCATACTGCTTCAGGCGCAGCAGCGACTTTGCGTATTCCGCCTGAAAGTCGAGGTGGGCAGCCTGCAGGTTTGCCGCGCGTGCATACCATTCGGAGGCCTGCAGGAGGTTCCCTGTTTCGTCGTAAGCCACGGCAATGCGGTAAGCTGTCCAGGCATCCTTGCAATCTTCCAGGCTCAATCCTTCGGCTTTTACGAGGAGTTTGGCAAACTGACCGGTGGCATACAGGTAATGCATCTGCACCGCTGCATCCTGGCGATCGGCCAGGGCCTTCGCCTGATCTGCATACATATTGCTGCGTTCGAACTTCTCATACCAGCTGATATAGGCGCGTGCCAGCATGGCCTCTTCCGGCTTGGGGTTGTTCACCGCATACAATCCCGTGATGACGGGATTCCCCTGTTGCTTTGCCGTGGGCTTGCGGATGTAGTGGTCATGCACCGTAACGTGGGGAATATCGCGGGTATCGCTGGGCGGCATATGACAGGCCACGCAGTTGTTGTTCTGCTGCTGAAGTGTGGCAGGCTTTTCTGAGCAACCTTTCTTGCCGGCGCCGGTATTGTGGCAGTTCATACAAGCCTGATTGAACCTGGCCGTATTGGTTTGCCGCACGGATACGTGCGGGTTGTGGCAGGTGATGCAGGTGAAGTTGAGCTTGCGGTCATAGCGTTCCAGCGCAGAGCCCTGATTGCTATTGATGAAGCAGGCGCTTTGTTGCAGGCGCTCGGCGTGGCCCGCCATCACGAAATAGTCGCCGCCATCGTGTTTGGGCATATACACTTCAAACACATCGGCCAGCCGCATGCCGGGACGGAAGTCGCTGAACTTTTTCCCGGGCCGCAGCACGTTGTTGCCCTGCAGGTGGCAGCGCTGGCATACATCAATCTGCAGGGACCATGGCAGCTTGGCCGGGTTTACGATGCTGTAATCTGTTTCCTTGCGGGTATCCACCAGGATGCCGGCGCGTTTCTGGGCTACGTGCGCTTCTCCTGGGCCATGGCAGCGTTCGCAGTCAATACCCATGGGGATCTTCCTGAATCGGTTCTGACTTCCCTCTTCCATATCAGGCATGGCGTTGTGGCAACTCATGCACTCCATGTCTATTTTTCTGCTGAAGCGAATATTGTTGCCCTGCTCATAGCCCGGTGGAAGGTCCCATTTACCTTCCTGCACGTAATAAGTCAGCGGCGCCTGAAACAAGTAGCCATTGCGCTCGATGAGGTGCGAGTTGGTATGATGGCCTGAGCCGATGATGTAATGCAGTGTTTCGGTGCGGCTGAATACGGTATCGCGGCCCTTGAGGCGGAATTCGCGCAGGCGCAGCTTGTCGCCCTCCAGGAAAGGAACATAGTACAGGTCGTTCCAGGAATCATATATCGGAGCCTGACGGTTGAACTTTGCAGCGCTGCGCGCGGCGGTGGCGACACCAAAGCTACGGCCCATGCCTGTTTGCAGGAAGCTGTCCACCTTATCCTGATGGCAGCCCGCGCATTCCTGCATGCCCACATAGTTCACCGTGTCGTGGTGGTTGAGGAATAAAGAAATGCTGTCTTTGGCTGAACTGCCCGTACAGCGGCTTTGAAGCAGCATCACACATGCGGCAAAGCCGCACAGCAGCAGTGGAAGAACCGTTCGCCTTCGCCTCATGCCGCCCAAAGTTGCTGATTAAGCGCCGTAGGTGGCCTGCCAATCCATCATGCCGCCCAGCAGGTTGCGCACGGCGCTAAACCCTTGTTGGGTAAGCAGGGCCTTGGCTGTTGCACTTCGACCACCTGATTTGCAATGCACGATGACTTCGCGGTCTTTCCATTCATCCCAGTCCTGCATGGCCACCGGTAACTGACCAAGCGGCACATTCAGCGCTCCGATGTTGAACTCTTCATATTCCCAGGGTTCGCGCACATCAATGATGATCAGGTCTTCGCCTTGATCCATGCGCTGTTTCAGTTCCTGTACGTAAATATCTTCCATGCTTGTTTATCGTTTCTGAATTCTGATAATCACCGGTATTCCTTCCCGCGGGATTAACTGCAGGAGGTACAGCCCCCCTTTGATGTATTCTGGCACATGCAGCATTGCTTCCTGCACCGCACCTGTGGACACGTTGCGTCCTTGAACATCGTACAGGCGATAGCCGACGAAGGTTGCGGCGCTGTTGATGTGCAGTTCATCACCCGACAGCGGATTGGGGTACACGCTTGTTCTTGCCGCGGCTGCCTGCTCCTGAGTTCCGAACGCATACTGACTTTTTGATCCCAGCAGGGGCCGCATCATGGGCGCACCTTCCACATCTACGGGAACAGGTTCCCACTTGCTGTAGAGGTCATAGTATAAATCAGGGTTGGCGCCGCCTTTTCTCGCGAAGCGGTAATTGTTGTCATAACCCACGTTCAGGATAAAGGGAGCCTGCTGCCTCCAGCCGATATAGAAATCGCCTGCCGGCAACACCAGCGCCGTATCGAACATGTAATAGGTGAATTCCTGTATGCTGTCGGTATAGCGCGGACGTTCCACAAACTTGCTGTACCAGAGTTTATCACCGACGTTACTCAGTGCAGGCGGCTCTGCAATGCTCTTCCAGATCATCAGCGTAAACGGACGGCTGCTCACATCTTCCCGGCTTCTGTTGAAATACATGGAAATACCGCGGAGGGTATCTGCCCTGTCAAGTCTATAGCGCATGGCCACCTGCCCACGCACATTGCCCAGGAAGGAATAGTCAAGGCCGAAGCCACCTTCGGCGCTGCCGTCGTCATAAGCCAACCAGGGCGTGAAACGCTGCCTGCGCGTGATGCGGTTGTTGTCGCCCAGGGTATTGTACTCTCCCGGAGTCTGGTCGTTGGACAGCGGATTGATGCGGTATTCAACATCCACCCAAGGTTCGTTGCCCGTGAGGCCGCTCAGGCTGAAGGCCTTGAAACGCTCGATGGTATCCGACAGGGCCAGCACGTTGCGGTTGTTGGAGGCGAAGGGACTTTGCGCCAGTTGCAGTCCGGCATTGCTTTTAGCGGTAAACTGGTACTGGGTTTGCACGGCCACGCCGTTGTTGTTCCTGATGCTCAGCGTATGGATGCTGTCTGCGTTGCGCATCAGGTTGGCCTGAAACTGACGGTAAGGCATGCTGTGGTAGATACCCAGCAGTCCGCCGGGGATGCCGCTGATGGCCACATCGCGGATGGCGGTATCGCGGTAGTTTCGGCCGCGGGTCATCCGCACATAGTCCATATGCCAATGGTTGAGGTTACCACCGGGCTTGCTGTAGTTGATGAACCTGAACTGAAACCCTTCGTGAAAATTGGCGCTGTTCAGCACCGGCACCAATACCTGTATAAATGCGCTTTGCCTGAGTCCGTTGCGTTTCCAGGTGGTCCTCCAGATTCCATCGGCCTGTCTGAATTGAAGCACCATGCTGTCGCTCGGCTCGGGAACGTCGCCCAGGCCACCGCACAGGTAGAAAAAGCTGAGGTAAATGCTGTCGGAAGTTTTATATGGGATGTTGCTGCTTCCGCTCTTATAGGATTTCAAATTGATGGCCTGGGAACACAGGGTATCACAGCCGCGGGTTCCGCCGAAGTTCAGGGGCGACCATGGAGCTCCCTGAGGGTTCAGGTGATCGAAGGTAGCCACCCCGAAGCTCGGCGCCTTTTGCACAAAGCTGCGGTTTACATATACCTGATTACCCGTCCATAGTCGCGCATCGGGAAACACCTCGGTAGAGGTAAAATCGTCAAAAAAAGGGAGTGCCAGGGTATCGGCCAAACCCCAGGAACGCAGGCCGATGCTTCCAGAAAGAGGCAACTTCGCCGGAACCCCGGCAGGGGTAATCACCACCCCCTGGGCATGAACCTGGAGCGACACGCAGGCCGCTATAGAAACTAACAACAATCGGTACATCGCAAAATTTTATAAATCCGGCAGATAAGGGGTCAGTAGTGTATCCATCAGCAGGCTGTCGGGCGCATACTGCTTCTTGTTGGTGGTAACCCAGAGGTCTATCACAGAGCCGCGTTCAATACGTCGGTTCGGGGCAATGCTGTCGCTATCGTAGAACTGCTGAATGACCAGGTTGTGGCTGTATTCATTATACTTATAAGTAACCTCACCCAGCTGCAGGCCATAGTTTTTCAGCAGCGCCTTTGAAAGGGTGAAGGACTTATCGACCAGGTTAGGCATGTTCACCATGGGTTTCCCGGAGGCGTTCACCTTCAGGTAAACGATGCGCCCGGGCTTTACGCCACTGCCGGCAATCGGATTTTGTTCGACAACAGCATTGGGCTTCAGCCGTTCTTCATAAATGGTGTCGGATATTTCGAAGCGCAGATCGCGTTCTTCCAGCGCTGCCGAAGCCTTTTCCAGGGTCATCCCCTTGATGTTGGGCACTTCAACCTGCACTCCATGACGGGTGTAGAAGCCGAGCCACAGAAAGAGCAGCAGCATCAAAACCCCGATAAAACCTGCTCCGAGCAGCAGGTTAATGCCCCATTTTTTGCGCATGTATGCTTTGATATTTCTGGCCGAAGTTGAGGATTTCCCTGATGAATTCAAAAGGCTTATATCCATTTATAGCCGCCTGATGATAGATACAGGTGGCGGGAGTCATGCCCGGCAGCGAGTTCACTTCAATAAAAACGACTTCCACCTGCTTATTCGTATAAACCTTCACAAAGGCATCAATGCGGCAATAACCGCTGATGTTCAACACACGGGCTGCTGCTTCCAGCGATGAGCGCACCGCTGTGGAAATGCGCTTGTTTTCTTCCAGATCGGCGGTATATCGCGCCGGTGTTATGTTTTGGCCCTGACCGGCGAGGAACTTTTCTTCCAAAGACAAAATGCCATGCTCTGCAAGGGTTTCGCTGGGCTCGAACACTTCGTAGCGCAGGCTGCCGTCGGGCTGCACATGGGTGAGCATACCCCCGGTTATTTCCAGGAATAGCTGCGCGTCGCCCTTATGAATCAGTGATTCTATCAGGAATGCATCCTTGCGCGGAAATTCTTCCTTCGGCGTTAGCCCGAGCACCGTCACCGCAGCGGGATCCAGCGCTTCTTCCTGACGGAACATCAGTTGGGCATAAGCCTCCAGCTGGTTTGGATTCTTGATCTTCTTCACCGCCGCGCTGCATCCATCGTCGTGGGGCTTGGCAATCAATGGATAATGCAGCTGCGCTGCAGCGGAAAGTTGCGCTTCATGTTCGTTCATCCAGGCCTCGCGGTACACCATGCGGTGGGCTGCCACTGAGAACCCGTGCTGCATGAGCAGTTCATTGGTGGTGTATTTATCTATGGTGATGCGCGAGCTGTCCACGCCGGAGCCGTTGTAGTAAAGCCCATGGGTTTCCAGTTGCTGCTGAATTACCCCATCTTCACCGGGCCTTCCGTGCAGCGCAATGAACACCCCTTCCACCCTTTCGGCCAGCTGTTCCAAGCTTAAACGCTCGGGCTGGAATACTGCCCCGGCGGGATTATATCGGTTCGTGATGGTGGCACAAGCCTTCCTGATGGCATCCAGGGCAGGATGTGAGGCCGGGTGGCGAAGTTTTTCGCGTATGTCGTCGGCGTTGTCTTTCAGCATCGAGCTGATGGGCAGCGCATAAAGTTCTAAAGGATCGGGACCGGCGGCCAGAAACACGGGTAGGGGTTCAAACTCCGCCGAGGAACTGAGTTTCTCGTAAATATTGCGTCCGCTTTCTACGGAAATATGTCGTTCAAAAGAATAGCCGCCCATCACCACGGCGATGCGCCGTTTGGCTGCCTCTCTGCTGCCTGCCGTGTTTAAGGCTTCATCCAGGCGTTTCAGCAACTGCGCGGCGCGGTTGCCGTCAATCCAGCGCCCTGCGCAGGCAGCGAGCGAATTGCGGATGATGAAGGTGAGCAGCTGTGAAGGGTTTAACCCTATTTCCGCCGCCTGATGGAAGAAGAAGGATGAGGGCATCATCCCGGAAGTGGTGTTCGGATCGTTCAGGTAAATCTGACCGTCGTTGCCGATAAATCCGTCAATGCGGGCGTACACGTCGAAGTGGAAGCGGCGGTATAGTTCCGTGCAGGAGCGGCGTATGTCTTCCAACACCGATGTTTCCACATCGATGGGCGTGATTTTACGCGACAGTCCGGGCAGGTATTTGCTGCGGTAGTCGAACACCTCACTGCCTTTGCGTATTTCTGTGGGCGGCAGGGCAATGGGATCTCCTTCGTCGGGCTGCACCACGATGCAGGAAAACTCCCTGCCTTCAATAAATGACTCGCACAACACCACCGGCTCACCCTGAATGGCTTCCAGCAGGGCATCGCCACCGTGTTCCGACAGGCTGTTCAGTTGTTGCAGCAATTCCTGGGGAAGTCTGATTTCCGCATCGTTGCACAAGAGCGGCAAACCCAGTCCCGACCTGATATCGGTGATGCGGCGCACCTGTTCAATCCGTTCTGACTCACTGTACTTTTTCCAGGCTTCCGCGCTGATATGCATGCGGAACAGGGCCTGTTCCACGGCTGCTTCAAAAGCATCTGGAGTGTTCACCACCCCCACACCAATGCTGGAGCCTTGGTTGGCGGGCTTCACCACGAAGGGCAGTCCTACCGCATCCACAATGGAACGCAGCAGTTGTTCCTTATCGTTCGCGTCCAGGCGCAGCCATTCGTTTCTGCGGAAGCTGTGGAAGCGATTGATATAAGCGCTGTTCAGCGCCTGTTGTTCTTTTTGTATGTGCTTGGACATGCCCAGCGCGGAAGGATATATGCCGCTGCCGGTATATGGGATTCCAAGCCATTCGAGCAGTCCCTGAATGCTACCATCTTCCCCGCGGTAGCCATGCAGCGCCAGGAAGGCCACATCCATCAGTTCGGGCAGCTCTTCAACGGCGAGCGGCCTGCCTATCTGCGCGAGCATTTCCTTGCTTTCCGCTGCCGTTTGCACCAGGCTGTCGGCATACACCTGAAAACCATGAGGCAAATCGGGCAGGCGGTTTACAGGCGGGAAGAAATCGCGGATGCTGCCCTTGTAAATGTATTGCCAATCGAGCAGCACAAAATTGCCGAAGTGATCTATGAATACAGGAACCGGTTCGAACAAGGACTTATCCAGGTTGTCATAGACCGTTCTGCCACCGGCAAAGGATACTTCCCGTTCGCGGCTTGCGCCTCCGAAAAAAATGCCCACCCGCAATTTCATGCAGCGCAAATTTAAGCAGCCAAACCCTGCCCGCTTCATGTTTTTATCTGTTTGCCAAATGGACTCTGCTGAACGAAACTTTTTGGCATAAGGTTTGCAATTTATCAGCAATATGAAAAGACTTCTCCCCTACTTATGCTTCGGCTTGCTGAGTCTTCAAAACCTCAAGGCGCAGGACGCGCTTCCTTCCATGGAAATTAAGGATATGGACGGCAATGTGGTCAATGTAAAAGACCTGGCCGACAGCAGTCACCTGACCATCATTTCTTTCTGGGCTACCTGGTGCGGACCCTGCATTAAGGAGTTGGATCAGATACAGCAGGTTTATGCTGACTGGCAGGAGAAGTACCAGGCACAGCTGATTGCCGTTACCGTAGATGATTCCCGCAATACCCGCAAGGTGAAGCCCATGGTGATTGGCCGCGGCTGGAACTATAAAGTATTGATGGATGAAAACCAGGATCTGGCCCGTGCGCTGAACGTGAATAACCCTCCGATGACTTTCCTGATCAACAAGAAAGGTCAGATTGTATACTCTCATCAAGGCTACGTTCCCGGCGCTGAAGATGAGTTAGAAAAGAAACTTCAGGAAGCTGCTGCGCAGCCCTGACATTTTGTTTTCCATGGTTGTTTTTTGGGAGGCTGCGCAAGCGGCCTCCTTTTTTTAGTGTCTGGCAATGATTGGTCCCCGAGCGGAGTCGTGGGGGAAATGACGATGGGTTAGTGTGTTAGTACCCCTCGACTACGCTCGGGGGCAAGCTGCTTGGGTACCGGCGCAATTATATCGTCACCACCTGACCATCGTAGGCCAGGGCCATACCCTGATCCAGCGCAGCGTTCACCTGCTCATGGAACCCAATCTGATGGCTCATGTGGGTGAAAAAGGTCTGCTCCGCCCCTAATTCCCTGGCCACGGCCACGGCTTCCTGAAGGGTAAAATGTGAAATATGCGATTCGTGACGCAGCGCGTTCAGCACCAACACCTTACTGCCCCGGGCCTTATCCAGCTCAGCAGGTTCTATGCGGTTGGCATCGGTGATGTAGGTGAAGTCGCCAATACGAAAGCCCAGCACGGGCAAGCGATAGTGGTACACCTCTATGGGAATAATGGGCAAACCCTTTACGGAGAATGGTTCCAGGTCTATCAGGTTCCAATTGATCAATGGAATGCCCGGATAGGGATTAGGGTCGAAGATGTAATCATACTGAAGGCGGAACACGTCCAGCACACGTTCGTGCAAATACACATCTACCGGCCCGTTTTGCAGGTAGTTGAAGGGTCGTATATCGTCCAGGCCTCCGGTGTGGTCACGGTGTTCATGCGTAAACAGGAGCCCGTCGAGGCGTTTGATGCCAGCGCGCAGAAGCTGGTATCTGAAATCGGGACCGGCGTCAATCACCAGGCTCAAACCGTCCACTTCCACATGCACCGAGGCGCGCAGGCGCTTGTCTTTGGGGTCTTCAGACAAACAAACCGGTGAAGTACAGCCTATGGGAGGTACGCCCTGAGAAGTTCCGGTGCCAAGGAAGGTAACGCGCATGCAGCACCGCGAAGTTAAGGCGAAGGCCTTTAGTTAGGAAGATCAATCGGGATATCCGGGCACTCCCTTATTCAGAAGCTCGTGCAACATTTTAGACGTGTGGTTTCTGAAGTGCTTGCCCTGATAGGAACTTACCCAGCGGATGCCTGAAACGGCGGAGGTAAGAAACAGTTCATCGCTGGCAATCAGATCATTTGCAGTGATGGGCTGTTCAAAAACGTCGTAGCCGTAGTTGCGCGCCAGATCCATCACCACCATGCGCATCACGCCATCCACCCCGTATTCTGACAGGGGCGGTGTAATCACCTTATTCCCATCCACTTTAAAGATATTGGCATTGATCACCTCCGCTACCCTGCCTTGTTCATTATACAACACGCATTCCCCGAAACCGTTCCGCCGGGCGTGCAGGGAAGCCATTACATACATCAACGCTGAATTGGTTTTCAGCATGCTGATGAAGTTGGCATTCTTGCTCATTTCGCGGTAATCGCCCAGCAGTATACCTTCGTCGGAGAAGCTGTAGTAGGCTGATTCCAAAGCACTTACCTCAATGAGGAAGGTACTTTCTTCTTCCGTAGGAAGGTAAAAGCCCTTGCCCTCCCTAAACACCGTAAGACGCGCACGGGCATGCAGCAGGTTTCCGGCTTGCAGGGTGCGCTGTATTTCCTGTTCCATGCGCTGCTCCTCAAAACGGCTGTCGAGCACCATACCCAAGAGCATGGCTGATTTGCGGATGCGGTGCAGGTGATGGTTAAAATGCAGGATGTTTCCCGCAGAAACGCGAATGCTTTCAAAAAAACCATCTCCATAACGGTGCACCCTACTGTTGGCCGGGAACAGCGGCTCTTGGTGGGAAATCAGGGTGCCGTTATAATTTACCTCCATGCTTGTACAAGTTTACGACATCCGGTGCAAAACATGTTTCAGGAGCCATCAAATACCCCGCATCAGCGCGCGCTGCGGTAGCTGAACACCATTGATCCTTCCGAGATCACCAGCCGCTTGCGGGTAAAAGTATCAAGATGAAAGCTGCGCAGGCTGTTGTTGGGAAGGTAGCACAGCACCAGACTTTTGCCCGACAGGGTATCGGCAAGCCGCCAGAAGCCGTTTCCACTGCGCCCTGCCAACTTCAGCCGATAGGCAAAGGTGCCGTCGCCTTTGATGATCAAGCTGTCGCCGTCAGCCACAGGCAGCGATGCACCCGAACTGCGGTTGTACACGGCGGTGTAATTCCAGGTATCAGTGATTTTAGGTGCGCAGGCTTGCAGCGCGAGCATCAGCAATATGCTAATCTTTGCGGCTGTTGATTTCATCGCGTATGCCTGCGGCCTTATAATAATCCTCATCGCGCAGCGCTTCTTCGAGCGCGGCTTCTAAGGCCTCTGTAGTCATGCTCTTCAGGTCTTCTACCCAGGTTTTAGGCGCAGGGGCCTGGTCGGATTCAGGGCTTCGCTGCGGCCCGCCGGTATCCACCTCTTCATCCTCGGGCTCAAAAGCCGCCTCATCCATAATTTCAGAAGCAACATAGATGGGTGCATCAAAACGCACAGCCAGAGCTATGGCATCGCTGGTGCGGCTGTCAACCTCCATCTGCTGGTTTTCAGCGCCAACGCATACCAGGCTGGCATAGAAGATACCTTCCGAAAGTCTGGTGATTTTGATGCGTTCTATGCGAATTCCGAAGGCGCGCAATGTATTGGCAAACAGGTCGTGGGTAAGGGGCCGTGTAGGCTTTATTTTCTCCAGTTCAATGGCGATGGCCTGGGCTTCATAGCCGCCAATCATCACCGGAAGCTTCCTATTTCCGTTGCTTTCCGCCAGGATGACCGAGTAGGAGCCCTGGGAATGGCCCGGAACGAGGGAGAATACTTCCAGCCTGATTTCCATATACTTATGCTTGCTGTGCGCCGGAGCGCGCTGCTGCGATTAAACGGGGCAACACCTCGAAGGCATCACCGACGATGCCGTAATCTGCTGCCTTGAAAAATGGTGCTTCTGCATCCTTGTTGATGGCCACAATTACCTTGCTGCTGCTCACCCCGGCAAGGTGCTGAATGGCACCTGATATACCGATGGCGATATACAGATTCGGCTTAATGGTGATACCGGTTTGTCCAACATGCTCACTGTGCGGCCTCCACCCCATGTCGCTCACGGGCTTGGAACAAGCTGTTGCAGCGCCCAGGGCAGTAGCGAGTTCTTCAATCATGCCCCAGTGCTCTGGTCCTTTCAAGCCTCGTCCGCCGCTCACCACCACTTCGGCTTCGGTGAGGGGAATTTTCCCGCTCACCTTGTTGATGCCTGTAACCTGAAGCCTGGAGGCAACGGCCGGCTGGAAGTTCATGGTATTGTAGCTTGCGCTGCGCTCATCGCGCGTAACATCAATGGAGTTGGGGGTGAGGGCGATTACTTTGGAATCGGCATTCATGTCCACCCAGGCGAAAGCTTTTCCGGAGAACACACCGCGCTTCACGCGGAAGCCGTTGTCCAGCGAGGGCAATTCCACCACATTACTTGCCAGAGCGGCATTCAGGTGCACCGCAAGGCGCGGGGCGATGGCTTTTCCACTGTACGTATTGCTGACGATTACGGTGTTAGCCCCCAGCGATTGCGCTGCCGCTGCCAGGGCCGCACTCTGGGTCTGGGCATCAAAATGGTCGAATGATGTACCTGCAACGGACAGCACCTGATCTGCGCCGTAGTGGCTCAGGCTTTCAAGGACTGCTGCATCAGTGATACCCAGGGCAACGGCAACTACCGGCGCACCAGTTTTATTTCCAATATGACGGGCATAGCAAACTGCTTCAAAAGAGCTCTTCTTGAACGCGCCGTCGGCGGCTTCTGCGAAAACGAGGATGGTCATATCAGATTACTTTAGCTTCGTTTCTAAGGATGTTGATGAGGTCGGCGGCACGCTCGGGATCGATGAGGCGAACGCCCTGTTTTGCGGGAGGCAACTCGTATTTTTGATAATGGGTCTTCGCGCCGCCGGCAGCGGGTTCAACCACAGCCAGCGGTTTGGTGCGTGCGGCCATGATGCCGCGCATATTAGGGATGCGGGGTTCGCACAAATCCTTCTGGGCACTCACCACCAAAGGCAAGGAACACTGCGACGACTCGCGACCTCCGTCAATATCGCGCTCCAGATGAGCCAATCCGCCCTGCACATCAATTTTGGTGATGACATTTACGGAAGGCATGTCGAGCATCGCTGCAAGCAATCCGCCAACAGCACCGCTGTTGTAGTCAATACTTTCGCGTCCGGTCATAATCAGGTCAAAGCCTTTATCTTTTGCCCAATGGGCCAGCTCGGCGGCTACAAACTGAGCGTCGGTTGGCTCAGCGTTGATGCGTACGGCTTCTCCAGCACCAATAGAAAGCGCCTTGCGGATCGAGGGTTCGCTGTCGGCAAGACCCACATGAACCACGGTAACGCTGCCATTCACGGGTTCTGCAAGCTCCAGCGCCCTGGTAAGGGCCAGCTCGTCGTAGGGGTTGATGATGTATTGGACACCCTGGGTATTAAAACGGGTATCCCCATCCGTGAAGGTGATTTTCGTCGTGGTGTCGGGAACCACGCTCATGCACACTAGTATCTTCATGGGACTGCAAAATTAGGCATTGTGCAATGGAAAAAGCATAAAGCCCTGGTTTGTCACATGAAAAACAAGAGCCATTTCACCGTCCAAAGTAATTTTTATGGCTGGAATGCCGCTGAAGCAAAGACTCCTGAATCCACAGGCAACGAAATAAAGGTTTCCCACATCTTCAAGGACAACTATTTTGCACAGTTTTTGAGCCTCTATTCATCCAACAACATGCGATTACTCCCTTTTCTAATTCTGCTTACCTGCGGTTCTTATGGCCTGCAAGGGCAGAACAAAGGCCCACTTTTACGTTTCCTGCAGGATGAGTACAACTATGGCCCGGTAAGCGAACGTACCGGCGATTTAAAACACCGTTTCGACTTTGTAAACGATGGCAGCGGCCCCTTGTGGCTGAACAGCGTACAGCCCAGCTGCGCCTGCACCACACCGCAATGGTCGCACGACAGCATCTACCCCGGCGATACCGGATATGTGGAAGTATCCTATTCCACCTATGCCCGCCCGGGTGAATTCAGCAAAACCATCGGCATCTACCCCAATACACCCCAGGGCGTGGTGATCATTACCATAAAAGGCGAGGTGTACCTGCCCAATGATGGCAGTGAAGAAGCCCAGCGACGCATGTATTACGGCGACCTGCGCTTTGCCGAAAGCTATATCAGCGCCGACCCGCTGTACACCAATAAGGTAGATACATTCACGGCGCGACTGGTAAACAGCGGTGCACAAACCGTAGGCATTATCGAGGTATCAAAGTTGCCCGGCTTTGTAAGGCTGCTGAATGTTCCAGAGAGCGTGGAACCAGGCGAAACAGCCCTATTTCAGGTACTGGTTGACGGCAGCAAAGTTGGCAAATGGGGTTATGTGGCAGACCAGATTGTACTGCTGACCGACGACCCCATCATAGGTAACAAAGGCCTGAATGTGGTGGCCAACGTAAAAGAATTCTTCCCGAAAATGAGCAAGGGGCAGCTGAAAAAACAACCCCTGGTGGAAAGCGACCGCTACGAGCACGCTTTCGGCGAACATAGGGAAGGCGCCATATTGCATACATCCTTCACCCTGAAAAACTCAGGCAAAAGCCCCCTTGTGATTCACGATATTGTAACCGATTGTGCCTGTGTGAGCATCGGCTGGACCAGTAAAACCCTGGCCCCGGGAGAAAGCGTTGAACTGAAAGTCAGCTTTGACACCGTGCTGCGTCAGGGTGCGCAGGTACGCCCCATCAAGGTGGTAAGCAATGATCCGCGGCGCCCCGAAATGATGATGTACTTGAAGGCCACCTTGATTCCCTGACAGCGTTTTATTTTGCACCATGAACCTGTTGCGCATTCTTAGAATTTCCGGACTGCTGGAAGGCTTTTCTTTTCTGTTTCTGTTGCTCATTGCCATGCCTTTTAAGTATTGGGGCAACAATCCTGATCCGGTAATGGTAGGCGGGTGGATTCACGGCGTTCTGTTTATAGGCTATAACCTGCTGGCCACCATCGCCTGGAGATCCTATCGCTGGCCCCTGATGATGTGGTTTCAGGCAGGCTTTTGCTCCCTTATACCGCTAGGCACCTTCTGGTTTGACAGAAAACTGCGCAACTGACAGAATTACACCTGATGGCGGGAAGCCGCAGGCTGTCCCGCTTAGGCATACATTTTGAACATAAAAACTGATGATGCATCCCATTGTAAAAAAGACCCTTTTTAGCGTAGTGATTCCGGCACTTTCCGGTGTTGCGGGTGCCTGGATGTTCAACAAAACACGCAGCGACGCGGGCAGCATGTTTAAGTTCGGCAATGCCGGCAACAGCAACATCAGCCAGGTGAACCTGAAAGAAATGCCCGCCGGCTTTGTGAAGGCCTCTAAAATCAGCACACCTGCCGTAGTATTTATCAAAACGGTAAGCACAGTGCAATACCGCAGCCCCTTCTGGTTTTGGGACTTCGACCCCTTCGGCAGCCGCGGGCAGGTATCCTCGTCGGGCAGCGGTGTGATTGTAAGCGCAGACGGCTACATCGTTACCAACCACCACGTGATTGACAATGCCGAACAAATCAGCGTTACCCTGAGCAGCAATAAAAAAGAATACAAGGCCACGGTGGTGGGCAAAGACCCCAGTACCGACCTGGCCCTCCTGAAAATTGATGCCGGCAACCTGCCCTCCATCACGCTGGGAAACAGCGAAACCCTGGAAATTGGCGAGTGGGTGCTGGCCGTAGGCAACCCCTTCAACCTGAACAGCACGGTAACGGCGGGCATCGTAAGTGCCAAGGGCAGAAACATCAACATCGTAAACAACCAGTTCCCTATTGAGAGCTTCATCCAGACCGATGCCGCCATCAACCCAGGAAATTCAGGCGGCGCACTGGTGAACCTGAACGGAGAACTGGTGGGCATCAACACCGCCATCGCCAGCCAAACCGGATCCTATGCCGGATACGGATTTGCCATTCCGGTGAACATGGTGGCCAAAATCATCAAGGACTTTGTGGAGTTCGGCGAGGTGCAGCGAGGCTTTCCCGGGATGAGCACCGAAGACATCAGCAACGCCATCCTGCAAAAACTCGGACTCAACCAGGCAGAAGGCGCTTATGTGAGCGGAACCATTGAAGAAGGACCGGCGGATAAAGCAGGCTTGAAGGCCGGCGACATCATCACCAAAATTGACGGCAACAAGGTGAGCAACAAGGCTTTTTATGAAGAACATCTGGCCTATTACCGACCCGGTGCCTCCGTGAAGTTCACCGTATTGCGAGACGGCAAGGAACAGGAGTTCAGCCTTACCCTCATCAACGCCGAAGGCAATACCCGTTTGATGCGCCGCAATGTGATTAATTCAAAAGTGCTTGGCGCCGATTTTCAACCTTTGAACCAACAGGATTTGCAGCGTTACCGGATCAGCTCAGGAATCAAGGTGAGCAATATCGGCAACGGCAGCATGGCCAGCATGGGCATCCAGGATGGAAGCATCATCACCAGGTTCAACGGCCGCAGCTACAGCAAGGCCGAAGACTTGGTGGCCGACCTGGAACAGGCCCGGGGACGCATCAGCATTGAAGGCATTAATCCGAACGGAAGTACCTTCAATTACAGTTTCTTTGGATATTAAACATGCTTCCATTCCCTATAGAAAAACTACGCCACACCGAAACAGGTAACTTCTTCGTGATGGCCGGACCCTGCGCCATTGAAGGTGAAGCGATTGCCTTTGAGATTGCCGAACAACTGGTGTCCATCTGCGACCGGCTTCAGCTGCCGCTCATCTTCAAAGGCAGCTACCGCAAGGCCAACCGCAGCAGGCTGGATTCCTTTACCGGTATCGGCGACGAGAAAGCCCTGGGCATCCTGAAAAACATTGGCGAGCATTTCAACATACCCACCGTTACCGACATTCACGAAAGCCATGAGGCGGCTATGGCTGCAGCCTATGTGGATGTGCTGCAAATACCGGCCTTCCTGTTCAGGCAGACAGAACTGCTGGTGGCGGCCGCCAAAACCGGCAAGGTGGTGAACATCAAGAAAGGACAGTTTGCTTCGGCGGGTGCCATGAAGTACGCGCTGCAGAAATGCCTGGATTCTGGCAACAAGCGCATCCTACTCACCGAGCGCGGCAACATGTTTGGCTATGGCGACCTGGTTGTAGACTTCAGAAACATCCCCCAGATGCAGGCCTTGGGCGCGCCCGTGGTGATGGACATCACCCACAGCCTCCAGCAACCCAACCAGGAAAGCGGCGTAACCGGAGGCAAACCGGAACTGATTGCCACCATCGCCAAAGCAGCCATCGCCACCGGAGCCGACGGCTTGTTCATCGAAACCCATCCCCGCCCCGCAGAAGCCCTGAGCGATGGCGCCAACATGCTGGCCCTGGACCGCTTTGAAACACTGATGCAGCAACTGCTCAGCATCCACAGAGTAGTAAGAACAAGCACCACCTCATGAAATCATACTTATTCTTCCTCTTGATGGGGAGCACACTGTTTTTCGGCGCCTGCAAGCAGCAGTGCAGCAACCCTTACACCATCAATACCGGAGCCATCCACTCCGACTACGAATTCAATACCTGCTTCTACTTTTCCAACTCGCTCGACTCAACGGCGGCCATCCTCAACCAGAACGAGTTCAACAGCTTCCGCGACCGTTACCTGAAAAATTGCCCGGACACCGCTGCCCTGCCGGTGGTTGATTTCAGCAGGCATATCCTGTTGGGCATAAACACCCAACTTACGGCCTGTAATGTGAGTTTTGAGCGCAACATCACCCTGGATACCATGAAGAAGGAATACCGCTATCATGTAAAGGCCATACGCTGCGGACCCTGTGGCACCAAGTTCCGCGAACCCCATTGGGTACTCGGCCCGCTCCTGCCCCCCGGCTATACCCTGGTTTTTTCCAAAGAAATACGCTGAGCATTTGAAAGAATATCTCATCGTTTTTATATCCGTTTCATCACTTATCGTATAATTGCAATAACAAATATGGCCCGCAACAGAAGTAATGAATTTCCACCAGAGCAGCAACAACTGGCCAACTGGGCCAAAGCGCTGGGTCATCCGGCAAGAATTGCCATCCTGCACACACTGGCCGAAAAGGGAAGCTGCATCTGCGGCGACGTGGTGGATGCCCTTCCCCTGGCGCAACCTACCGTAAGCCAACACCTGCGCGAACTGAAAGATGCAGGCCTGATAAAGGGCGAAATAGACGGTTCTAAAAGCTGTTACTGCATTGACCAGGAGCAGCTGAAACTTTTTTTTGCCACAATAAACCACTTTAAAGATCAACTGAAACTGGAGAAACCCTTCAACACTTGCTGCTGACTTTCCTTCCAATGCAAAAAAGACTCACCTTCATTGACCGCTACCTCACCTTGTGGATTTTCCTGGCCATGGGTGCAGGTATTCTTATTGGCTGGGCCCTTCCTGCCATCCCCAAACTGCTTCAGGGCTTCAGCCGGGGCTCAGTGAACATACCCATTGCCATAGGGTTGATTGCCATGATGTATCCCCCATTGGCCAAGGTAGATTTCAGGGTGCTTCCATCAGTGCTGCACAACAAAAAACATCTGTCTTTGCTGTTGCTCATCACATGGATCCTGGCGCCACTGCTCATGTACAGCCTGGGACTGTTGTTTTTCCGCAACGAACCGCACCTGCTGAACGGCCTTGTTTTAATCGGCATCGCTCCCTGCATTGCCATGGTCATTGTATGGAACGACCTTGCCGGTGGCAACCGCACCTATTGCGCCGGGTTGGTAGGCATCAACAGCATCCTGCAAATACTGCTCTATGCTGTGTATGCATGGTTTTTCATGGCTTATCTGCCACCGTTGCTTGGCATGGATGCCTTCCGTGTGTCCATCACGCTCGGCGAGATTGCCACAACGGTAGGGATATACCTGGGTATTCCCTTCCTGCTGGCCCTGTTTTCCCGCTTCTTCCTGATCCGAAGCAAAGGCGAAACCTGGTTCCGACACAAATTCCTTCCGAAGATCAGCCCCATCACGCTCATTGCGCTGCTGTTCACCATTGTGGTGATGTTCAGCCTGAAGGGCGAAATGATGATACGGCTTCCCTGGGAAGTACTGCATATCGCTCTGCCTCTCTCGCTGTATTTCATCCTCATGTTTGGCTTCACTTTTTTTGTGATGAAAAACACCGGCGCAGATTATGAAACTACTACGGCCTCAGCATTCACCGCTGCAGGCAACAACTTTGAACTGGCCATCGCCGTAGCCATCGGCGTATTTGGCCTGAACAGCCCCGAGGCGTTCACAGCGGTTATAGGTCCCCTGATTGAAGTACCCGTACTCATCCTTTTTGTGCGCTTCGCGCTGGCGCGGAAAGGCAGTTTTAACACCTAATCCCAATGGAACTCCGTATTATCAATCCGACAGAACAGATGGAGGCCCTGCAACAACTCCTTCATCAGGCAGGACTGAGTTTCCCCGATACTGCCGATACAGCCCACATCTGGATTGGACTAACACTGGGCGACAGGCTGATTGCCTGTGCTGCCATTGAACCCCATGAAAAGGACGCCTTACTCCGTTCTGTAGCGGTTGCCGGGGAATTCCGCGACAAGGGTTACGGGAATGCCTTGGTAAAAGCAGCGGTGCTGCTTGCCCGGCTGAAGAAACTACATACGCTGTACCTGTTTACGGAGCGCGCCACCGGTTTTTTCAGCAGAAACGCATTCGAGACCATAGACCGGCAACAATTACCCGCCAGCATTGCGTTGAGCAGGCAAGCAGTCAAGGACTGTGGTGAACAGGCAACGGCAATGAAGCTAACTCTTTCGGAAGACTCGCCCTTAATCTTGGTTTTATGCACTGGCAACAGTTGCCGTAGCCAGATGGCTCATGGATATCTGGCCCACTTCCTGGGCAGGCATGCTGCGGTGTACAGCGCGGGCATTGAAACCCACGGCGTCAATCCGGATGCAATATCCATCATGCTTGAGGATGGTTTGGATATCAGCCATCACAGCAGCAATCTGGTTACTGAGTACGGCCACTTAAATTTCGAACTGATGCTGAGCGTTTGCGACCACGCCAAGGAACATTGTCCCTGGATGCCAGGCGACAGCCTGCGGCTGCACCGCAACTTCAGCGACCCGTCTAAGGCCACGGGCAGCAAGGAAGCGCGGCATCAGGCCTTCACCTTCACCCGCAATGAAATTAGGGAATATTGCAGGAATCTGGTGCAGGCCTTGGGTGTTTCATTATAAACAATGGTTCTTTAACACGCGGCAGCGGCATTCCGTACTTAACTTCGCGGCATGAAGAATATCGCGGTTTTTGGAGCCGGCCGCAGCACCTATTATTTATTTGAATACCTGGACAAGCTGGTTCAGGAAGACCCTGCGTACTCCGTTCATGTATACGATGCCAATAAGGCCAACCTGGAAGCACAACTGGAAGGCCTAAAACATTTGAACGCCCATGTTATTGATGTTTCCAGTGCACTGGCTGTGCAGCATGCCATAATGCAGTGCGATGTGGCGGTGAGCATGTTGCCGCCGGCACTGCATATGAAGGTGGCGGGATTCTGTATAGAACACGAGAAGCATCTGGCTACAGCCTCCTATGTTTCGCCGGAGATGCGCAGCCTCCACCATCAGGCAGTAGGCCGTGGATTGATATTCATTAACGAACTCGGTCTTGATCCGGGCATTGACCACATGAGCGCCATGCAGATTATTCGCCGATTGAAGGATTCGGGCGCGGAAATCACTGGCTTTGAAAGCCATTGTGGCGGACTGATACGCGAGGAAGACGCAATGGGCAACCCATGGAAATACAAGTTCACCTGGAACCCCATGAATGTAGTTACGGCAGGGAAATCTGGTATGGCAACCTACCGTCATAACGACTTTCTGAAGTGCATACCCTACCACAGCCTGTTCAGGCGTACAGATACTTTCAGCATACCCGGCTACGGCGAATTTGAAGCCTATGCCAATCGCGACAGCCTGAGCTATGAAATGTCTTACGGCATCAAAGGCATACCTACGCTGTACCGGGGCACCTTCCGCAGGCCGGGATTTTGCAGCGCCTGGCATGCGTTGGTGCAGTTAGGCATGACCGATACCGATACGCCCATCAACCAACCCGGGCTCAGCGGAAAGCAGTTCCTGTCCTTCTTCCTGCCGGAATCACCCAACAGCATGCAACACAGCGTACAGGAGCTCACCGGCGCCGATGCTGCTGATATTGCAGCACTCGAGTGGCTGGGCCTGTTTGACGATGCTCCACTTCCAATGGACCACGGAAGTCCCGCCGAAATCTTACTGGAGCTGCTGAAGACAAAATGGGCACTGGGCACACACGACAAAGACCAGGTGGTGATGCTCCACCAGTTTTCATACCGCAGGAACAACAAAAACCATCAGTTGAACAGTTGGCTGGTGGTGGAAGGTCATGACCAGCGCAAGACGGCCATGGCCAAAACAGTGGGTTTGCCCCTTGCCATGGGTGTACGATTAATCTGCGAAGGAAAAATCACAGAAAAAGGCGTGCTCATTCCGGTAAGTCCCTCATGGTATGATCCCATTCTGAGCAGCCTGGAAGAATGGGGAATCCGCTTTACGGAAGCAGAGGAACCTCAGCCCGACTAAGCGCAGCGCTTCAGTCAACCGTGGCGATCACCTTCAGCTCTATGGCTATAGGTGTAGGCAGGCAATTGATTTCCAGCGTAGTGCGGCAGGGCGGATGCGCGGCAAAATATTCAGCCCACAAACGGTTGTAGGTAGGAAAGTCATCCTTCATATTCGTGAGGAACACGGTCACGTCCACAATATTTCCCCAGCTGCTGCCAGATTCCTCGAGAATATAGCGCACATTTCGGAACACACTGTGGCATTGTGCTTCTATATCGTAGGAAACGATATTACCCTGTTCATCCAGTTCCACACCGGGTATCTTTTTCGTACCCCGTTCTCTGGGGCCCACGCCCGAAAGGAACAACAATTGACCTACGCGGCGCGCATGTGGGTAAAGACCAACAGGCTCAGGTGCTCTTTGCGAGTGCACTTCACTTAAATCTTCGCTCATGAATAATCTGAATCTTAAGGTTTTTTCACCGGTGTTCCGGCGGTAGCAGGCTTGGCGGGGGTGACCGGTTTTGCGGGTGCCGTAGCTGGTTTAGCAGCAGCGCCTGGCTTGGGGGCAGGTGTGACCCGAATAAGCGGCGTAGTGTACATTAGTGCCCCGTAGTCAGAAACCTGCATATAGCAGGCCAATAGTAAACGAGTAAGATTCGGGGCAAAAGCCACGCAACGCACATTGGTACCCATGCCTTTAAAGGTTGTCATTGCCTTGGCGGTCGTCATATCCCAAACGATGGCCTCACCATCGTTGCATCCTGTAAGCAGGTAACGGCTGTCGGAGCTGATGGAAAACCCGGTAACCTTCCAGTTATGTCCGATGAATTTGCGCAAAGGCTTTGCATTGGCGATATCCCAAATGATGGCCGTTTTATCGTTGCTACAGCTCACCAGAAACTTACGGTCCGGTGTCAGCTCAATTTGGTTCACCGCATCGATATGTCCGCTCATTTTTTGCAGCACCTTACCCGTTGCATCAACCTGCAAAACCTCAGCTCCGTTGGTAGCCACATAATAACTTTTCTTATCAGGCGCTTGCACAAAACCATTAACCGGAGTTCCTATTTTTAATACTTTGGGCTTGATGATGTTGGTGATATCAAGAATCTGAATCGTGCCATCATTACTGCAGGTAAGCACATTCCATCCTGATTGATCAAAAAAAACTCGATTCACCACGTCATTATGTTGCGAAAGGGTTCTTACCAACCGGCCATTGCTCATATCCCAGATTTTCACACTGAAATCTTTACTTGCCGAAGCCAGTAAATTAGCATCCCGACTGAAGGCCACGCAGGTGATTGCCGCATTGTGCCCTTCCAGGGTAAATACTTTCTGACCGAAATTGGGCGTATCTGCACGATATACCAAAATGCGGTTATCCCAACCGCCGCTGGCGAACAGTTTCCCGTCAGAACTGTAGGCCACACATTCCAAGTCGGAACCATGACCCGAAAACTTCATGTAGAAGCGATAGGAAGAATCCTGAACCTGTGCGCGCAAAAACGGCAGAAACAGGATGGGAAAGAGCAGCAACAGTAGGGTTTTTCGCATATTGGTTAAGCGTTTTATTACGAATTGCATGCAATTCGGCCAAATGCAAAAATCGCCCCTGCAATCGGTTATGGCAAGGATGTTTATTAAATCTTCACAAATTGCATTAATCCTTATACCACAGCCACTTGAACAACTCCTTCCAACTTACCTTTTTTCCATACATCAGCAGCCCGGTTCGGTAGATCTTTCCTGACAGCCAAACCATAAGCAGGAAGGTTATGACCAGCGAAACCATGGACAGGGCCATTTGCCACCAGGGAACGTCGAAGGCTGAGCGCACCACCATTACAATGGGTGAGGTAAATGGGATGATGGAAGTCCAAACCGCCAGGCTGCTGTTCGGGTCGTCAAAGGCCACCTTGCTGGCAATCACAAAGGCAAACACCAGGGGAATGGTAACGGGGAACATGAACTGCTGGGTATCGGTTTCCTGGTCTACGGCAGCGCCGATGGCGGCCAGGAAGCTGGCATACAGCAGGTATCCTCCCAGGAAGTAGAACAAGAACAGGCCGCCAATTTTCAAGAAGGGCAGCGCCATAAAGGCCTGCATGATGCCCGGAAGTCCACCGGTTTGCATGGGCATACCTGCTGCCCCGGCGTTGCCCGAAGGAACTGCGATGATGCCGCTAAGCAGGGTCATCAGGCCGACGCTCAGCACGATCCAGATAACAAACTGCGTAAGGGCTACCAGCGCGATGCCGGTAATCTTACCCAGCATCAGGTGGAAGGGCTTCACCGAAGACACCAGGATTTCCACAATGCGGTTGGTTTTTTCCTCCTGCACGGAACGCATCACCATTACGCCATACATGAAGATGAATATGTAGATGATGGCAGCCATGAGGAAGCCCATGCCTCCGCGCACTTCTGCTATGGAATTCACCATGGTACCGTCTTTGCCTAGTTCCAGCGTTTGGATGCGGATGGGTGTTTTCAGGCTGTCGAGAAATCCCTGGCTCAGTCCAGCCTTTTTCAGACGGTCGGCGCGCAGGATCGAATCCAGGCTGCGCTCCAGCGTCCTTTTTTGCGCCGGTCCGGGCAATTCCATGGCGATGAACTCCACGCTGTCCAGGGCGTTCAGGTCTACATCCCTGATGTTAAGAAAGCCGGAATAACGCTCCTGCAGCAACATACGCCTGACGCTGTCTTCGGAAGCGTTCGTAAACGTAAATCGAAAGCCTTCTGCATGCGTAAAGCGGGGCGCAATGCTGCCCCCGGCGTCGTGCAGCAGCACCTCATAAACTTCATCGGAATCCGATTCACGGGAGGCTACATAGCCAATCAACCCATAAAACAAGGCCACCAGAATGGGACCAAGGATGGTCATGATGATGAAGCTTTTCTTTTTAACCCGCGTGAGGTATTCCCTGCTCAGCACAATCCATACAGCGTTCATGCGGCACCTCCCTTCACATGCATGACAAATATTTCATGGACAGAGGGTGTCCATTCGCGGAACATGAGCAATTCATTGTGTTCTATAACATCCTGAATCAGTTGTTTGGCATTGGTACCGGCCTGCAGTTGCACGCGGCAATGGAATTCACCATGGGCATCCACCCCATCATTGGTTATATCCGCCAAAGGCATACGAGATTCATAAGGCCTAGAGGTAATCAGTTCATACTGCTGGTTCTTATAACCTTTGCGTATGCTGCTGATGCTGCCATCAAGCAGAATCCTGGATTGATGGATCAGGCAGATATGGCTGCACATTTCTTCAACACTTTCCATACGGTGAGAGGAGAACAAAATGGTAACACCCTGCTGCTGCAATGCCAGTATTTCCTGTTTCATCAGGTCTGCATTGACTGGGTCAAAACCGCTGAAGGGTTCATCCAGGATGAGCAGGTCTGGCTGGTGTATCACGGTAGCGATAAACTGCACCTTCTGGGCCATGCCCTTGCTGAGCTCTTCCACCTTCTTCCCTGCCCATTCCAACAGTTCAAGGCGTTTTAGCCAGCTCCTGGCCCTGATTTTGGCATCGGCGGCAGTAACACCTTTGAGACGGGCGAAGAATATCAGTTGATCCCAAACGGTCATCTTTTTATAAAGGCCTCGTTCTTCGGGCATATAGCCCATCCTGTAAGCGTCTTCCACAGTAGAGGAATGACCTTCAAAACGCACCTCGCCCTCATCGGGACCGGTAATATGGTTGATGATGCGCAGCATGGTGGTTTTTCCGGCGCCATTGGGACCCAGCAAACCATAAACGGCACCGCGGGGAATGGCAAGACTTACTTTGTCCAGCGCCAGTTTGGACTGATACTGCTTAGACACGGAATCAAGCTCAAGGATATAGCTCATGGCACGAAGATGATGATCACTACGTGCAATTAAAGGCAATTTCGACAAAAGGCAAACGCCATGAGCCCAACAATAACAGCATACCTTGAATAAACCGAGCTTCAGCCTGAGCAGTTTGGGAGAACAGTTCCCTGAGGCACGGAGCATCACATTATATTCTTTGAATGAAATTAGATACATAAAAACTACCGGATTTTGTTTGTTTTTTTATATTTTCTATGTTTGATAAAATATTTCAGTCTATGAAAAAAATACTCTCTCCAATTTTGATGCTGACAATGGCCTCCCGCTTGCTTAGTCAGGCGCCACAAGGCATCAATTATCAGGCTGCATTGCGCAACGGGAGTGGACAGGCGCTGGCGAATACGGCGCTAACCCTGCGTCTGGGCATCTATTCCGGTGCAGGCGCTACCCTGAAGGTATATGAAGAAACCCAGAGCCTGACGAGCAACAACACCGGTTTGGTAAACTGTGTCATCGGCAAGGGCAGCGTTACTTCCGGCAACTTCTCCACCATCAACTGGGGCAGCGACCAGTTCCATCTGAAGGCCGAAGCCAATACCGGTGGCGGCTTCCTGGATTTGGGCACGCAGCAGTTGATCAGCGTTCCTTATGCCATGTACAGCAATCAGGCGGGCGGAATCAGCGGAACAATTTCTCCAGCGCAAATTGGCGGCGGCGGTGCGGCAACAGACCAGGTACTTAGCTGGAACGGAAGCAGCTGGGCTCCTAAAAACGCGGCAGTGGGCACCATTACCGAGGTCACTACCGGTACGGGCCTTACCGGAGGCGGCACCAGCGGCACGATTACCCTGAGCGCCCGGAATACAGACCCGCTGTGGAATGCCAATCAGTTACAGGGTAACCCCATACAAAATTCCGTTCCGGCGACCAACGCTATCCTGCGCTACAGCGGTACACAATGGGGTCCTTCTAGCGAAACGGTAACCGCAGCCGGTACCGGCCTGAAAATAAATTCAGGGGTCATTAACTCCGTATGGACTCAGAATGGCC
>CANHRE010000021.1 GCA_947463095.1 Flavobacteriales bacterium | reverse complement strand
CCTGTTCGGCCTGTCTTCTTCTGTCGGGGCCTTCATCAACAAACGGTATGGTTACGATACCCACGGTGAGGATACCCATCTGTTTGGCAATTTCTGCGATTACCGGAGCGGCCCCGGTTCCTGTTCCGCCGCCCATGCCTGCAGTAATAAACACCATTTTCGTATTCTGGCGCAGCACGTCTGCAATTTTGTCGGCGCTTTCCAAGGCCGCTTTTTGACCCATATCGGGTTCAGAGCCTGCACCCAGGCCTTCTGTAAGCTGCAGTCCCAGTTGGATTTTATTGGGCACGGGACTGCTTCGCAGCGCCTGCGCATCGGTGTTGCATACGTAAAATTGAACGCCTTCGATGCCTTCTTTAAACATGTAGTTCACGGCATTGCTGCCGCCGCCGCCCACGCCTATAACCTTAATGATGGAGGTGCTCAGGGTGGGTATGTCTGGGGTGAAATTGTTGAGTGGCATGGTTTGGTTTATTTGAAATCGTCAATACTCTTATCATCCAACAGGTTGAACAGTTTTCCTTTAAAGAAACTCAACCAGGTGGGTTTAGCGGTTCTGGGTTCCTGCGTGTCGTAGGTTTCGGCAGGCTCTTCGGGTTTAAGCATGCTTGCGTCAAAGCCATTCAGCACCAGCCCGACTGCGGTGGCGTACATGGGGCTTTTCACCTCGTCAACCATACCTATTCCCAGGTGTTGGTTTGGTACACCCATCTGGGTATCAAGGCCGGTAATGCTTTCCATGAGCAGGTTCAGGTATTGCAGGTTGGCACCTCCACCGGTGAGTACAATGCCTGCAGCCAATTTATTGGCATAACCTGACATGCGTATCTGGTCGTTGATCAGGTGGATGATTTCCTGGGCGCGCGCATTGATTACCAGCGACAGGTTGTACACTGAAATTTCCTTAGGTTTTCTTCCGGGGTAATCCTGGATGCTTTGCACCTGATTTTTCCTGGATTCTTCAGGTATGGCGCTGCCACATTTCACCTTAAGGGCTTCTGCCTGCTCCTTGCCCAGCTGGAAGGCTTCGCGGATGTCGTTGGTGATGATGTCGCCGCCGAAAGGAATCACAGCGGTATGACGGATGATGCCATTGTGAAATATGGCAATGTCGGATGTGCCGCCGCCGATATCTACCAGGGCAACGCCTCCTTCCATCTCTTCCATGCTGAGCACCGCCCTGGCAGAGGCTACAGGTTCTACAAACAGGCCATCAACGCTCAGGCCGGCTTTTTCTACCGCCTGGGTGATGTTTTTGGCTGCAGTGGTTTGCCCGGTAATTACGTGGTAATTGCCTTCCAGCTTTAGCCCTGTCATACCAACCGGGTCCTTGATGTCGGGTTCACCGTCCACCTTGTATTCCTGTGGCATGATGTGGATGACTTCCAGATCATTGCCCAGGTACACATTATACATGTCCTGTTCCATGGCCCTTAGTTCTTCCGTGGTGATTTCTTCATGGTTGTTGGGCCTAATTCTGGTTTTTGGAAACTGTTTGCTGTTGATGTGGTGGCCTGCAATGCCTACATATACACGGGCAATTTCTATGGCGCTTTGTTTACTGGCTATGGCTACGGCTGCCTTAATGGCTTCCACCGTTTTGCCGATGTTGCTCACCATCCCCCGGGAAACTCCTCCCATGCTGGGTGATTTGCCAATCCCCATCACGTTGATTTTCCCGTTTTCGTTCATCTTCCCGACGATGGCGCACACTTTCGTGGTACCTATGTCCAGCCCTACAATAATTTTTTCTGATTTCACTTTACGCATGGGGTATGTATTTAATGTCCAGTATTTTGTTCGTTGTTGTGTAGTTCATTTTGTTCAGTGGGGCCTTCAGCAGAGGCCTTGCGGGTGGCAACCACCTGACCCCGGTAGCTGAGGTTGATTTTGCTGTATGTGTCCCAACCCACGCTGGGTAAGGCTTTTGCGTAGAAAATCCTAAGTTTTTCCATTTTTTCTTCCAGTGCGTCGCAAGCGCCCAAAACAATGCTATGGCTTCCTACGCGCGGAATCAAAAGGTACTCGGATAAATTATCTACATACACTTGTTCAATTTGCGCAGCCCACATAGGATTCTTACTGAGGAAGGAGGCCAGCAGGTGCAAATCCTGAAGGGTTTTTGTTTTGGGATAGGCGCTGTCCAACAATCGCTCTTCAATATTCCCCGTGGCCACCGGCACATTCGGTGTGAATTGCTCGCTGAAGGGTAATTTTTGGCCGTTATTGGCCAGGTAATAGCTGCTTCCTTCCCGGTTGATGACGCGCAGCAGCACCCGTTTCTGTTCTATTTTTATCCGGATGTTCCCGCTTAAATCGGCATGTACATCGCAGGTAGCCACAAATGGATGCTCCTGAAGCTTGCTTTCCAGTCGTTCCAGGTGCAGGGCAGAAACGGGCTTGCCCTGGTAAGCACTGCCATCTGGTCCAAGCGCCTGTATTACATCATTCGGGGTGATGAAATATAGGCCTGTATCGGGAACAATATTGATTTCCAGGCTCCTTACCATCTTGTTGTCCTCGGCACCGGAAGCCATAAACAGGCCCACAGCCACAGCCAGCAATAGAACAGCCGCCGTGAGCAGTTGCAACATCTTCTGCTTTTTGCTTCCGTTAATCAGCTTCATAATGGTGTTTAATGGGGTTCGCAAGGCGGTCAATATCTCCTGCGCCAAGCAGCAGCAGCAGTTCCGGTGTTTCCTGTTTTACAAAGTCCAGCACTTCTGCTGCGCTCATCAGCTTTTTATTGGGTAGTGCTATTTGCTCCAGCAGCCAGGCAGAGCTGATACCCGGTATGGGTAATTCCCGTGCTGGGTATATGTCCATCAGGATTAGTTCATCCGGTAAGGCCAGCGCTTCGGCAAAACCGATGGCAAAATCGCGTGTGCGCGTGAATAGGTGGGGCTGGAACACAGCGGTGAGCTTCTTGTCCGGGTATAAGGCCCTCACCGAGCTGAGTATGGCTCTGAGTTCTTCGGGATGGTGCGCGTAGTCGTCAATGACCACAGCGCGCTCTTGTTTTACGAGGTACTCAAAGCGGCGTTTCACGCCCATAAAGCTGCTCAGACCGCGGCGAACATTGGAGGAATCCAGGTGCAGGATGTTCAGGGTAATAGCCAACGCCGCAGTTGCATTTTCTATATTATGGAAGCCGGGTAACCCGCAATACAAGCCTTGTTCTTCTATCGGGCGCTGTCCGCGCTTGCTTTGGTAGTTGAAGTAGAAATGGCCTTCGGAGATGCCAGTAAAGCCTGAACTGCATTCAGGATGTTCAGAACCATTGATGAGTCCGTAGTGCAACACTTGTATCTGTTCCGGCCAATGTCGTTTCAGCCCTTGCTGTACCAGCAGGGTTCCTCCAGATTTTATTTTATGGCTGAATTCCTCAAAGGCCTGATAAAAAGCCTCCTCTGTTTCGTAGATGTCCAGGTGGTCTGGGTCAATGGCGGTAATCACGGCAACATCTGGGCTCAGCCTGTGGAAGCTGCGGTCAAATTCATCGGCCTCCAGTACCACCAGGCCGCGGTCCTGAAACAGGTTGCTGCCATCGGTTTTATGGATGTAATTGCTGTTGAAGTTGGCCGAGATGCCCCCCAGAAATGCGGTGAAGTTGATGCCGCATTCATCCAGCAGGTGCGCTATGAGTGTGCTGGTGGTGGTTTTCCCGTGGGTGCCGGCCACAGCAATGCAATAGGCATCTCTGCTAATCAGTCCCAGCACTTCGCTGCGTTTGAACAGGGTATATCCTTCGCGCTGTAAAAACTGTAGCTGGGGATGGTTGGCCGGGATGGCAGGGGTATATACCAGGAGGGTCTTTTCGGGGTATATGGTAACGAAATCGGGCAGGGCGTTAAGTGTTTCATCAAAGTGTACGCCTATGCCTTCTGCCTGAAGAATGTCGGTAAGTGCTGCGGGTGTTTTGTCGTAGCCTGAAACCTGTAGGCCCTGGGCCTTGAAGTAGCGAGCCAGGGCGCTCATGCCAATGCCGCCTATGCCCAGGAAATAAACGTATTGATAGCCCTGTATATTCATCTGCGCATGATGTTTATTACTTGTTGTGCAATGCGGTTGGCCGCATCGGGAATAGCCAGTTTCTGAACGGCCTGCTGCATCTGTGTGCGGGCTTGAGTATCATTCATGAGGCGCAGGATTTCGCTGCACAGCCTATCCGGAGCTTCCGAATCCGGCAGCAGCAGGGCGGCCCCGTGTTCGCTCAGTTTTAAGGCGTTGCGCGTCTGATGGTCTTCTGTAACGTTCGGACTGGGTACCAAGATGGATGCTTTACCCGTAACGGCAATTTCTGCTATCGATAGCGCGCCGGCCCTGGATACCACAAGGTCTGCTGCTGCATAGGCCTGATCCATGCGCTGGATAAACACATCGCGCCATAATCCGGCAGGTATAGTTTTTTCCGGGTGAACATAGCTTTTTCCTGTTTGCCAAATGACCTGAATACCGGCCAGCAGCAATGCTTCTACGCAGGCTTCCATGGCGGTGTTCAGGGTGCGCGCGCCCAGGCTGCCGCCAATGACTAAACATACAGGCTGCTCCGGATTCAGTCCGAAAGCCGCACGGGCTGATTGCCGGTCGGGAAGGCGCAACAAATCGTGGCGCACCGGGTTTCCGGTGTAAATGATTTTCTCTTTCGGGAAGTAGGATTCCATTCCGTTGAAGCCTGTGCAAATACAATCCACCTTTTTGCCCAGCCAGCGGTTGGTAAGTCCGGCATAACCGTTTCCCTCCCAGATCAGCGTAGGGATATGTCGTTGCGTGGCGGCAAACAATACCGCAGCGCTGGCGTAGCCACCGGTGCCGATGACTGCATCAGGCATGAAGTCACGCAGAAGCTGTTTCGCCATGTTCAGGCTTTTGATAAACGCAAAGGGTACTCCGAGGTTAGACCAGCTGAGGCTGCGCTGCAATCCTCTGATGGGCAATCCTGTGATTGGGTAGCCGGCTGTGGGAATTTTCTCCATTTCCATGCGGCCCAGTGCGCCCACAAAGTGAATTTCGCAGGGGCCTAGTTGCTGCTTCAGGGCTTCGGCAATGGCCAGCGCCGGGAAAATATGGCCGCCGGTGCCGCCTCCGGAAAGGATGAATTTATGTGGCATGGGAGGGTGCTCCTTCCACCTTGCCTGTAGCTTGGTCAGTGTTTTTATCCTGCCGTTCTTCTTCCAGTCCGCGGCTAACGCTCAGAATCACCCCAAATGCAATGCTGGTGAACACCAAACTTGTTCCACCCATGCTTACCAGCGGCAGGGTAAGGCCTGTTACAGGCAACAATCCTACGGCTACCCCCATGTTGATGAAGGCCTGGATCACCATGCTGATGCACAGTCCAAAAGCCAGGAAGGCGCCATAGGCTCGTGGGGTGTTGACCACGATGAGCAGACATCGGTACAACAGGGTCAGAAAGAGTGAAACTACAAAAAGGCCGCCCAACAGTCCGTACTCTTCTACGATGATGGCGAAGATAAAATCAGAATAGGGGTGTGGCAGGAAGTTGCGCTGTGTGCTTCCGCCGGGTCCTTTGCCGGTGAAGCCGCCCGTGGAAATGGCAATTTTGGACTGTATGGCCTGGTCGCTTTCCTGTCCCTGGCCAATAAATGATTCTATGCGTTTTTTCCATGTGGGAATCCTGCCTGCAGAGGCCCAGCCTTCAGTATCCACATTCAGCAGCATAAAGCCCGTAAGGGTGAGCAGCAGCAGCCCACTGCCAAAAACCATCACCAGGTATTTAACATGGATTCTTCCGATGAACAGCAGCAGCATGCAGGTGCTGAACAACACCAGTGCGGTGCTCAGGTTTTCCGGTGCAATCAAAAGTACCACGATGCTGATGATGCCGGTAATGCTCCAAAAGGCTTTCGGTGTTTCGATATGGTCCTGATTACGCGCCATGTAGCGTGCGATGTACATAATCAGAAACAACTTGGCCATGTCAGAGGTCTGGAAGGTGATGCCCAGTCCTGGTATCGGCAATACGCGGGTGGCATTGTTGACCTCACTTCCTATGGCCAGGGTAACGCACAGCAGCGCAATGGACACCCAGAGCATAAACTGACTAATGCGTGCGTAGTATCGGTAATTCAGCAGGTGGGTAAAGTACATGAAGAACAGACCGATGATCAGGAAGCCTGTATGACGGATGAAGTAAAATTCGGTATTCCCGCCCTTTTTGTTCATGGCCAGCGAGCTGCTGGCGGAATACACGGCAAGGATGCCGAGCAGCGATAATGCTGCTACGACCATCCAGATGTACTTATCCCCTCGGAATATCCTGCCCGGCTGTTGCATGGCTGCCTGTTAAAGGTTTTTTACGGCCTCTTTGAACAGGCGACCGCGTTCTTCATAGTTGTGAAAAAGGTCGAACGAAGCACATGCGGGAGAAAGCAGTACGATGTCGCCGCGGTTTGCCAAGCCCGATGCCACATGAACGGCTTCTTCCATGCTGCCCGTGTTCACAATCATGTCCACGTCTTTCTGGAAGGCTTCATGGATCTTGCGGTTGTCGGTGCCAAGCGCTATGATGACGCGTACTTTTTCACGCACCAGCGGACGTAAAGCTTCGTAGTCATTGCCCTTATCAACGCCGCCGGCAATCCATACTACCGGTCGTTCCATGCTCTCCAAAGCATACCAGGCCGAGTTGACATTGGTTGCCTTACTGTCATTGATGTATTCAACACCCTTCGTCCTGCCGGCAAATTCGAGCCGGTGCTCGATGTTTTGGAAGTTGGCCAGGCTGTCGCGGATTTTCTCTTTCCTGATGTCCAATAACCCTGCAACCACAGCCGAAGCCATGCTGTTGTAGGTGTTGTGGATGCCACGCAGTGACAATTCGTGTATGGTCATGGTAAATGGGGGTTTTTCGTTGGTTTTTACGCGCATCGTGCCTGCTTTGGTCCAGGCGCCGTATTCAAATTCTTGTTGTATGCTGATGGGCAGTTTCCGGCTGTTTATGTCGTACTGCGCCATATACTGCAGCGTGAGCGGATCATCCGCGCAATAGATAAAGAAGTCTTGCTCTGTTTGGTTGTTGGCCACCCGGAATTTGGAGCCGGCGTATTTGGCTACGTCGTATTCGTAGCGGTCCAGATGGTCGGGTGTGATGTTGGTGAGCACGCTGATGTGCGCGTGGAAGCGGAACATCCCGTCCAGCTGAAAGCTGCTTACTTCCAATACATAAACATCATGTTGTTCCCGTGCCACCATCCGGGCGAAGCTGTCACCAATGTTTCCGGCACATCCTACATTGAGTCCTGCTTCCTTCAGAATGTGGTAGGTGAGGGCCGTGGTGGTCGTTTTGCCGTTCGTTCCGGAGATGATAATTTTCATCGCATCGGTATAGCGTCCGGCGAATTCTATTTCCGATATCACCGGAATATCCGCCTTGCGGGCAGCAAGTACCACCTCAGCAGTATCCGGAATGCCGGGGCTCTTGATGATTTCAGCCGCCTCAAGGATGCGTTCCATGCTGTGGGTTCCGCTTTCAAAAGGCACACCTATGGATTCAAGCTCCTGTTGGTACTGAACTTTGATGTTGCCGGCATCGCTTACGAACACGTCATACCCTTGCTTCAACCCAAGGAGGGCAGCGCCACAGCCGCTTTCACCGGCACCGAGTATGACGAGTTTTTGTTTCATTTAACGCAGTTTGAGCAAGGCAATGGTGATGAGGACCAGGATGAGGGTGATGATCCAGAATCGAACGGTGATCTTGCTTTCCGGGATGTTCTTTTTTTGAAAATGATGGTGCAGTGGCGACATCAGGAAGATGCGTTGTCCTGTTCCGTAGCGCATGCGTGTGAACTTGAACCAGCCCACCTGCAACACCACACTCAGGCTTTCTGCGAAATACACACCGCACAAAACCGGAATCAGCAATTCCATCTTGATGATGATGGCTACCGCCGCTACTGCGCCGCCCAGTGCCATGCTGCCGGTGTCACCCATAAATACCTGGGCCGGAAAGCCGTTAAACCACAGGAATCCGATGCAGGCTCCGATGAAGGCAGCCAGGAATACCACCACCTCACCGCTGTCTGGTACGTACAGGATGTTTAGGTATTCGCTCATGCGCGTATTTCCAGCGGCATAGGCCAGGATGCCAAGGCCACCGCCCACAATCGAAGTGGTGCCTGCCGCCAGTCCGTCAATGCCGTCGGTAAGGTTCACCGCATTGGTTACAGCCACCACGATGAAGATAATCACGGGTACAAACAGGAACCAGGCATTGCCCACACCGAACAAACTGCTGTAGTCAAAGGGTTCCTTGATGAACGGCACATTGGTTTGCAAGGGCAGGTTATGCGAATGGTGGTTGATGTCAATGGTGATGGCGATGATGACGCCTAATACCAGTTGTCCCATCACTTTAAACCAGCCTTTTAGGCCTTCTTTGTCCTTTTTGAAGACCTTGATGTAGTCGTCAATCATGCCGATGGTACCCATCCACAGGGTGCTCAGCATCATCAGCAGTACGTAGGGATTACTGAGTTTGGCGAACAACAGTGTAGGAAGCAGGATGGCAACAATGATGATGATACCGCCCATAGTCGGGGTTCCTCTTTTCTGCATCTGCCCTTCCAGACCCAGGTCGCGGATTGTTTCCCCGATTTGCTTCTTTTGAAGCCAGTTGATGATTTTCTTGCCCACCAGCAGGGTGATGAGCAGGCTCAGGAGGGCTGCCATGGAAGCCCTGAACGAGATGTACTGGAATACACCCGCTCCCGGGAAGCCCATCTTGTGCAGATATTGGTAGAAGAGCCAGTACAGCATCAGTGTGTGTCTTTAAAGAGTTCTGTGATGATTTGCCGGTCGTCGAAGGGCTGTTTTACGCCCTGGATTTCCTGGTATGTTTCGTGTCCTTTACCTGCAATCAGGATGACATCGCCTTTCCCTGCCAGGGCCAGTGCCGTTCGGATGGCTTCTCTGCGGTCGGTAATGCTCAGCACTTTCTTGTAGTCTTGTGGTTCTATACCAACCTTCATCTCTTCGATGATGGTGTTGGGGTCTTCCATGCGGGGATTGTCTGAGGTCAGGATGACCCTGTTGCTCATCCGGGCGGCTATTTTCCCCATCTCCGGGCGTTTGGCACGGTCGCGGTTTCCTCCGCAGCCCACCACGGTAATCAATTGTTCATTGCGGCTGCGGATGTGGTTGATGGTTTCCAGTACCCGTTCCAGGGCATCCGGGGTATGGGCATAGTCAATAATGGCGGTGATGCGGTTTGGGCCGGGTACAGGCTCAAAACGACCATGCACCCTGCCCACCTTGGTGAGCGCCACTGCCAGGCCTTCACGGCCATGGGTGAGTAAAAAGGCCGCTCCATATACCGCCATCAGGTTGTAGGCATTGAATTCACCCAGCAGTGAAAACCAGGCTTCTTTCCCATCAATGTGCATGAGCATGCCGCTGAAATCGCGTTCCAGCACTCTGCCGTTGAAGTCGGCTGTGCCTTTAAGGCCATAGCTGTAGCGCGATGCCTTGGTGTTTTGAAGCATGATCTGCCCATTGCGGTCATCGCGGTTGGTCAGGGCAAAGGCATCGCGGTCCAGATGGTCAAAAAAGCTTTGCTTGGCCTTAAGGTAGTTGGCGAAGGTGCCGTGGTAATCCAGATGGTCGTGGGTAATGTTGGTGAAGATGCCCCCGGCGAAGTGCAGCCCGGCGATGCGGCGCTGGTCTGCAGCATGCGAGCTTACTTCCATAAAGCAGTACGTGCAGCCTTCCTGTACCATGCGGGACAGCAGTTCGTATAAGGACACCACATCAGGAGTGGTATGGGTGCTGGGGTATTCCTCGTTGCCAATTTTGTAGCTCACCGTGCTGATGAGTCCGCAGCGCTCACCAAGGTTGCTGAACAGCTGATACAGGAGGGTGCTTACCGTGGTTTTGCCATTGGTGCCTGTTACGCCCACCAGGGTGAGTTTCCGGGATGGGTCGTCGAAGAAGCTGCGGCAAACACTGCCAAGGGCTTCACGCACATCGGCAGCCAGCAGGTAGCTTACGCCTTCCCTGATGGTTTCCGGCAGCCTGTTGCACAGGATGGCCGAGCATCCCTGATCTATGGCAGTGTCGATAAAGCGGTGCCCGTCGCTCTGGGTTCCGGGAACCGCCGCGAAAAGCACTCCCGGCGAAGCTTTGCGAGAGTCTAGGGTAATGCCGCTGATGGCTGTTTCAACAGGCCCGCATCGTTCCAGCAGCTTTGTGTTCACCAACAGTTGTTCCAGGGTTTTCATGGTTCGCTGCTCATGGTTAGGGTGATGTTCATCCCGGGCTGGATGCGCGTTCCCGGAGCTACGCTCTGGCTGCGCACCGATCCATATCCATTTGATTTCACCGTCATGCCGGCATTCTCCAGTAGGTATAAGGCATCGCGCAGTCCCATGCCCCGGGTATCGGGTACAGTTCCGGACTTATGGCTAACAGGAAGCAGGGCTACCGAATGTTGTTTGGCCGAGGCCTGCACCACCTGACTGCCGCGGTCTCCGTTGCTGTGCGCACTGATTCCAAGTTCATTCAGGGTTTGCCGGGTCATGCTGCGGTCGCCGGGTTTTACGTCCGGCATCTGCGGATAGGCAGGAGCGTTTAAACCGGGATGCAGCTTATAGGAGCTGCTGTACACCCGATCTGCAATTTCACGGAATACCGGTCCGGCAACGGCGCCACCGTAATAGCCGCTGTCTTTTGGATCTACCACCACCACAATGCAGGTGTACTGAGGATCGTTGGCCGGGAAATAGCCCACAAAAGAGGCCTTGTGTCTGTCCTTGGCATACGCTTTACCCATAACCAGCTGATTGGTGCCAGTTTTGCCAGCTATCTGATAATTCGTGCTGCGCATGCTGTAAGCTGTTCCTGATGCTACCACCCCCAGCATCATAGATTGCAGGGCCTTCAGGGTTTCTGGTTTACATATTTGTTTTTTGATGATTTCAGGCTCGCGGCGCTCGATGAGCTTCCCGTCGAGCCTTATTTCCTTTACCATATAGGGCTTTACCATGGTGCCGCCGTTGGCAATGGCGTTATACAGCGTAAGCATTTGCAGGGGGCTCAGCCCGGTTTCATAGCCTATGCTCATCCACGGAAGCGTGGTGGGATACCAGTTGGCGCTGCCCGGGGTTTTGATGGTCGGCTTTCCTTTCGCCCTGATGTCGAAGTCCAGCGGCTGATCCAGTCCCAGCGATTTAATGTATTTGATATAGGCCTTAGGCTTGTCGCCATATGCGTCCAGCATGAATTTGCTGATGCCTACATTGCTCGACTGGATGAAACTTTCGCTCAGGGTGAGGTACTTCTTGCCTGGTGGCTTAGCGTCTTCCATCTTGGTGCCGTTGATATAGGCCGTACCCCACTGGGCATCTACGCTGTCTTCCGGCTTGAAATGACCTTCATCCAGCAGAGCCATCACGCTCACCAGCTTAAAGGTGGAGCCCGGGTCGCTGAATTCATCCACTGCGTAGTTCAGCGATTCGCTGAACTCGCCGTTGCCGTTGTTCATCAGGTTGGCAATGGCCTTGATTTCGCCGGTAGCGGTTTCCATAAGTACGGCACAGCCATGGTGTGCTCTGTGTTTGGCAAGCACATTTCGAAGGGCATACTGTGCCACATCCTGAAGGTTCACATCCAAGGTGGTTATGATATCCATCCCGTTGATGGCTTCCACTTCGTCTTCCGAGCGTATGGGCCTCCAGGCGCCGCCGTACATCTTTTGTTCGGTGCGCAGCCCGTTTCTGCCGCGCAGCAGGCTATCAAAAGCGCCCTCCAGGCCGTAGTAAATGATTTTGTCGCGTACCTTTTTATAAGCACCTACGCTGCGCCGGGCCAGGTCGCCCATGAAGTAAATCCGTTTGTTGTATTCCCTCGTCCAGAATCCGCCTTTAAACTTGCCCAAGGTTATCAAGGGCCAGGTCTTCATCATGCGTATCTGTTCGAATGTCAGTTCTTTAGCCACGGTGATGCCGCGCAGGTTGCGTGCGCGGGCCTCCCGGAAATAGCGCCGCCATTGTTCTTCCGTGCGTGTCGGAAGGTGCAGGGCGAACAGCATGGCCAGTGAGTCAACCTTGCTGTTAAACATTGCCTTGCTGAGTCCGTCGGCTAAAGGGTCGAAGATGAGGTCGTAATAGGGTACAGAGGTAGCCAGCAGGTTGCCGTCGGCGGCGAAGATGTTGCCGCGGATGGCAGGTACTTCATTGGTGCGGAAACGCTTCTCCCGGCTTAGTGAGTCATACAGGCTTCGCTCCGACCATTGCAGCTTGGTGGCTGAAAAAACGATGGCACAGGCAAAGCACAGCACCAGCGCAAAGGCGATGTATGCCCGCAGCAGTACTACCTTTCTGATGTTTACCCTAGTTCCCGTCATCGTCTTTCTTCGTTTTTTCCAACTTTATGGGAGGCCTTACCAGGGTTTTTACGCCGTTGTCCTTGAGTTTTTGGGCTACCTGACTTTGGCGGGAGCGTACCATCATGTCGCTTTCAATGCTGATAAATTCCGCCCGCAGCTCTTTAATACCGGTTTTCAGTTGCTCCTTTCGCTTCAGGGCCTTTACGGCGTGCAACTGATTGGCTACATAGAGCAGCACCAGCACAAATACCACCAGCCCAAACGGGATGAGCACGGCCGGGCGCAGCCATGTTTTCAGGGCCTGCAATGACAGGGCTTTTTCCGAACCCACCGTTTCTTCCGAGGTGAGGCCTTGATTTCTTGAATTCAGCAATGATTCTTCTTCCTGTTTCATTGCTTTATCTTTTGATGCCCACGCGCATCTTGGCGCTGCGCGCGCGGCGGTTCGCATTTATTTCCTCCTCACCGGGCATTTGTGCGCGGTTCTGGACGGGGTCAAAGGGTCGTTGGGTGTTGCCGTACAGATCGGTTTCGCGGGTTCCTTCCATGTTGCCACTGGCCAGGAAGTGCTTCACCATCCGGTCTTCCAGGGAATGGTAGCTGATGACCACAAGCCTGCCACCCGGACGAAGCACCTCGGCGCCTTGTTCCAGCATGGTTTCCAGGGCGAGCAGTTCGCCGTTTACCTCCATTCTTATGGCTTGGAATACCTGGCTGAAATACTTATTGCGGGTATGTGCCGATGTGCAGGTGCTCAGCACTTCGCACAGGGCTCCGGTGCTGCGTATTGGATGTTGCCGGCGGGTATCGATAATCCTGGAAGCCAGCTTGGCAGCATTGCTTATTTCTCCATAATTGCGGAAGATGCGCACCAGCGATTCCTCCGGATATTGATTAACCACCGTTCCGGCATGCAAGGTGGCGTGGCGGTCCATGCGCATGTCCAAATCGGCATCGTAGCGGTGTGCAAATCCCCGTTCCGCCTGGTCAATCTGGTGGGAAGAGATGCCCAGGTCGGCCAGGATGCCGTCTACCGGAATACATCCTGTAAAGCGCAGAAATTGATACAGAAACCTGAAGCTGTGCGGAACGAAGATCAGACGTTGATCGTCGGGTAAATTGGCGATGGCATCGGCATCGCGATCAAAAGCGACCAGCCGGCCTTCCGGGCCCAGTTGCGACAGGATTTCCCGGCTGTGCCCTCCGCCGCCGAAGGTGCAGTCTACGTAGGTGCCGTCGGGCCGGATGTTCAGCGCATCCACCGACTCCCGCAACATTACAGGTAGGTGGTAGGCCGTGTTGGAGGGGGCGTCAGGAGGAAGTTCCATCATGGCTGCGTGTGGCTGAACGGTTGAAAAACTGCTGTGCCAGCCTGCTTAATTCATCAGCGTCTACATTGAGTTCGCTGTCGTAAGCCTTCTGACTCCAGATTTCTACTTTGTTGCCATACGCAGTCAACACCACATCATCCTCCAGGCCTGCGTATTCCAGCAACTTCTTAGGGATAAGGATTCTGTTGGCGTTGTCCAACTGCACCGGGGTAGCCCCATTGGTGAACAGTCGTTTAAACCGGCGCACCTCCGGACTCATAAAGTCATCGAGGTGATCCAGTTTAGTTGTTTCAGCCAGCCAGTCCTCCCGGGTGAACAGCACAAGGCACTGCTCAAACCCACGGTTCACCACCACCGTATTTCCGGCGCTCTCAGGAATCTGCGCACGCAGACGGGAAGGCAGCATGATCCGGCCTTTGTCGTCCACTTTGCAGCTGAATTCGCCGATGAATTGTGTCATGGAGTTTTCCTAAGTCTTCTGACCTGCTAAATAAAACCAACGCTTCCCACTTTTACCCACATTTTCCCCCAGCTTTTGCACATCAACGTGGAGAATCCCTGTTTTCGTGCTTTTTGCTGGCGATTTTACCGTGATGAGGTTCGGTGTGAAGCCCTGATTTGCAGCGAATATAAAGGGTTTCTGCTATGGTGGGGAATTGTGGGAAGATTTTTCTTTTTCATGCCGATTTCAGCCTCCATTTTTGGAAACTGTGGGAATGCACATCTGTCTTGTTGAACATGGCCTGCTGCCCGTTTCGGCTTATGGCGGAACGGAGCGCGTGGTATGGTATCTGGCGCGGGAGCTGCACAAAATGGGCCATCGCGTTACCCTGCTGTGTAAACCCGGCAGCAGCAGCCCATTTGCCAGGGTGCTGCCCCTGACCCACGACCGCCCATTGTCGGCGCAAATTCCCACCGACTGCGATCTTGCCCACCTTCATTTCCCCAGCGATGAGTTGCTGCCCATCCCTTCGCTGATCACCAATCACGGCAACCGCAACAGCTGCAATCCCTTTCCCGTCAACACCGTGTTTCTGTCTAAAAACCACGCCGACCGCTATGGCGCCGATGCTTTTGTGCACAATGGACTCGACTGGGACGATTACGGATCTCCGATGCTGGATTCACCAAGCCGGCGCTATGCGCATTTTCTTGGCAATGCTGCCTGGCGGGTGAAAAATGTGCAGGGCGCCATCCGTGTGTCCAGGCTTGCCCATACAAAGTTGCTGGTGATGGGTGGTAAGCGGCTGAACCTGAAAATGGGCTTTCGCTTCACCCTGGATCCGAGGGTGGCTTTTTGCGGCATGGTGGGCGGTGCGCGCAAGCTGGAAGTGCTGAAGAACTCATCAGCGCTCGTGTTTCCTGTGCGCTGGCATGAACCTTTTGGGCTGGCAGTGATAGAAAGTATGTATTTCGGCTGTCCGGTGTTTGCCACCCCTTACGGCGCCTTGCCGGAGCTGGTGGATGAAGAAAGCGGGGCCCTGAGCAGCAGCGCCACTGAGCTGGCCTATAGCCTGAAGCACCTTGAACGATTCTCACGTGCTTACTGCCATGAGCGGGCGCGCGAACTATTCAATGCCGGGCGAATGTGCCGTGATTACCTGATGCTTTATGAGCGTGTGTTGAACGGAGAAACGCTGAACAGCAGCAATCCGGTGCTGCAGGTGTTGCAGGAAGAGAAGTTTCTTCCCTGGAATCAGTAGGTACGCGTCATGCGCTCAGGCACGATGATGATGTAATCGCCCTTGCTTTTATTTTCCGAGGAAAGAGGAGCGGTGTTATCCTGCATCTGGCTGCTGATGGTAACCACTTTCAGTCCCGGTTTGTATTGGTTCAGGTACCACATAATTCCCTCGTGGTTATCGCTGTGGTAGGTGCCGTTGTAGTGAATGAACAGGCCGCCTTGCGGCAGGTTTTGGGTGATGAACCAGCCCATGGTAGCGTCTTTGATGGCCTGTGCCTTGGGCAGGTTTGGCGTTCCATGACCACCCACGGCCATGAAGATGTTCTTATATCCTGGCAGGGTGCTGTCATAAGGAACGGGCAGGGGGGCTATCTGCGCCTTGATGGCGGCAGGCAGGGTATCCAGGGCTTCGAAGCCGCCGCGGTAAACGGTGCCTGCGTATTTGCGGGGAATGTTGGTGGCGATGAAGGGCAACTTATGTTGCATGGCCAGTTCCACCAGAGGGCTGTAATCGGTCTGGTAATTCGGCCAGGCGCGGCACAGTTTCTTCATATCCTTTTCGGTGAGGGACGTATCGCCGGCCAGAAAGCGGTTGAAGGTAGCCTGTACATCGGCTTCGAACATTTCTGCGCCGAGCACCACCTTCCGGCTGCCGCTGCCCGAAATGAGGTCGCGGGTAGCTTCTGCCTGCAGCCAGTGTACAATCGGGTTGTCGTGCAGTTCACCGAAGAGTACTACGTCGGCAGCAGCCATAGCCTTCATCATATCCCTGTATGAAACAGTTTTACCCTTGGCATTGTATAGGGCATAGGCGGGCTTGTCCTGCGCGAAGCTGTTGCTGAGGAACAACAGTGAAAGGAAGAGGCTGAGCAGCGATTTCATGGGATGCAAAGAAAAGGAAATGGGGGGAATGGTAATACTTCAAAGCCCTTGTGTGATCAACTGTGTTCTGTGATGTTCCAGAAATACAGTGTTTTCACTGCTCAGGTTTTTAATTCGTTCCTTGCCGCTAACGCCTATTTTCCGGTAGGCTTCAGGTTCGATTTGATCCGATAAAATAATTTGCCCGTGATTTTCAAAGCTTATCAAATGACGGTCAAATAGGGCGTCATAAACCGGGGAAAGCAGGATGCCGTTGTGCACGTTCAGGCGTTCTTCATCTGATGCTTCTGCCCATGGAACAATGTGCGATGCAACCAGAATTTTCAGTTCATTGAATTCGGTAACTGCACACTTGTATTCCCAGCGGTGTATAATGCTCTTACGGTAGGCACTCTGGCCCACACGGGATGTTACAAGACCTTGACGCTCAGTAACATTCGGCTGAAGTAGTTTATATAACTCCGATTGCGGTTTATCAACATAAATGGTATCTTGAATGAAATCCGTTTTTGGCAGATATAAACCTAGACGCTTGAAGAAGAATTTAATACCAGTTCTAACCTTTCCTGAAGTATCATGTGTTTCAAAGAAACCAAATTCATGTATTTCAACCTCTGCAATGAACTTTACAAATCCCTTTCCGGCCTGTTCAAAAAGGAATACCCGCTTCCCGTTGAGCATATGATCCCTCAGGGCGAGGTTTCCTCTGATAAATTCCATATCGCCCTGCTGACCTTCTCCGGTGTAGGAAAAAACGTTGTTATTTTCCCAGCGGTCAGCATATCCGTGCTGGGTTCCGGCTGATCCGGTGAATATAAAAATATAGGGATAACTCGCGCTTGGGGATATACCAGATTGCCCATTACCGCCATAAATCGCATGAATATCTCTTCGGCGATTGTATATGTGATCCGGTATGAAGGGCAGGGCATTCAAATCATTGTTTGCACCACGAAAATAATACTAATTTCTATTGTAGAATGTACTGTAATATCTGAAGAAATCAGTGCTTAAAAAATTCGGCAAATCAATATCACCCCTTCGGGGTTCTGCAATATTTAAATCCCGAAGGGATGACATGATTCTAACAGAGGCTTGAAGCAAACGCGAAATCCAAAGGGGATGACGTAAGCTAAAAAGACTTTGAATGATAACACATCCTCACCACCCCAGCACCCAGGCGAAAATCAGCGGAGCCACAATGGTCGCATCACTTTCCACGATGTATTTGGGCGTATGGATATCCAGCTTGCCCCAGGTGATTTTTTCGTTCGGTACGGCACCGGAGTAGCTTCCATAGCTGGTTGTAGAGTCGCTGATCTGGCAGAAGTAGCTCCAGAAAGGAACATCATGCCATTCCAGATCCTGATACATCATCGGCACCACACAAATGGGGAAGTCGCCGGCAATGCCTCCGCCAATTTGGAAGAAGCCCACGCCTTTGCCACCGGAGTTTTCGCGGTACCACTGGCTCAGCCATACCATGTATTCGATGCCACTTTTCATGGTCGTGGCCTTGATTTCATTTTTAATCACATAGCTGGCGAAAATGTTGCCCATGGTGCTGTCTTCCCAGCCGCCCACGATGATGGGCAGGTTTCTTTCCGCGGCGGCAATCATCCATGAATTCTTTGGATCGATCTCGTAATATTGTTCGAGCACGCCGCTCAGAATCATCCGGTACATGAATTCGTGCGGGAAATAGCGTTCGCCCTTATCATCGGCGTCCTTCCACAGCTTGTGGATATGCTGCTGTAAACGTCGGAATGCCTCTTCTTCGGGAATGCAGGTATCGGTAACACGGTTCAGGCCCTTCTCCAAAAGATCCCATTCTTCCTGTGGTGTAAGGTCGCGGTAGTTGGGGATGCGACGGTAGTGGCTATGTGCCACCAGGTTCATCAGGTCTTCTTCCAGGTTTGCACCGGTGCAGGAAATGATGTCCACTTTGCCCTGACGAATCATTTCGGCCAAACTTACCCCAAGCTCAGCAGTGCTCATCGCGCCTGCCAGGGTAACCATCATCTTGCCGCCCTCAAGCAGGTGCTGTTCATAGCCCATGGCTGCATCCTTCAGCGCAGCGGCGTTGAAATGGCGGTAATGGTGCTGGATAAATTGCGAAACCGGACCTTTAGTCATGGCGCAAAAGTAGGACAAGCAAGTCAAACGAATGGAACGGTTGTAAGCGCTCACTTAGCCAATACAGCCTTTTTTTAACAGGTATGGCAGACAGCCTGCTGAAGTTATTCTATGCTGCTGAGCACGGTAGAAAGAACTTAACTTTAAAGTTGGAAGTGCCGGAATTAAGTTGGCTGCGATTTCAATGGACTGAATGTAATAATCCGGCAAGAGCCCTCACCAAAACGCTTCCATTGCTGGCAGTGCGCGCCCCTGAAAGTCCCATAGCGCCTGATTTTCCCAAGATGAGCCATCGGTAGCATTGTTGCCCCGGAATGCAGTCCATTCCCCGCCCCAGTAGCAAAAACCCAATCCCCCTTCTACAGCTAAAATCATGTTGCGGATGGCCCAAAGAAAATCCTTCTGGCCCTGCGGCGTTGCCGGAAACTGTGGTAACAATTGCTCTGTAAGGCCTGTAACGTTGTGCGTATTATCGTTCCAGCCCAGGGTAAAGGGATAGGAGGTTTCGGTTATGAACAGGGGTTTACCGAATACCTTGCTGATGGACTGCAGCCGATGCTTCAGTACATTTAAATCCTTGCCGTGCCACATGGCATAATAGCTCAGGCCGATGATATCAAAGTCCAGCGAGCGAAACGGTTCCAACTGTTGCTCCACGCCCTCAAGCATGGCCAGGTGCATCACAACCTGTGTTTCCTTGCGGATGCTGCGCACCGCGCGGATGCCAGCTCGAAGCAAGGGGAGCATGCTTCCTGTATCGCTGCTGCTTCCCTCGGGCCAAAGCAATCCGCCGTTTATTTCATTGCCAATTTGGATATAATCCGGTTGCAGCGCCTGCACTACCCCCTTGGTATAGGCATAAACACTATCGGCCAGCGCGGCTCGGCTTAGCGTTTTCCAGGCCATCGGTTTCGATTGGTGGGCAGGATCCGCCCATGAATCGGAATAATGGAGGCTGATGAGTGACTTCATGCCTAATCCGCGCAGCTCCTCGCACAAGGTCTGCACCTTTGCTAAGTCAGCGCCTGCGCCAGGCTGGTGCCATAGTCGCAAACGAACCAGGTTGATGCCAGCATTCTTTAGGGTTAGCAGCATATCTTCTACCTGCCCTGAGGGGTTATACCAACGCAACGTGCTTTGCCTTACTTCAGGCAAAAAGGACAAATCCGCACCAACGAGGGCAGGTTTGGCTATGAGGGGCGGTCCGATTTCAGGTTTCCTGCAAGCGTTGAGCGCACACAGTGCCGGTACTATTCCCGTCAGCAGGAAGGCGTACTTCAGGAAACGATTCCCCATCTTCAGGGCAGTTTCACATAGCTGCAGCTGGCGATGCTGTGTCCCGGTGCTTCCAGGCGAACCAGGTACAGCCCACCCTGCAAGGCGCTCAGGTCTGCTTCAAACTGCGCTGTACTTTGGGTATAATCCCTTCGGAAAACACATCGTCCATTGAGGTCAAACACCTGCACTTTAGCATCATTTACTGGGGTGCTCAGTGCCAGCTGAACCAATCCCTTGCCCGGGTTTGGGAAGAGGGTCAGTTCCAGCGGTACAGCAGCCTGCATCACGCTGTTGGAATGCGTTACTGAGCTATAAGGGCCACCGCTGGCATTCCACCAGGTTCCGGAGTTGGTAGTTTCGAGGCGCAGTGCACGTACTGTATATAGGTTTCTGCCCTGCAGGTAGTTCGTGCTGTCGTAATACACCGAATCGGTAATCAGGTAATTCTTGTTTACCCTGAAGTATCCATTGGAAGCGCTGTCGTAACGGTACACAGCATAGCCGTCAACCGCACCTTTAGCCCGGTTCCAGCTTAGTTTTACGCGGTTGGACACGCTTTGGGCCTTCAGGTTTGATGGCGACGGCACATAAGCCATGCGCAGGGTGGGATCGCCCATCAGGGCAATATGTATGCCTTGCTGGGAATAGTTAAAGTTTCCGCTGAAGTAAAAGGTGCTGTTGTTCTGGGTGATCCGTGTGCCAAAGCCAATATGTTTTCCCAACGCCATATGGTGCACATACCACTTGGGGATGCCACCCCAGAAACAGGCCAGGGCACTGTTGGCCAGTGGAGCCCGCAACAGGCTGTTGTTCACGTCCCAGTCGCCGAAAAAGCTGCCGGCAAGGATGGTGAATATGTTCCGAAGGGAATCTGCGGCGAAGTTGTTGGTAACGCCTATCCCGGAACAGGAAGTGTAAGATCCGGCGCCGCAGCCATAGCTCCATAAATAGGCACCACTTTTTTGCGCAGTGAAGTAATCACGGTTATCAAAAATGCTGTCGGTGCGGAAAAAGGTGGCAAAGTTGTGGTAGCCTGTGGAGGCCAGATTCAGGGTAGGGAAGTTGTTGTCAATCAGGGCGCGGTTTACGGAACGCAGTTGTCCGGTGCGCCACAGGTGATTGCGGTTCAGGTATTTACGTACCAGTAGGGTATCGTTTTTACTGAAAGAGGTCATATCGAACAAATCCACACGACCCACTTCCAGGTCAACGGCCCCGGGAACCTTGGTCTGGTCCATCTTGCCGTCGCCGGGAATGTTGTACAGGCGGGGAGATGAGCCGGTAGTGCGGGTTACTTCGCTGTCAAACCACTCTCCGTCGAGCTCGCCGTAGAATAAATCTGCCGGCCAGGCGCCGGTATGGTTTCCGGAACCTTCCACGTGCCCGTCGGGAGGAGGAATAAAGGAAGAACTGTAATCGCCGGAATAGGGCACTGGCACATGGCCGATGATGTACAGCGTGCTTACCTTTCCACCGCGCCTCTGGTATTCGGCCTGTATGCGGCTGCGCACCAGCGCAGGTTTCTCCTTTCGCCCGGCATACAGCATACTGGTGTTCCAGCCTTCCGATTGCAGTTGTGCGTTCAGGCGATTAATTTCATTCTTCAGGGGAAGCTGGTAATTGCTGTCTATCAGCAGGATGATGCCGCCGTTGGCAAGTTGTTCTTCATAGCGGTTGCCGGCCCAGACATAGCCTAGGGCATCGGCCTGATTGCTGGCATTTACTTTCACAACCATATATTCATAGGCCGCACCTTTTTTGGCAGAAGCATCTTTCCAACTTGCCACATTTCCTGCCACGGTGCCCACGGGAGTAGCACCCCAGTCCTCATTGTTCAGGTCGCTGCGGCGATATATCTGCCAGGTGCCGGTATAGGCCTCTTGAGGCCAGTATATAGTGAGGGTGCCGTCAGGGTTGGCAATGGCTCCGGCCATCACCACCTGGGTTTTGGCAACCTGTGCCTCGGCCAGGAAGCCGGAAGTGAAGCCACACAGGAGTAGGAAAAGGGTAATAATCCGTTTCATAGGCTGATGATATCATGGCGAATCTAAAGAATTGTATCGGAACAGTTGTCAAGCAGCCCGGACATCGGCATGATATCAGAAGACTATTCGCGCCACACAAAGCCGAACAGGATGAGGCTCAGGTATATCAGCAGGGCATCCAGGGTGATGATCACCAGCAAGTCTTTGTAAAAAGCTTCCGGAAGAAAGGATTCCAGGCATTTCCTGCTGGCACTCATCCCGGCCAGAAGTACGGGGATAATCACAGGAAGGCTAAGCACGGGCGCAATCAGGCCGGCATGCCTTGTTTTGGCGGATATGGCAGAAACAAGGGTAAGAACCGTACTCACGCCCAGACCGGTAAGCCATACGCTGAGCAGGTAAGGCCACCATTGAGGGGCATAAAAACCCAAAAAGAAAGAATACATCAACAGTGTGCCCAGCAATAAAACCGTCATCACCAGGCTGTTGTAGATGATCTTGGCAAGGATGAGCGAACCTGGTTCGCAAAGCTGATACAGGTATAGCCAGCGACCGGCGGGTACGGCAATAAAGTTCTTCACAATACCCTGCATGGTTCCGGTAAGCACCAAAATCCAGAACATGGCATTCCAAACCGGAACAGGCATCACCTGAACCGCCAGATAACACACCAGAACCGTGGTGAACAGCTGCAGCAGAACACCTGCTAAAACAGCTTTCTGACTTAGGTCACTTTGCCATTCGGCGCGAATCAGTTGAAGAGTTTTGTGCCGCCTTGCCACCTTTTTAGTTATTTCGCAAAGTTATTTAGCTCATTCCAATGCTCGACCACATCCATCATTTATCAGAAGAAGAGAAAAATCTGGTGCTCCAGGCCCCTGTTTACGTAAGTATACTTATTGCCGGTGCCGACGGCCATGTGCAGCTGGAAGAACAGCAGCGCATCCTGGAACTGGTGCATACCAAAACCTTTTCAGAACAATATGAGCTGCGTGCCTTGTACGCAGAACTCGACCATGACCTGGCTGCCCACCTTAGGCATATGCTGGTATCACTTCCCGAAAATACGGAAGAACGTCAGGACATGCTCAGCGGATTGCTGCAGCGCCTGAACCTCATTTTCCCCCAGCTCGAGAAACATTTCGCACGACAGCTTTATAAAAGTCTTCGCGAATTTGCCCATTACATCGCCCACGCTGATGGGGGCTTCTGGGGCATTTCAGCGGTAAGTGATGCTGAGCGCCAGTGGATCAAGCTTCCCATGTTGGAAGAACCTTTCAAAGACCAGGACTAACAGCAAATACGGTGGCCCTGTTTAACAAGATACTGGTTGCAAACCGCGGAGAGATTGCCATTCGTGTAATGCGTGCCTGCCGCGAGATGGGCATACGCACGGTGGCAGTGTACAGCGAAGCCGACCGCAATGCCCTTCATGTGCGCTATGCCGACGAGGCTTTTTGCATCGGCCCGGGGCCAAGCAACCAAAGCTACCTCAGGGGTGACGCCATCATCGAGGTGTGCAAACAAACAGGTGCGCAGGCCGTTCATCCTGGCTACGGCTTTTTGTCGGAAAATGCCTCTTTTGCTCGCGCCCTCAGAACAGCAGGAATTTCACTCATTGGCCCCTCTCCGGAAGCCATGGAGGTGATGGGCAGTAAAATCGGCGCCAAGCAGGCCGTTGAGAAGTTCGGTGTACCCTTGGTGCCAGGCATTAACGAGGCCATCAACGACCCCGAATCAGCCCTGAACATTGCCCGTCAAATTGGCTTTCCAGTATTGGTAAAAGCCAGTGCCGGCGGTGGTGGAAAGGGAATGCGTATCGTTGAACGCGCCGAAGATTTTATAGACGAACTAGGCAGGGCGCAGAGTGAAGCGCGCAGCGCCTTCGGCGACGACTCGGTATTTATTGAGAAGTATGTCGGCGGGCCACGCCACATCGAATTTCAGATTATTGCCGACCAGCAAGGCAACATATGCCATCTGTTTGAGCGCGAATGTTCTATACAACGCCGCCACCAGAAATTGGTGGAAGAGGCTCCCAGCACCGCGCTGGATGAGGCATTGCGCCACAGGATGGGTACAGCCGCCGTGAATGTAGCCCGCGCCTGTAACTATACCGGTGCCGGAACCGTGGAATTTCTGGTGGGCAACGACGGGAATTTCTATTTTCTGGAAATGAATACCCGCCTGCAGGTGGAGCATCCTGTTACCGAAATGATTACCGGTATTGACCTGGTGCAGGAACAAATCCGCGTGGCGGCTGGTCTGCCACTCAGTTTCACCCAGGATGACCTGAAGATCAACGGACATGCCATAGAACTGCGGGTTTGCGCCGAAGATCCGGCCAACAACTTCCTGCCGGATATAGGCATCATTACCGAATACGCTATACCTAAAGGCCCCGGTATCCGTGTGGACGATGCCATGGAAGCCGGCATGGAGATTCCCATTTACTACGACAACATGATTGCCAAACTCATTGTGTGGGGTAGTAGCCGCGAGGAAGCCCTGGGGCGCATGCTGCGGGCCATTTCAGAATACCGCCTGTCTGGCATTGCCAGCACCCTGGCCTTTGGCGCTTTTGTGATGAAGCATGAAGCTTTTGTTTCCGGCAACTTTGACACCGGCTTTATCGGTCGGCATTTCAAGCCGGAATACCTCGACCATCACGCCTTCGAAGCAGAAGAAGAAGCGGCTGCCGCCATCGCTGCTGCATTCGCCTGGAGCCGCCGCGCTGCAACCAACGCACCTCAAAACGCAACAGCCCAGGTTCCGGCGGCAGAAAGCAACTGGAAAAGCCGTCGTGAACGTAAAAGGTGAGTCAGCGCCCGTTGTTCAATCCGCTCACCTCGTTGTTCAAAGACCGCATACAAGGGCGGGTTTAGGCTGTTAACTTCGAATCAACAAACCGAAAAAACGGTCTCATGAACAAGGTATTGATCATAGATGATGTTCATCCGCTGCTGATGGAAGCACTCGAAGCCGCAGGTTTTGAGCCGTTGTACCGTCCTGATTGCAGCAGCGATGAAGCCCGCGCACTGGCTGCTGATTGTATGGTGCTGGTGCTGCGCAGTAAGTTGTATGTTGACGATGCATTTCTTTCAGCAGCGCCCCGTTTGCGCCTGATAGCCCGCGCTGGCGCCGGCACTGACAACATCAACGAAAAAGATTGTACTCATCATGGTGTTGGTATTGTGCATGCCGGTGGTGCCAACAGCGACGCCGTTGGCGAGCAAACGCTCGGAATGCTGTTGAGCCTCCTGGCCAATATTGCCAAAGGCGACCGTGAGGTGCGCAGTGGTATTTGGGACCGCGAAGGAAACCGTGGTGCCGAGTTGAAAGGTAAAACCGTGGGCATCCTAGGATTCGGATATACCGGCAGCGCCTTTGCCGGACGATTATACGGCTTTGGTGTGCAGGTGCTGGCCTATGACCCCTACAAGACGATAGAGCAGGTAGCCCATGTGCGCCAAACCGATATGGATGAGCTGTTTCGGGAGGCCGATGTACTGAGCCTGCATGTTCCTCTCACCAACGAAACACGCTTTATGGTGGATGCCGATTACCTGCGCAGATTCCGGAAACCGTTGTACCTGTTAAACCTGAGCCGCGGACCGGTAGTGCGTACAAAGCATGTAGCCGAAGCCCTTCAAAGTGGCATGCTCAGAGGCTTTGCAGCTGATGTGCTTGAAAAAGAACCCCCCAGTGCACTTGCCGCCGATGATAAAAAATGGTTTGACCTGCTGCTCAGCATGGATCAGGTGCTCTTTACCCCGCATGTGGGCGGATGGAGCACCGAATCATACGAGCGTATTTCGGGAGTACTCGCTGCTCGAATTATCCGTTGGTTCAATCGAGAATCTCAAATGCTGCCAACACTATTGGAATATTACAAAATTTGAGGGAATTTGCGCCCTTGCTCTAAAACTGTAAAAGAGATAATCAGAGTATGAATAAAACACTACGTTCACTGCTTGCCGCCACAGCCTTTATAGGCATGTCCTTCGGCCTTCAGGCACAGACCAATTACGGGGAGCTGCGCGGTGTGGTGACCAACGCTGAAACCAAACAGCCCATCGTGGGTGCCACACTTGTGCTGGTGCGTGATGGGGTGGAAGCCGGAAAGGCTAACAGCGGAAATGGCGGTCGCTACTACTTTAAAACCATTGATCCGGGGAATTACACCCTGATTACCTCGTTCAACGAAATGAATACAGACTCTGTGTCTGTGAAAATCGTTGAAAACGTTCCCCAGGAAGAGAACGTTCGCCTGTTTCCAAAGGCGAGCGACCTGAAAACCCTGGTGATTCGAGGTAGGTCCCAGAAAAAGGTGATTGACCGCACGGGAAATACCGCTGTTGTTACCCGCGATGACCTTGTTAAGATGAACAGCCGCAGCGTGGCAAACATCGTTACTGCCAGCGCCGGTGGTGTGGTAAACACCTCGCAGGGTATCTCTTTCCGAGGCTCGCGAAGCGACGGTACAGCTTATTATGTGGACGGTGTTCGCGTTATCGGTAACCTAACCTCCATCCTCGCAGGGCAACAGCAGGTAACAGTGATTCAGGGTGGTGTTCCCGCCCAGTACGGTGACTTTACCGGTGGTGCCATCAGTGTAACTACGCGTGGTATTTCCCGGAATTACATCGGCAGCCTTGAAGCCATCACCTCTCAACAACTGGACCCCTACGGTTACAATCAGGTGGAAGGTTACCTTTCAGGTCCCTTGCTGATTGCCAACAAAGGAAATAAATCAAAAGAATTCGTTCGCCTCGGCTTCTCCGTTTCAGGAAACGGAAACTATACCAAAGACCGCGCGCCTATGGTAACCGGTGTTTATGTGGTGAAAGAAGACAAGTTGCGCGAAATAGAAGAACGCCCTCTGGTGGCAACCCCCAATGGCTTGGTGCACGCCGGCAACTTCCTGCGCGATAGCGATATGGAATTGCTCAAGGCGAGACCCAACTCGGGTGCCACTACCGCGGCCCTGCAAGGAAAACTGGTATACCAGTTCAACAAGCAAACAGACTTCACCGTTTTTGGAAGCTACTTCGGTTCCAGCGCTTATTCTGCCACCAATTCCATCATGAACTACGGGCTAAATCCCCGTACCGACGCGAATACTGTGCGTACCTATGCCAGGTTCACCCAAAAATTGAAAAACTCTGAAGGCTCTGCCATCCAGAATGCTTTCTATACCATCCGTTTCGACTACCAGAGCAATGCCTCAAAAACCCGCGATGCCAACCATTTGGACAACTACTTCGATTACGGGAATCTGGGCGCCTTTACCCACTATCCTACCGAGGCATTCGCCTATTCTCATGGAGATGCGAGCGGCAACCCCAACCGTCAACCACGTAGGGTGAAAGATCAATTCGGTAACATCGTTTATATCCGTGACTACTGGGAACAAATTGGGTTCACCGATACCCTTGTTACCTTTAACCCCAGCGGACTGAATCCCCTTCGCGCCAATTACACCAGAAACCTGTATGATTATGTGGCCGGTTTGGGCGGGAAAATCCGCAACGACAATACCATCATCAACAATCAGGGTCTGTTGAACGGCTTTAACCCTCCAAACGTGTATTCTCTGTGGTCAACACCCGGTACCGTAACTGCCAACTGGAGCAAGAGCCAGGCTGAACGCTACACTGTTTTCGCCATGGGTGAATTCCAGGTGAAAGGCAAAGAAGCTGAAGGCCAGCTGCGCACTCCCCATGATGTGCAGTTCGGTTTGACCTACGAGCAGGAAATTCAGCGCGGCTATGGACTTGGTGCCAACGGCCTCTGGATTCTAATGCGACAACTTGCCAACAAACACATCTCCGAACTGGATGTGAACAACCCCATCCTTTCTTATGACCAGTGGGGCGTGTTTCAGGATACCGTGCGCTACAACCGCCTCATCAACAGCAATGAGCAGAGCACATTTGACAAAAACCTTCGCGAAAAATTGATTGCTCAGGGGGCTAAGGATGTTTATGGTAAAGCCATCAACGAAACCAGCTTTATAGACATTAACGCATTGAGCCCGTCCATGTTCAATCTGAATATGTTCAATGCCGATGAATTGCTCAACAATGGAAACGGATACGTTTCCTACTTCGGATATGACCACCTGGGTAATAAGGTTCGCGGTCGTCCGGCCATCGATAAGTTTATCTTCGACCGCGACAACCGAACCATCGGTGCATTCCAACCAGTTTATATGGCCGCTTGGGTTCAGGATCAGTTCGCCTATAAAGATCTGATACTTCGTGTGGGCTTGCGCATGGAGCGCTATGATGCCAACCAGCGCGTCCTTGATGACCCATACAGCCTGTACCCCATGAAAACTGCTGCTGAAGTGAGTGAACTGAATGGGTTGAATGTAAATCATCCCGACAACATCAAAGGAACATATAAGGTTTATGTGAACGACATGAATTCCCCCACACGCATCATCGGCTACCGCGATGGCGTTCAGTGGTATGATGCCAATGGCGGCGAAGTAACTAACCCCGAAATCCTGGCGAACCAAACCAGTAATGGACGCATCGCTCCGTATTTGGTGGATCCGAACAACCAACAAATTACGCCCGCTTCTTTCAAGGACTTTACTCCTGCCATCAACATGCTGCCCCGTATCTGGTTCCAGTTTCCTATTGACAGAACCAAATTATTCTATGCCAGCTATGATGTATTGGCTCAGAGGCCCAATGCCGGCGCTTCGTTCCTGACCATTGACGAATTGTACTACCTGAAAAACCGTCAGGGAAGTGTGATCTCCAATGGTGACTTGAAGCCTCGTATTAAAACAGATTATGAAGTTGGTTTCAAACAGCAAATCGGCAAAACCAGTGGTATTGAAATTACCGCCAGCTACAGTGAAATCCGTGGTGACTTCGGTTTGTATCAGATCAACCAAGGTTATCCCGTAACCTACTCAACTTATCGAAACATCGATTTCAGCACCGTGAAGAGCTTCCGCGTGCAGTACATCCTTACCCAGCTTGGCCCGGTAAGCCTGACCGCCAACTACACCCTGCAGTTTGCAGATGGTACAGGTTCCAACATTAACTCTCAACAGGCCCTTATTGCCAGCAACCAGCCTAACCTGCGTACCATGATTCCTTTGGGTGAACTGGATATTCGTCATGCCATTAAGGGCGTATTCAACATCGGATGGGAAGGTGGCAAAGACAAATACGGCAAGAATCTGTACAATGGTCCACGGATCAGCGGTAAGGAAATATTCAAGTTTACCAACCTGAATCTTATGTTCTTCGCCATCAGCGGGGCACCCTTTACCCCAACCACGCAGCCTGTTCAGATTGGTGCTGTTGACCGCGCCCAGATTAAAGGCGTGCCTTTCGGAGCGCGCTTGCCCTGGCAATTTACCATCAATGGCAACCTGAGCAAATCATTTGAAATCAACCGCGGAACTGGCAAACGTCCCCTTATGGCTAATGCATACCTGTGGGTAGAAAATGCGTTGAATGGCAGGAACATTGTAAGCGTTTACCGCTACACCGGATTGCCAACAGACGACGGCTTCCTGAACTCACCCCAAGGTCAATTGGCCATACAGCGTCAAATCAATGCCCAAAGCTATGTTGACCTGTATCGTGCGTTGCTGAATACCCAGGGCGGAAACTATGCGTCTCCCAGAACCATCCGCCTCGGCATCCGCTTTAATATCAACTAATTCATTACAGCAATTTCATCTTAGGTCTTTAAAAGAAATGTGATTATGAAACAAAGAGGAAAATCTATCATCAGCTCAACGCTGTTGCTCGTAACCCTGGCAGCCCTTCAGGCTAGACCCGTTACGAACCTGAATCCGCGCTCCAAGCCGGTAACCCAGGACAGGCGTATGAACATGTTCGCCAATACCTGCGAACCTGCCACTCAGAGTGCCGACCTGGATATCAACAACGTAAGAACCAAAATCCTCAATGGAGGGGATATGTGGTGGGATCTGAATAACCCGAAGTACGAAGTACCGAAGGTTACCGATGCCAATGCCGTTCGCAAGCATTCAATGTTCAGCGGAGCCCTGTGGATCGGTGGTTTGGACGATGGTGGAAACCTGAAACTGGCGGCGATGACTTATCGGCAGCGCGGCAGCGACTTCTGGCCGGGTCCGCTGGATACCACTACTGCAGGTACCGACCCACAACGCTGTAAAGCCTATGACCGCATTTGGAAGGTTTCCAGAACAGAAATGGAAGAGGCTGAAGCCAATAGCTGGATCAACCCCGGAGCAGGCATCACCGAATGGCCCGCAGGCCTGAACCGGCCCTATGCTACCAGCTCAACAGAACCCAAATCGCTGGCTCCTTTTAAGGATATCAACGGAAACGGTATTTATGAACCTTTTCAGGGTGAACACCCCGTACTGGATAACCGCCGCCCTATCAGCGAAAACGGTGTAGACCGCCAGCCCGATATGATGCTGTGGTTCTGCTATAACGATAAGGGTAACATCCACAGCGAAACCCAGGGTGTTCCCATTGGTATAGAACTGCATACCACCGCCTTTGGTTTCGCCACCAATGATGAGGTGAACAACATGACTTTCTATTCTACAGAAGTCATCAACCGCAGCTTCAGCAAAATCAACCAAACCTATTTTGGTCAGTGGGTAGATGCCGACTTGGGTAACTATGCCGATGACTACGTAGGGTGTGATGTAAACCGGGCTCTGGGCTATTGCTATAATGGTGATGAAGATGATGAAGGTGTACTTGGCTACGGCTTGAACCCGCCTACCGTTGGGGTAGATTTCTTTGAAGGACCCCGCGACTCAGCAGGAAATGAGCTGGGCATGGGCGCCTTCATGTACTACAATAACGACAATAACCCGATTAACGGAAACCCTGACCTCGCGCAGGAATTTTATAACCTGCTTCGCGGGCGTTGGCTGGGTGGTCAAAACGTTACCTTTGGCGGAAACGGCATCGGTGGCTCTCAGACCACCCGCTATATGTTCTCGGCAGGCACAGACAATGATTTTCCCGGTCAGTGCTGGGATGAAAGAAGTGCCGGCAACCGCCCCGGTGATCGCCGCTTCCTGCAGTCTTCAGGCCCCTTTACCATGTATCCCGGTGCAGTAAACCGTGTAACAGTGGGTGTGGTTTGGGCGCGCACCACCTCAGGCGGTGCCGGTCAGCCCTGCGCCGGCGCGGCACAAGGTTCGCTAAACCTACTGCGACTTGCTTCAGATAAAGCGCAACGACTGTTTAATAACAACTTCAAAATTCTGGATGGTCCTGATGCTCCGGATATCGAAATGCAGGAGTTGGAAGGTGAACTGGTGATGAAACTGGTGAACACCAACAGTAAGAAAGTTGAAGGGTATACCGAAGCCTACATCAACGAAGCAAACAAGAAGCTTACCTACAAATTCCAGGGTTACATGATTTACCAGCTGAAAGACGCTACAGTGAACACAGGTGATCTGGAGAATGTAGACAAAGCGCGTCTCTTGTTCCAGTGTGATGTGAAAGACAACTTCGCTCAAATCATCAATCGCGTATTTGATGCAAAGGTGAATGCCTATATCCCTGAAGAAAAGGTGAACGGAGAGAACAATGGCCTGCGCCACTCTTTCAGCATCAAAAAAGATTTGTTTGCTACCAGCGCAAACCAGGGCCTGGTTGACTTCAGAACCTACTATTACATGGTGCTTTCCTATGGCGTGCTTTCTGATGACACTCTTTCAACAGAGCCACAGCAATTCCTTGCTGGTCGCAGAAACATCCAGGTGCTTAAAGCAATTCCCCACAAAACTGACCCCGAGAATTTCGGTACCCGCCTGAATTCAGGTTATGGCAGCGGTCCTACCCTTCAGCGTATAGAAGGTCGTGGAAACGGTGGCAATGTGCTGGAATTTACCGAAGAGACAGTGAAGGAAATCCTGGCAAACGGCTCCAGCCTGAATCCCAAATACCTCGGCGGAAACGGTCCGGCGAAAATCAAGGTTGTTGATCCGCTGAAAGTGCCCAAGGCAAATTTCGAGCTGTACATTCTTGAACCCAAACCACGTACCCAGCCGTCTTCGCAAGGTTGGCAGGATACCATCAGATCAACAAGCCGTTGGATGCTGGTGAATAAAACCACCAATGATACCGTATTTAGCGATACCACCCTTGCCTATAAGTTTGAATCCCTGCAGGGAAGGCCAGCGCTTACCAATAACCCCAGCAGTTCCAAAGTGGGCAGGGTTACCCTGAACGATTGGGGCCTGAGTGTGGAAATCGAGCAGGTGAATAATCCCGGTACCAAACCACAAGCTGATGTAGCCAATGGTTTGCTTGACTGGAGTGTGGAATTTGAAGATCCAGGAAGGCCATGGCTTTCTGCCATCGCCGATAACGATGCGGCACAAGGCGCCAACATCTGGCAAAACTGGATTCGCTCCGGTAATGCAGGTCGCGGTTCTACGTTCAGTCCCTATGAACACGATATGCAGGACGCCAACGGAAATCCTTTAGATCCCAACGGCTCCTATGAGAAAATCTGGAATGGTCGTATTGCTCCCTATGCACTCGCAGCAAGAGCAGGGCTGGAAGCAACAACAAACAGGAACACCTTCGGTATGGCATGGAGAAACAGCGCCGTTTCCGATAATCCTTTGACCGAATTGGCCAGCATTGATCTGGTAATCACTCCTGATCGTTCAAAATGGTCGGAATGCATCGTGCTCGAGATGGCTGATGATCAGGTGAAAGCAAGTACTGATGGGCAGATGGATAAGTTTAACATGCGCTGGGGAACCAGTCTTGACAGAGATCTGAAGCCAAGTGCCGGTCAGGGTAAGAGCTACTTCCCCGGTTATGCGGTGAACCTGGAAACAGGAGAACGACTGAATCTGGCATTCGGTGAAGACAGTTACCTGCCAGGTGAGAATGGCAAGGACATGATTTGGAATCCAACGTCTACCTTTTTCAACGACAACGGAACTTATCCGGCCTTGGGAGGTAAGCATTTTATCTATGTCTTCGGAACCGGATACAGTTTTGGTGTGCAGCGCACGGTGAAAGGAAAGAAATATCCAGAAGGAATCAGCGATTATTCGGCTGTATTGCTGCCCTCTGCTGCAGGTGCCTCTCCCGGCACAGTGGACAAACGGAAGGTATTGTCGCAAATCATGTGGGTAGTGCCAACCATCCTGGCTCCAGGTTATTCCATGAAAGATGGTGTGCCTCCAACAGAAGTGCGCATACGCATCAGAATTAAGAAGGCTTATACGGCCTATAATACCTCAACTACGCCGGTGAACAATAATCTTCCCGTGTATTCCTTTAACAGTGAGGATATAGCTCCGGCCATCACCACTGATCATGGCAAGAAATCACTGGATCTGGTGAATGTAGTACCCAACCCATATAGGGCATTCAGTAAGTATGAGACTAGTCCTATTGATGCACGGGTGAAGATTACGAATCTTCCGCCAACCTGCACAATCAGCATCTACAACCTGAGCGGGGCACTGGTGCGCCGAATTGAAAAATCGGACGACAGAACCTTCGTTGACTGGGATCTTAAAAATGATGCAAGTGTTCCTATCGCCAGCGGTTTATACATCATCCATGTAAAAGCCCCTGACCTGGGAGAAAAAGTGGTTCGCTGGTACGGCATCATGCATTCCGTGGACTTGGATAGTTATTAAGGGATTTTAAAAGCCAAAAAAGAAAAGACATGAATCTGAATAAAGCATGGAGCCTCGCCGCAGCAATTTGTTCCGGTATAGCGCTTTGGGCAGGTAATCCGGACCGTCAAGGTCAGGCAGGTGCCCAACAACTGGTAGTCAATGGCTGGGGCCGGAATTCCGCTTGGGGATGGTCAGGCGTCAGCACTGCCAAAGGCGTAGAAGCTACGTACCTGAACATAGCAGGATTGGCCAGAGCGAACATGACAGAGGCCGCATTTTCCCGTACCAGCTGGCTCGGAGGAAGTGGTATCAATATCAACAGCTTCGGACTGGCCCAAAAGGTGAGCGAAGACGGTGTGCTTGGTGTAAGCGTGATGCAGTGGCAGGTAGCGCCTATAGTCATCACTACCGAAGATCAGCCCTATGGCGGACTTGGTACTTATCGTGTGAGCATGACCAACTTTGGCGTTGGATATGGTAAAACCTTCAATACCATCACGGCCGGCGTAATGTTCCGTGCAGTGAGTGAAGGAATTCCTGATGCACGCGCACTGGGAATGAGCATGGACGCAGGCGTTCAATATGTAAATTCTGCCAATCCGGCCAATACCATCAAAAAGAACGACATCCACTTCGGATTGGTGGTTAAGAATATTGGACCTGATATGCGCCACAGTGGCGATGGTTTAAGCACAAAAGCTGTGGTACAAAACGGTGATTTTACCAAAACCCTGCAACATAGAGTAGATCGTTTCCAGTTACCTACGGTTCTTGCTATGAGCGCTGCATACGACTTCCGACTTGATAGCGATCCGGGTCTGTATATGCATCGTTTGACTCTTGCATTGGGCTTTGCCAACCACGCATTCCAGAACAACGAAACCAGCCTCGGAATGGAATATGCCTATAATAATTTCATTTCCGGTCGCCTCGGCTTCACCTATCAGGAGGGCATTTTTAACTACGATACACGAATTACAGCCTACACCGGTCTAAATGCGGGCTTGTCTTTGGACGTTCCATTTAAAACTGGCCCCGATAGCAAGTCTAACCTCGGTATCGACTATAGCTACAGGGCTACCAATCCTTTTGGAGGTACCCATACCTTCGGTGTTCGTATTGATTTGAATTACGAAAACGAATAATTCCAAAACTTATCTTTGTGGTGTTGCATCTTAACCGGTGCAACACTTTTTTTTTATCCAAGGAGGAAAGAAACATGAGTGAAATAACTTATTTAACGAAAGAAGGGCTCGAAAAGCTTAAACAGGAACTCCATGAATTGAAGGCAGTGGAAAGACCAAAAATTTCCAAAGCCATCGCGGAAGCTCGTGAAAAGGGGGACCTCAGTGAAAATGCTGAATATGATGCCGCAAAAGAGGCTCAGGGTATGCTAGAAATGAAAATAGCACAGTTGCAAACCCTTTTGTCTAATGCGCGCCTAATAGATGTTTCAAAGGTGGATACCAGTAAGGTTACCATTCTTAGTTCTGTACGTGTTCAAAATCACAGCCTGAAGAAGGAATTCACTTTTATGTTGGTTAGTGAGAAGGAAGCAGATTTGAAGCTCGGAAAGATATCTGTGAAATCTGCAATCGGATCAGCCCTGATGGGCAAACACGTGGGTGATGTTGTGGAAGTTCAGGTGCCGGCGGGTTTGATGAAGATGGAAATACTTGAAATTTTTCGTTGACATGTCAACGATTTTTTCCAAGATTATAGACAAGGAAATCCCTGCACACATTTTGCTGGAGGACGACCATTTTATTGCCTTTTTGGATGTGAATCCACTGGTGACGGGCCACGCCCTCGTAGTGCCCAAAATAGAGGTGGATTACCTGTTCGACTTAGATGAGCTGCACCTATCAGGAATTCTTCCTTTCGCACGGAAAGTAGCGGCTGCCATCAAACAAGCCGTGCCTTGCAGGAAAATTGGTGTATCAGTAGTTGGACTGGAAGTGCCTCACGCGCACGTTCATCTGATTCCGATGCAGCATGTTGATGATATGAATTTTGGAAAAACCAAAATGAAGCCCGGGCAGGAAGAACTTTCTGCACTAGCAGATAGAATACGGGCTGTAATGGCTTGAGCCTTAGCGTACTTTGTCCGGGTTTTGGCTGATGAATTTAGCCCAAGCGTTTTTCTTGCTGCTCCCTTCACTTGTGCGGCCTATTTTCCCCGGATTAGCCTGGAAAAAATGACAAACCCCGGCGGCAAGTCCATCTGTAGCATCGAACTTTTCCGGCTTTACGTCAATGGTCATCAATTGGTGTAATATAGCTGCCACCTGTTCTTTACTCGCGCTTCCTTTTCCTGTAACGCTTTGTTTTATTTTCCTGGGACTGTATTCAAAAACTGCTACATCTTTTGCAATAGCAGCGCCAATGGCAACACCTTGTGCTCTTCCCAGCTTCAGCATACTTTGTACGTTTTTGCCGTAAAAAGGGGCCTCTAAGGCCATTTCTCCAACGCTGTGGAGTAGAATGAGCTCAGTCATGCGAACGTGTATTCTTCGAAGCCTTTCTGCGTGGTCGCGAAATTTTTCAAGTCGCAACACGCCCAGGTCCAATAACTGGAAATTCTTGCCATTGCATCCAATGACTCCATAGCCAAGTATCTGTGTTCCAGGGTCAACGCCAAGGATAACTCGTTCAAAGGAAAGCGGTAGCATCCTGTTGCAAAGTTGCAGTTTTCCAAGGGTATTCAAAAAATGTAAAATAGGGTGAACAATTGGGCTCACAGCCGCATGGGACGCCTTGAAGCCAAGGCCTGTGTTTTTTACTACCGCAAGCGGTAGGGATGCCAGGGCGGCGCTAAGATTGAAACAGGTGAACGATGTTTTCATATTGCGTGATGTAAATGAGTGTTTTTTCCCGGCTGTATTTCTTGAGTTTGCGTTCCCTGATGAGGGCATTGGTTTTAGAATCACATAGGAAAACAGCCAATAAGGTCCAGGGACCTTTACCAGCAGTGGAACGGACCTCATTGCAGTTGTGCTGGTGAAGTCTGAGCAGCGGGTGTTGTGAGATACCTTTATAGAAAGTG